>CAXUCF010000039.1:7285-22728 GCA_964249275.1 uncultured Lichenihabitans sp.
GGCGCGCCCCGCGCCGGGATCTTGCCGTAGCTATCCTGGGCGAGGCGCCTGACATCGTCGAAGGCGACATCCCCGGCCACGATCAGGATGGCGTTCTCGGGCGTGTAGAAGCGACGGTAATAATCGAAGGCGTCACGACGATCGAGCGTCTCGATCTCATGCTTCCAGCCGATGATCGGCTTTCCGTAGGGATGATGGGTGAAGAGCGTGGCCTGAACGGTCTCGCTGAGTTGCGACGAGGGATCGGTATCGGTCCGCATGCGTCGCTCTTCGAGGACCACGTCGCGCTCGGGATCCACGATCTCGTCGCTGAGGACCAGGCCCGTCATCCGGTCGGCCTCGTAGGCCATCAACGTGCCGAGATGCTCCTTGGCAATGCGCTGAAAATAGGCCGTGTAGTCGTTGGACGTGAACGCGTTCTCCTGTCCGCCGAGTTCCGCGACGGCCTCCGAAAACCTGCCCTGCGGATGGGTCGCCGTGCCCTTGAACATCAGGTGTTCGAGGAAGTGCGCGATGCCCGACTTGCCGATCGGATCGTCAGCCGAGCCGTTGCGGTACCACACCATATGGGTGACCACCGGGGCACGATGGTCCGGGATCACCACGATCTCGAGGCCGTTGTCGAGCCGGCCGTGGCTGATCGCGGGACCGCCGCGCGCTTTCCCCTGGATCGGCATGTCATCGAGACCCAGGGCGGAAGGCGGCAGCGGGGCGGCGGCAATGGACATGGACGGGGTCTATGCGCTGGAGACAAAGGTGTTGGTCCGCCCACCTACCGTGGCCGCGGGCCGAGGCCCGTCGGCACGGATCCTCGGTGACCAATGTGACCACTCCTGCTTGAAAGTCCAGGGTCGACCGGTGCAGGCCCGATCGGCCCGCCGAAACACGCAGCCCCCCTGGACCGCCGATCGACCGCCTCCGGCGGGTCAGACCGACACACGGGGCGGGTCGGGGCCGTCCTGTCGTGACGAAGGGCAAGACGCGTGTCCGGTTGGGCGGGAGTTCTCCGGTGCGGCGGCGAACCATTGTCATGCGGCCCGCCGCCATGGTGAACGGTTCGGCCATTTGGGCGTTGAACGATGTGAGGGTTGCAAGACTTAAGCTTCAGCGGCTCGTCACGGCTGGGAGAGAGCATCATGCGTGGTATCATCGTTTCGGTCGCGGCATTGGCGTTGCTTGGCTCCGTCGCAACGGCGTCCGCTGGGTGCCTCACGGGTGCCGCCGTCGGCGGCATTGCGGGGCATATGGCGGGCCATGGCATGCTGGGCGCAGCGGCCGGTTGTGCGGTTGGCCATCACGGTGCCAAGAAGAAAGCCGCCAAGACCAACGGCTGAGTCCGGTCGGACTGTCGGTCTTACGCGGCCCACCACAGGATGGTGGCTGCGTGAGCCGACATCATCGCCCTAGAGCGCATTGCGAGTTCTCTTCGGCCAGCTGGAGGTCCGTAGCGCGACCAATGAGGGCTCGAAAAAGGATCGAGGTCCGCGAGAACCTCGGCGGCATCCATGCTGGAAGGTCTTCCCCCCAACGACGCCACCAGACTCCTGCGCTTCGCCAGCAACGAACAGCAGGCCCGCGCTGCAGCCGACATCGTGGTCGATGTCTTCGATCCCGCCGCCACGGCCTGGGCAGCTTTCGAGGATGAAGCCAGCCTCCTCGACCCGAAGCCGTGGACCGTCGAGATCTACCTCGGTGACGGCGTGGATGTGGGTCAGGTTCGTGCCTTGCTGGCCGACATCGTCGGGGTGGACTTGGCCGCCACGATCGTCACCGAAGACATCGCCCGTCAGGATTGGGTTTTGCGGAGCTTGGCCGGCCTCGCGCCGGTTCGCGCCGGCCGATTCCTGGTGCATGGTGGTCATGATCGCGCCGTTGTCCGGCCGAACGACGTCGCGCTCGAGATCGAGGCCGCTTTGGCCTTCGGAACAGGACACCACGGGACGACACGCGGTTGCCTATTGGCTCTCGACTCCGTCCTGAAACGCCGCCGACCGCGACGCGTGCTCGACCTCGGCACTGGAACCGGCGTCCTGGCCATGGGGGCCGCCAAGGTACTGCATCGCGCAGTCGCCTGCAGCGATCTCGATGCCGCCGCGGTCGCGGCCGCCCGCGGCAATGCGGTGATGAATGGCGTCGGCCCATGGGTCAGGCCGGTCAGGGCCACCGGGATGCGGCATCCGGTCTTGCGGGACAACGCGCCCTACGATCTCGTGCTGGCCAATATCCTGGCGAAGCCGCTCCGGAGCCTCGCGCCCAGCGTGGCGGCCCATGCGGCACGCGGCGCCGACCTCATCTTGTCGGGCCTGCTCCCGCGCGACGTCTCGGGCGTCCTGTCGAGCTACGCGGCCCAGGGATTCGCATTGCGGTCCCGGGCCGACCTTGAAGGCTGGGCCACCCTATGCCTGCACAAGCGCCTGCGGGGCAGGCGCTTGTGACGCGCGAAGCGTCAAAGACAACGCCCGGACAGGCAGTCTTCGTAATAGGCGACCTCTGCCTGATCGGACCAGCTGTCGAGATCCTGCAGCGGGCGGGCGCTGCGGCGATAGGATTTAACGGAGCAGGCCCGCTTGACGTGATCGATCACGTCCGACAGCGGCGAGCGCTGTCCATGGATGCCGACATGGGCTAGTTTGGCGATCATACGCATCATCTTCTTCTTGTCGGTCGGGCGAAACCCGCCATTCGAAATGACGGATTCCGCGCCGTTTGGTCTAGCGACCGTGCTGCCGGGAAGAGCAGCCGGACTCGGCGCCGGGTTGCGCCGCGCCATAGTTACATAAGAGAACTGGCGGATATTGCACCGCAACATGCCCATTTTTTGCAGCGCGGCAACCCTGCTATTCCCGGATCGGGAGGCTTCACGACGATCCCCCCAGCGATGCGGCCGAGCCTCGTGCCGTACGCTCAAGCCCTCACAAGCGTGCCAGCGTCACCCTGTCGGTGCCGGTCATGCCGATGGCGCGGGCAGACGCGTAGGACAGGTCGATAATCCGCCCGAAGGCGTAAGGGCCGCGATCGTTGATCCGCACCACGACGGAGCGGCCAGTCCGGCCGCAGGTGACCCGCACACGCGTACCGAACGGCAGCGAACGATGGGCCGCCGTCAAGGCTCCCGTATTGAAGCGCTCACCGCTCGCAGTCCGATGGCCGCGGAACCCGGGCCCGTACCACGACGCAAGTCCAGCACCTTGAGCGGTGTGGTGCATGCGATGCACATGAGCTTCGGCTGCCGAAGGCGCGAGCCAGGCGGCAACCATGAGGGCCGGCAACACAGCAATTCTCAGTTTCACTATCAAACATTCCCGTTCCGTTTCGAACGGTCCGGCAACATAGGTCGGTTTGGGGCGACAATGTGGATGGATTCCAAGGGCATGATAGAGGCGATCTACAACCCACAAGCTGGCCTTGATCTTGCGAGCATACACGCATCGGGCCACGGTTTCTGGTCCTCGAAGCGACGTAGGCGACTATACATCGAGTAAGTGGGTTTTACTTGGAGATACTGTAAAGGCCTGGGTGTCACAAAAATAGGACATGGAGCGCGTGGGTCCTCCCGAGTCCCTGCCCAAGAAACGGGGAATAGGGTTCACAGGCGGCCTCCGACCCCGGGGCTCGAAGCCTCCGGACGCAGGACAGTGGATGAACATGCGTTCAGCACCCGCCTTCGCTCGTAGCGGGAGCATAAGTTCCGCAGAATTTTTGAGACATTCGGCCGCAGGCAGCTGCCGAGATTGCGATCGGAATCGGCGCCGAGGGCTGGCGAAAGCCGCCTCGAACGCGCCCAAGCCCGGTTGCCGCAGCGGCCAGCAAAGAGCGGCACACATCGCAATGGAGCCTCAGCGGCCTGCCCGCGAGCCGGTCTCGGTGCATTGACGCCATGTCGACCGGGGAGCGCGGACCCACCCTACAGCGACGGCCGTGGAGGTCGAACCGCGGCTGCACGACCCGAACCTGCGCCACGTCGTCGAGGGATGGCGGCCGCGGTGCTGCCGACCCGAAAGCCTCCATGTCCTACCAGCTTTCGTGCTCGACGCGGCGGCACGGGCCCTTGTCGTCGGCGACGACCTCGGGCCGATCTCCCCGCAGCGGTCCATCAGCCCACCGATGGACCTGGGCGCGTCAGCACTTGCCGGCGTCGGCGACCTTGGGCGTCGATGAGATCGGATCGAGCCCCCTCGCTGTCGCGGGCTGGGCGGAAGGCGAGGATGCCGTCGGGCCGGCGGGCGAAGTACCGGTGTAGGCCCCGCCGAGGCCCGCGCCCGAGAAGCCGGTGCTGCCCGAGCTGCCCGGATCGGTCCCGGCGCCAGGGCCCTTGCTCGGCTGCGTCGCGGGCGCAGCCGGCGCGGCGTTGCAGCCGGAACCTGTCGCCCCCGACTGCGCCCCGGCCAGCGGCACGGACCCCAGCAGCACCGACGCGGCAATCACAAGCACGCGCATGATCGGCTCCCCTCTCGTTCCCCTCACGCCGGATCGAGCGCAGGCTCCCGGCGGGTCTTCATGGCTCAGCTTACACCGCTTCTTCGGCGAGCGTAGCCGTCGGGGAGCGTTGCCGCCACACCAGGGTGGCGCCGGGCTCGGGCACCCGGAAAGCACTTTCGGCCAAGCCCGCGGCCTGCCTGGCCGCCACGAGTCCGTCGCGTGGGGCGTCGATGCCTTCGTCGGTCAGTTGGAACGTACCCCAGTGAATGCCGAGGCTGAGGTCGGCAGCGAGGTCGAGATGGGCCTGTACGGCGTCGCTCGGATCCATGTGCTGGGCCTTCATGAACCAGCGCGGTTCATAGGCTCCGATGGGGAGCAGCGCGACGTCGGGCCGTAGCAGGCGCCCGATGCTTCGAAAATGCGGGCCGTATCCGGTATCCCCAGCAAACAGGATGCGGGTGCCCGCAACCGCGACCACGTGTCCGCCCCACAAGGTGCGACGCCTGTCGAAGGGCGTGCGGCTCGACCAATGCTGGGCCGGAACGAAGGTGACGTCGACACCTCCCATGGGCGCGCAGGCCTGCCACCAATCGAGTTCGACCGTCTTGTGCACGCCGAGCCGCGTCAGGATCCGGGCATTGCCGAGCCCCGTGACGATCACCGGGGCCCAGCGGTCCTGGAGATGGCGCAGGGTCGGCCCGTCCATGTGATCGTAGTGATTGTGACTCAGCAGGACGACATCGATGCGCGGCAGGGCCTCGAGTGCTATTGCGGGCGGCCGTGCCCGCAGAGGTCCCGCAAAGGACACGGGGCTTGCGCGCTTCGAGAAGATGGGGTCGGTGAGGATGTTGCATCCGTCGACCTGGATCAGGACCGTAGCCTGCCCGATGAAGGTGAGGAGAACCTCCCCCGGCCCTGCTTGGCGTGGGGGCGGGGGAGCCGGCGTGGAGGCCACCCGCTCGGGCCATGCCACGCGCTGCCCGGAGCGGCGCCACCGCCACAGGTCGGCGAAACTCCGGTCGACGTCGACCCCGGGGTTGAAAAAGCGCCGGCCATCGAAATGATCGGAAGGAGTTTGGGCGGGCGAGGGCTTCGGCGTCATGGTCCGCAGATGGCCCACGCTTTGCGGCGAAAGCAGGAATCCGCGGCCTTGGCGGCGAACCCGGCCGGTCGCGCCGCGTCGACCGGGCTGCCGAGGCCGAACGGAGGCGCGCTTGCCATGGTCCCGTCCATCATGGGGATAGCCTTCGCGGTCCTGACCATCCCGATCATGCTGGCCACGGCCCGAGCTGGAGCGGCGGGACCCGGGACGGATCCCCTCGCAGCCTATCGTGGAGCCTACCGCATCGTTGTGGCGCTGGCGCCCTCGCGGCGGGACCCCGGCCTTGCGGTGCAGCGCCGCATGTTCGCCGCTCCGCTCAGCCGCTCGCTCGGAACATGCTGCTTCCCGCCCTCGACGCCATGCCGATGCGCCGCCAGGACATGCGCCGGCCTCCGTGAGACGCCCAGCCTCAGGCGGCGTGAGCCGCCGCGGCCGGGGCCGCCAAGGTGGACCGGTCGAGCGTGAAGACCAGCGACCCGACGGGCTGCGGCTTGCCGAAGTGGAAGCCTTGGACCTGGTCGCAGCCGGCTTCCTGCAGCTGCTGGAACTGCTCGAGGGTCTCGACGCCTTCGGCCGTCGTGGTCATGCCGAGGCTCGCCCCGAGCGCCGCGATGGATCGCACGATCTTGATGCAATCGGGGCGGCTCGACAGTTCCCGCACGAAAGACTGGTCGATCTTGATCTTGTCGAAGGGAAAACGCCGCAGGTAGCTCAGAGACGAATAGCCGGTACCGAAATCGTCCATGGCGATCCGGACGCCATAGGACCGGATGTCGTGAAGAACCGCGAGCGTGCCGTCGCTGTCGGAAAGCAGCACGTTTTCGGTGATCTCCAGTTCGAGCCGGGTGGGCGCCAGGCCCGACCGCAGCAACGCATCCTTGACGATATCGAGCAAGACCTTGGACTTCAACTGAGCGGGGGACAGGTTCACCGCGACAGTCAGGTTGCCCGGCCACAGCACGGCCTGGGCGCAAGCTTCGCGCAACACCCACTCGCCGAGTTCGGAGATGACGCCGATCTCTTCGGCGATCGGGATGAACACGCCAGGCGACACCATGCCGCGCACGGGATGGTGCCAGCGCAGCAGGGCTTCGAAGCCGGTGATGGCAATGCGGCGGGCATCGACGATCGGCTGGAAATAGACCTCGAACTCACGGTTAGCCAGGGCCTTGCGCAGGTCGCCTTCCAGGCTCCGCCGGATCCGCCGTGCCGCATCCATGTCGGCCTCGAAGGCACGGAACATGTTCTTGCCGCCGAGCTTGGCCTGGTAGAGCGCCAGATCGGCATTCTTCATGAGTTCGTCGCCCGTGGTGCCGTCGGCTGGCGCCACGGCGATGCCGATGCTCGTCGTGATGAAGATCTCCAGGCCGTCGATGTCGAAGCGCTCGGCCAGCACCTCGGTCAACCTCGCGGCCAGGATGTCCTCCTTGCCCTGGCCGACATCCCTTTGGAGGATGGCGAATTCGTCGCCGCCGAGCCGCGCCACGACATCGCCTTCTCGGGCATTGGCGGCCAGTCGCCGGCCGACTTCGCGCAGCAGCGCGTCGCCGACCGGATGGCCGAAGCTGTCGTTCACATCCTTGAAGCCGTCGAGGTCGAGGCATTGCACCGCGAAACGCCCGCCCCGCCGGGCAATGCGGGCCAGGGCCGAGTCGAGCTGTTGCCCGAAGAAGACGCGATTGACGAGACCGGTCAGGGAATCGTGGTGGGCGAGATAGGTGATCTGGGCCTCGGCTTGCCGGCGCTGTGTGATGTCCTCGTAGGTCGCCACCCAGCCGCCTTCGGGTATGGGCTGGTGCGATACGGAAATGGTCTGACTGTCGGTCATTTCGTGGTCGAATCCGACCGCAGGGCCGTCTGCCGCCAGCCCCCGCTGGCGGGCATGGACCTGTTTCAACTGCGCGCTCGACGCAAGTTCGATGAGGTCGGTGAACAGGATACCGGGTATCGGCGCCACTTCGAGCGCGAACAGATCGGCGAAGCGCTGATTGTAGACGACCAGGCGGTCGCTGGCGTCCACCATGCAAAGCGCTTGCGACATGTTGTTCAGGGCGGCATCGAAGCGCTTGTTCTGGATGCCCATCTCGCGGTCGCGGCGCTGGAGGATCTCGTTGCGCGTCTGCAACTGATCATTGACGGTCCTGACCTCGGAGTTGGCGCGCTCCAGCCCGGCCGACACTTGGCGCAGATCCTGAGCCAGGCCGTGCAGACTGTCGCGAGCACGGCTGAGCAACCGGTTGTGCCAGCCGGAGAGCAGCAGCAGGGCCGCGCCGAAGGCGAACAGCCCGGCCACCACGCCCGAGAAGATCCAGTGAAGCCTGACAAGTTCGTGCTGATCCTCCGCGACCCTCTCGCTGCCGAACCGGTTGGTCGCGGCGGCGAGCTGCGCCAGCCTCGCATCCAGCGGCGACAGAAGCGACAGGGCGGCCTCGCCGACACCCGGCTTCTTGATGTCGTCGATCATCGGCTGGAGCTTTGCGATGACCTCGCCCAGATCCTTCACGACCACGGCATGCTCGGGGTCACGGTCGGCGAACTCCTTGAACTCGCCATCGTCCATGACGGACAACCGGTTGGCCAGGATGTCGTAGCGCAGATGCACGTCGTCGATGTCGACGGTGGAACCCGGAATGTTGGCGGCCGCGATCTTCTCCTCGAGCCGCGTGAATTCCGCGCTCGCCTGGCTGGCCAGCCAACAGATATTATAGCGGGACACGTCCTTCAGCGTGTCCTGCCGTTGGGCAATGAGCGACGACACGTTCACGGCCGCGATCAGGAGGCCGAACATCATTGCGACGAAGACGACCTTACCGGTCCTAACCGACCACACGTAGATTTCCCCTGCTCGACCGACAGATCCCCTCCACGAAGATCGGGTATCGTTCAGGTGAGGGAGAAGATGGCGGAGTTGCCGCCGTGCTCCCTGACCTCGACACTGTCGACCCAAACGCGACTTTGCGTGTCTTTCTGCACCATCTCGTTTACCCGCAGGTAAACGAAACGGGCAGTCGCCTCACATCCGACGGCCGGCATCACGCGAATGTCCGCCAGGCCGGCCCGACCGAGTTCCTCAAGCCTGGGCCGTTCGGGGTCGTCGGCCGCCACGATCAGCGTGTGGTCGAACATCTCGTGCAGCCATTGCCGGACGGGCTTCAAGCCGCCGAAATCCAGGCACCAATGCCGCACATCGAGAACATGAGCCGCGAACACGAACTTGAACGCCAGGGCGTAGCCGTGCAGCAATCGGCAATGGGAGTGATCGGCCCGCCACTGCCGGAAGCAGCACGACAGGCCCTCGTTGTGGTCGTAGGTCTTGGTCGAGCGATAGATGCCGCGCTGCCCTTCGGGGGGTGGGCCGACGGGGTCGAGCCCCTGGTCCACGATGCCGGCCTCGCGCGTCATTTGCGGCTGGTCAGTCCGCATTGCGCTCGAGGATCGCACATTCCTGCAGGAACTCCGCCTTCAGTTGAGGATTCGTGGCCAGCTCGCCGTAATAGGTCGTATTGACCATGCGGCTCGCCCGCGATGCTCGAACACCGCGATGGCTCTTGCACATGTGAACGGCGCTCACTCTGACAGCGAGGCCGCGCGGTTCGGTGTTCTCCACGATGAAGTGCTCGATCTGCTTGACGAGTTCTTCCTGGATCTGCAGCCGCGAGGAGAAATAGTCGACGATGCGGTCGTATTTGGAAAGACCGATGATCTTGCCGTCGCGCGACGGCAGGACGCCGACCATCGCATGACCGTAGATGGGCATGAGATGATGGGCACAGGTCGATCGCACGTCGAGCGGCCCGGTCACGATCAGCTGTTCGCAACGCTCGACGTTGTCGAACTCGGTGATCTTGGGCGGAGAGGCAAAGCGGCCCCGCATGGTTTCCTCGACGAACATCTTGGCGACGCGCACCGGCGTTTCACGGGTGTTGTGGTCGTTGCGATGATCGATCAGCAGGACGTCGAAGAGTTCTTCGATCTTACGGGCGGCGGCCGCCATCATGGCCGTCTTCTCGCTGTCGCTCATGAAGCCGACAACCGGTTGGTTGCCCAGGCTGGCGACGCTCCATCCGTCCGAGACCTTGTTCATGCCCTTCTCCGTCCCGCGTTGCCGTCCGCACTTATGGTCCGTCAACCATGAAGTTAAGATTACGGCGGCTCGATGCAGGCTCCGTGGCCCTTCCGCCTTCTTGATTCGTTAAGAAATCATACGTCACGATCGGGCCCGACGCGAACGCGATCTGCGAGGATGATGAACCATGGCAAATGCATTGTCGACGTGGGCCGGAGTCGCGGCTCTGGCCTATGCCGGATTGTTTGGCCTGCAGGCCGCCCGGGCAGACAGCCTGGGCACCCCGACAGACAAGCCGATCCTCACCATCTCGGGCGAGATCACCAACAAGAACGTGGGCGATACGGCCCAGTTCGACCGGGCCATGCTGGAGAAGATGGGCATGGTTACGATCGAGACGACGACGCCCTGGTACAAGGGACCGATGAAGTTCGAGGGCGTGCCGATGGAGAAGCTGATGGCCGACGTGGGGGCCAAAGGCCAGCGTGTCGTGGCTTACGCGCTCAACGACTACACGACCGAGATCCCGATGGAGGATTTCAGCAAGCATCACGCCATCCTGGCGCTGAAGCGCAACGGCGAATATATGCCGGTCAAGGACAAGGGCCCGCTGTTCGTGGTCTATCCCTACGACAGCGAAGCCGAACTCAAGAGCCAGATCTTCTACAGCCGTTCGGCCTGGCAGGTCGCGCGTCTCGTCATCAAGTGAGCGAGGTCCTGTTGGCGCGTCGGTGACGCATCGTCCCGCAGCGCCTATATGATCCTGGTGGGGCGCGGCCCCATTCGGGATCCTCAACATGACGAATATGGTCGAGCGCGGGGGCGGCGAGTCATACGGGCCCGGGGCTCCGGCCGACGGGCGCGATCTTTTCCGGGCCATGCTGCGGGGCGCGCTACACCGATGTCCGTGCTGCGGCAGGGGTGGGTTGTACCGGGCCTATCTCAAGATCAGTGAGCATTGCCCGGCCTGCGGCGAGGATCTGTCTCACCAGCGCGCCGACGACGCGCCGCCCTATGTCACGATTTTCGTGGTCGGCCATCTCATCGTCGCCTTGGTGCTGGCGGTCGATCTCGCTTACGCTTGGCCGATGTGGCTCAATGTAGCGGTCTGGTTCCCGGTGACGATCCTACTGTCGCTGGCTTTCCTGCCGAGCGCCAAAGGCGCCATCGTCGGACTTCAATGGGCGTTGCGGATGCACGGCTTCGGCAGCACGGACGACGTTTCCCACACGCATCCCGCCATCACGCCGTACCGACCGGTCTGAACAGCAGGAGCGGATCTCGGTGCCGGGGCGCTTCCGCCGCTCGATCCTTGCCTCAACCCCGGCCTGCGGACGCCACGGTCGCTCCAGGTCTCGGCAGGTAACACCGATCCTGCCCCGCGCTTCACGTCAAAGGGGGGCGAAAGTCCGCCGGGCCCCGGACCAGGTCCTCGGCCGCCAGCGCGGTCGCCAGCATGTGGTCGTCGCGGCCCGGGCCACCGGACAGCAGCAGGCCCGTGGGGAGGTGGGCCTCGCCGAAGCCGGATGGGATCGAGATGCCGCACCAGTCCAGCATGTTGCCAAGCATCGTGTTGCGTAGCGTTTTGGTGTTGGTGCTGACGAAAAGGGCATCGTCGGCTTCGAGGGCCGCGATCGCGGGCGCCACATGGGGCACGGTCGGAAAGGCCACGAGCGTGTGATCGTCGAACAAGGCCGCGGCTTCACCGACCAGGCGGGTCCGGGTTTCGCGGATGATCCGCCGGCTGTCGGTCGGGATCGCGGCTGCGCCGCGCAGGCGCGCCACCACGCGCCGGTCCATCCGTGAAGCGGCCTCGGACGCGATGCGTTCGCGGTGGAGCGCATGGGCCTCGACCGCAGCGAGAGCGCCGTGTTGGGCGTTGAGGGCCATCACGGCGTCGAACGCCGGAATGGAGCGCCGCTCGACCCGCGCCCCGGCCGCTGCGAGGCGGCCGAGCGCGGCTTCGAAATTGTCGAGGACGGCCGGCTCGAGCGCGTCCAGCACGACATTGGTCGGCACGATCAGGCGCAGATCGGCGAGCGAGCCCCGCCGCAGATCGGGCGCCGCGAGCCCGCGCGCCGCGGCATCCACCACGACCGCGTCGGCGACCGAGCGGCTGAACACCCCGAGCGTGTCGAGCGTGCGCGACAGCGGAAAGACGCCGCCCATCGGCCAGCGCCCACCCGAAGTCTTGTAACCCACGATGCCGTTGAACGCGGCCGGGATACGGACCGATCCGCCCGTGTCGCTGCCGATGGATAGCGGCACCAGGCCAGCCGCGACCGCAACCGCGCAGCCCGACGAGGATCCGCCGGGAACGCGTGGCGCGTCGCGACTCCAGGGATTGACGGGCGTCCCGCGGTGCGGGTTGAGGCCCAGCCCCGAATAGGCGAATTCGGTCATGTTGACCCGCCCGACCACGACCGCGCCGGCTTCGGCGAGTCGCGCGACGAGGTCCGCGTCGCGCTCGGCCGCCGGCTCGCCTTCGAGAACGCGCGACCCGGCCATGGTCACCTCGCCCGCAAGGTCGAACAGGTCCTTCCAAGCGATCGCGATCCCGTCGAGAAAACCCCGGGGGCGCCCCTCCCGCCAGCGGATCGCGGACTCATGCGCCTCCGCCCTGGCCCGATCCGGCATCGTGAGCGTGAAGACGGAACGCTGCGCGGCCCCGGTGATCGCCTCGAGGATCCGACGCGTTTCGCAGACGGGATCCGTGGCCCCAGCCGCGTAGCGCGCCGCCGTACCGATGGCCGAACGGGCCTTCCCCCACGAGTCCTCGATGCCGTCCCGGCCCGTGCCGCTTGCCACCCGTCGCATCCCCGTCGGTCCCCATGTCGGCCGGACGTCCGGTCGCCCTCACCATATTTCCACCGGATCGGGGCGATGTCATCGGCCGGAGCTTTTCACCAAGCGGCGCCGCCCTTATATCATGGGTGCGCCCGGTGGTCAGGGGGCGCCTTGTTGCGGCTGCGCACCGCGGACGTTTCCGAGCCTGGCCGAACTCGAACATGGACCAACCGTGGGTAGATTCAACAACGCAAACTTCGCCGACCGCATTACCTCCGCTGCGACGGCCAAGCAGGCCCTGGTCGAGAAGCTGAAGGCCAAGCCCGCCGACGATGATCCGGACGTATTGCGCAGGCAGGCCGAGCGCGAGGCTGTGGCTGCGGCGCGTGCCAAGCGTGTGGCCGAAAAGGAAAAAGCGCGCCGCCTCCAGTTGGCGCGCGAAGCCGAGGAGAAGGCCGCCAAGGAGGCCGCGGCCGCGGCGGCAGCCGCCGAGCGACAGGCCGTGCTCGAGCAGGAGAAAGCCGCTGCGGAATCGGCACGGCTGGAGCGTGCCGCCCGCATCCTGGCCGACGAAGCCGATCGCAAGGCGGCGCGCGATGCGCGCTACGCGGCCCGCAAGGCCCGCGTGAAGGGCTGACCGGCCGCGACGCGGGCGCCCTTGGACGTCCTTCCCGCCGGGTCGTCGACCGGCAAATCGTTAAGGTTGCGGCTTTATCGTGACGGTCGATCATCGGCGAGGCGCGTAGAGTCCATGCCTGTTCTGACGGCGACCAAGCCCGTCGCGGAGTCGCGGAGTTCCGCGACGGTGACGAGCCCAGCGGCTTTCCGCCAACCGATGCCCGTGCGGCGGGTGCCGCAGGTCGCCGTGGTTTTGACGGGTTGGAGCGCGCCGGGTCCTCTCGCGGCGGCCGTGCGCGGTTTCGGGACCGTGCTGCCCGGAGCCGACGTCTACTTCTATCATGGCGGCTGTGAGCCCGATTGCGCGGCCGCGGCGGAAACGGCCGGGGCCGTGTCGCGCCTTGCCGTCGCAGCCAACCCGAACGGGCTTCTCCGACGCGTGTTCGCCGAGATCGACGCCGACATCTTCGTCCTGGCCGATGGCGAGCGATGCGATCCCTGCTTGGCCCCGTTGATCGTGGCCGAAATCGAGAACCGCGACCGCGACTTCGTCAATGTCGCGCGGCAGCGCCTGTCGGGCGACCCCGCACCGGACGTCGGCGAACGGGTGCTCGACTGGGCGGCGGACTTCCTGTTCGGGCGGGGCGGCACCGACATGATGTCGGGTTACAAGGGCTGCTCGAGGCGTTTCGCGAGATCCTATCAGGCCGAAACGGGCGACCTCGACGCGGCGTTGACCCTCACGCTTCACGCACTCAAGCTGCGCATGCCGCTCGGCGAGGTGGCAGCCGTCGGCCGCCCGAGCGCGCCGTGGCAGACGGGCAGCGGCTGTGACACCCGTTCGGTCGTGAGGCTGCTGAGGCTCGTGGGGTGGCTTCTGGTGAACGAACGGCCACGGCGCGTCTTCGGCCTCGCGGGCCTCGCCCTGTTGGCGGCCGGCATCGTGGCGGCGCTGCCGTTCCTCGCGATCCACGACTGGCATGCCACTTTGCGGCTCTGCCCGGCCTCCTGCCTGTCGCTCGGCCTCATGGGGTCGGGTGCAGCCCTGGGGATGGCCGGGACTGCACTGGACATCCTGGCCCAGGCGCGACAGGAGGTGCAGCGGCTCGGTTACCTCGCGATCCCGCGCCGCGCCGACCGGTCGTGACTGCTCAGTCCTCGGTATCGTAGACGTCGTCGCCCGAAAAAGCGCCCTCGTGGGGCTCGGAGGGCGGCATTTCGGGCAAGGTGACGTGGTCGCCCGGGGCGGCACCTTCGGCCTTGACGCCGGGGCGCGCTGCCTCGTTGAACGACAGGTCGATCACGGGCTCGATCCGGCACTCGTAGGCCATGAACAGCCCGGCCAGGTGCTGGAGGTCATCGGCCTCGGTCGTCTCGACCACCGCATAGCCGCCGCCGCCGCCGATGCGGGACAGGAGCTCGTGAACCTTGAGACCGGCCGGCATGGCGCGCTCGGTCAGCAGACGGGCGGCACGGCGCTGGGCGGCGGCCGGATCGAAGTCGGCGCGTCGCTCCCGATAGGTCACCAAGAACTTCATTTTTCGTCTCCGAGCCCGGATGGAGGGTTCACGCGGGAGGCGCGGCTCACGGCGCGCAAGGACCCATACGGTGCCATAGGGCATGATCGCGCCCCGCGATCAACGCAAGCCCGCGGTCGTGCCAGGACCCACCTGTCCCGGCAGAACCTCACCCGACTTCCGGAAGGCGGGCGACCGCCCGCGTGACGGCCAAGAGGCGGACCTTGCGATGGTCCGAAGCACCGGACCCGTGGGAAACCGGTCTGACGAGAGGCATGAGGGATTCCGCCGCGGCCCTTGATTTCACGCCCTCCGCCGTCAGGTCCTTGCACAGAGGCACGGAGGCGGCGCTGGCATCCATCATCATCTGCGGCGGCACGGGCGGCATCGGCTCGGCGATCGCACGGCGGCTCGTGGCGCGGGGCGACCGGCCCCACCTCGTGGGCCGTGACGCCGGCAAGCTCACCGCGATGGCGCGCGACATCGCCGCGCCGTGGTCCCTGGCCGACGTCACCGATCCGGCCGCCGTCGCGGCGGCCGTGGCGGCTGCAGCCGAGGACGGCGGGCTCGCAGGCCTCGTCTATGCGGTCGGCACCATCAACCTGAAGCCGGTCGGCGCGCTGACGGCGGCCGATTTCGAACGCGATTGGCGCGTCAACGCGCTCGGCGCCGCGCTCGCCCTCAAGGCCGCGGCACCGGCCCTGAAGGAGGTCGAGGGTTCGTCGGTCGTGCTGTTCTCGACCGTCGCGGTGCGCCAGGGTTTCGCGGCGCATGCCTCGGTCGGCATGGCCAAAGGGGCAGTGGAAGGGCTGACGCTGGCGCTGGCTGCCGAACTCGCCCCCAAGGTGCGGGTCAACTGCGTTGCGCCATCCCTCACCCGCACGCCGCTGGCCGACGCCCTCATCCGCAACGAGGCCCTGGCCAAGGCCGTGGC
>CAXUCF010000039.1:22738-23921 GCA_964249275.1 uncultured Lichenihabitans sp.
GACCCACGCGCTGCGGCGGCTCGGCGAGGCCGACGACATCGCCGGGCTCGCGGCCTTCCTGCTCGGTCCCGATGCCGCGTGGATCACCGGCCAGGTGATCGGCGTCGACGGCGGGCGCTCGACGCTGCGCACCAAGGGGTGATGCGGGAGTCATCGGCCGCCAAGGCCATGGTATAGTGGCCTCGACGATCGAACCGCAACGGACTGCCCGGCCGCTCGATGCAATTCATCGGGGTTCGTCATGACGGCCTTCATCGTCTTTGATTGGGACCCGGCAAAAGCCGCGAGCAATCTCACCAAACATGGCGTCCGGTTCGAGGAGGCCATGACGGTCTTTGTCGATCCTCGCGCCCTGTCGCTTCTTGATGACGATAGCAGCTTCGGCGAGGAACGCTGGACCACCTTGGGCGCGGCTGCGACCGGTCTCCGTCTCGTTGTTCATACTTGGACCGAGCTTGACGCGGATCGCGTCGCGGTTCGTATCATCTCGGCCCGGCGTCCCACGCGCAACGAGGCGCGGCAATATCGCGAGAACTCATGAAAGACGAATACGACTTCTCCAAAGCGCAACGTGGCCGGTTTTTCAGCCAAGGTGTGGGGCTGACGCCCCCCGTCCATCTCGACGCTGAAGTTCTCACGTTTCTGGCCGCTCGAGCCGAGGCGCGCGGCATGTCGCTGAACGAACTCGTCAACACACTGCTCAAGAAAGACATCGAGTTGATCGAAGCGGCCGGATAGACGATCGGCCGGCAGCCCCGGGCGGCGTCACCCTTGCGCCGTGGGCCGGACCACGACCTCGCCCACGTCGACATCGGCCGGCTGCTCGATCGCGAAGGCGATAGCGCGGGCGATCGCATCCGGCGGGATCGCGACCTTGTCGCGGAAGGCCTCGAGTTGGCTCTTCACCTCCGGATTGGTGACCGCGTCCACGAAGTCGGTGTGGACGAAGCCTGGCGAGACGATGGTGACGCGCAGCTTGTCGCCGGCCTCCTGGCGCAAGCCCTCGGAGATGGCCCGCACGGCGAATTTCGTGCCTGAATAGACCGCCATGTTGGGTCTGGTGATCAGTCCAGCCGTCGATGCGATATTGACGAAATGCCCGAACCCTTGCTGGCGGAACACCGGCAGAGCTGCCGCGATGCCGTAGAGGACGCCCTTGATGTTGACGTCGATCATCTCGTCC
>CAXUCF010000040.1:0-1758 GCA_964249275.1 uncultured Lichenihabitans sp.
GCGTCGCGCCTGCCGAGCTGAAGGGCGAGGTCGCCGCCGCCCTGGAGCAGGCCGCGCCGCATGCGGAGATCGCGGCGGCGAACCTGGCCCTGGCCCTGCTCTCAGCGGACGGGGTGCCGCTCGACGTCGGCCGGAGAAGGCCAAAGGAACATGTCTTCTTTCCGGACGCCGCGTCCCGGGGCTGTGAACCCGCCCGGTTCAGGTCGCGGCTGTCGGCAGGGTGCGGGCGGGGCGGGCCTGACGCACCACATCCTCGAAGCTCGCGCAGCGGACGCCGACGAGCCTCGCCCGCGGCAGGATCACGCCGACCACGGGGCCCAGCGACGGGAACCAGCGGCTGAGGCCACTGGGAGCCTCACGCAACAGCAGGGAGCCGCCCTCGCCGATCTCGTCATCGAGGGCACGGGCCGCCTCCTCGCCGAAGATCCGCGACGGCACGGTGCCGGCCTTGACCACGAAGATCCAGGGCGAGCGCGCCCCCGCGACGCTGCGGGCCAGGGCAGCGGGGAAATCCTTTTCCTCGACCAGATGGCAGCCTGCCTCGTCGGCGATCCCGGCGATGCCGGCCGCGTCGCCGACCTGCAGCAGCGTGACGTCCCGCACCACGCCCTCGATCGTGGCCGGAACCAGGGCCGCGAGCGTGCGCAGGAGAGGGCCGAACCGACGCGCGCCGGTGGCGGGCGCCGGCGGAGAGAACACGATGGTCGACAGCATGATCGCCCTCTACCACGGCGCGTCGGCGCTGCAAAATGCGTCATGGGCGTGGAGACGATGAATTTTTGTGCAAACCCGGAGTCGCAAAGGCCGACAACGGCCGGAGTTCCGTACGGGGTGCCGCAGAGCGGTCCGGGCTCAGATCGTGAAGTCGATGCCCGCGGCGCGCTCGGCCCCGAAAGCCTCGGCCCGCACGCACATGTCATCGACCGTGGTGCGGTCGAGTTCGGCCAGGAAGGCGTCACTGGCGCCGCGCAGCGCCGGACCGACGACGTCCTCCACGAAGGACGGGAGCGGACGCGGTTTGGCGTCGGCCTCACCGACCCGGGCGGCAGCCCGGAGGATCTCGCCCACCGTGATGCGACGGCGCTCGCGGGCGAGTTCGTACCCGCCGCGCGGGCCGCGGTATCCCCGCAGGATGTTGGCCCGCACGAGTTCCTGCAGCAGGGATTCGAGATGGCGGGGCATGAGCCCGTGCCGTGCCGACAGCGCCTTGGCCGAGACGGGGGCGGCCCGCGCGTTCATGGCCACGTCGACGACGGCCGCCACCGCCAGCAGGCTGCGGGCCGGCAGCAGGTTCACGGCGCCCCCGGTTCCGGCGCGTCGTCCGGGCCGAACCCGGTGGAGCCGAAGCCGCGCTCCCCTCGCGGCGTTGCCTGGGGCTCGCCTTCGACCCAGTGGAGACGCGCCACGCGGGCGAGGACCAGTTGGGCGATGCGCGTGCCCCGCGTGATGGCGAAGGGCTCGGTGCCGTGGTTGACCAGCACGACCCCCAGCTCGCCCCGGTAATCGGCGTCGATCGTGCCGGGCGCGTTGAGCACGGTCACGCCGTGGCGCAGCGCCAAGCCCGAGCGCGGCCGGACCTGCGCCTCGTAGCCCTCGGGCAGGCCGAGCACGAGGCCGGTCGGCACGAGGTCGCGGCTGCCGGGTTCAAGCACGACCGTATGGCCCGGCGGCAGCGCCGCGACGAGGTCGAGCCCCGCCGCGCCAGGGCTCTGGTAGGCCGGGAGATCGAGCCCCAGCGCGTGGGGCAGCCGCTTCACC
>CAXUCF010000040.1:1768-3073 GCA_964249275.1 uncultured Lichenihabitans sp.
GGCCCGCGACCGTCATGCCCGCGCCTCGTCCTGCAGGGTGGCGAAGCGCGCGACGAGGCGGCGCGCCACCTCGTCCTTGCCGAGCCGCGGCCAAGGCTCGGTGCCGGCCCGCGTCACGAGATGGACCTCGTTGTCGGCCCCGCCCATGACGTCCGACCCGGTCCCGACGTCGTTGGCCACGATCATGTCGCAACCCTTGCGCTCGAGCTTGTCGGCGGCATGGTCGAGCAGCCGGTCCGTCTCGGCCGCGAAGCCCACCACCAGGGCCGGCCGGCCAGACGCCCGCCGCGAAACAGCCGCCAGGATGTCGGGGTTCTCGTCGAGCGACAGGACCGGGACGGGGCCGCCGCGCTTCTTGATCTTCGCCTGCGAGGCCGCGGCGGGTCGCCAGTCCGCCACCGCGGCCGCCGCCACGAACACGGCCGCCGGCAGGGCCGCCTCCACGGCCGCCAGCATGTCGCGCGCGGTCTCGACCCGAACCACGGCCACGCCGGGCGGGTCGGGGATCGACACCGGTCCGCTGATCAGCACGACCTCGGCGCCGGCCGCCGCGGCCGCCGCCGCGAGGGCGTGTCCCTGGCGGCCCGAGGACCGGTTGGCGATGTAGCGGACGGGATCGATGGGCTCGTGGGTCGGACCCGACGTCACCACGACCCGACGACCCGCGAGCGGCCGCGTTCCGGACGGCACGGCATCTCGAGCGAGCGGGAGCGTGGTGCCGGCCGCGATCGCGGCCGCAGCGGCCGCCACGATGTCGAGCGGCTCGGCCATGCGGCCCGGGCCGTATTCGCCGCAGGCCATGACGCCGTCGCCCGGCCCCACCATCAGCACGCCGTCGGCCGCGAGGATCGCCCGGTTGCGGCGCGTGGCGGGGTGGAGCCACATGCGGACGTTCATGGCCGGGGCCAAGAGGACGCGCTTGTCGGTGGCGAGCAGCAGCGTGGAGGCGAGGTCGTCGGCAAGGCCCTGGGCCATCTTGGCCATGAGGTTCGCGGTGGCGGGCGCCACCACCAGGAGATCGGCGCTGCGCGACAGCTCGATATGGCCCATCTCGGCCTCGTCGGTGAGCGAGAACAGGTCGTCGTAGACCCGGGCGCCCGTGAGGCTCGCGACCGACAGCGGCGTGACGAAGCGCTTGGCCGACTCCGTCATCACGGCCCGGACCCCGGCGCCGCGTTCGCGCAGGCGCCGGATCAGGTCGAGCGCCTTGTAGGCCGCGATGCCGCCGCCGACGATCAGCAGAACTTGCCGGCCCGCCAGGGCCTCATGCGCAGTCATGGATCCCTCATGCCGTCCCGCCGGAAC
>CAXUCF010000040.1:3083-23878 GCA_964249275.1 uncultured Lichenihabitans sp.
ATAGGCGCACGTCGCCACCGGCGCGGCGGGCCATCCCTGTCGCGCGACCGCGCCGAGAGTGTAGGATCGCGAAGAGACGCCGTCACATCAGCCGAAGGGCGCCTTCCGGAGACCGCATGCCCGATCAGACCGCAACCCCGCCCGACTATGCCGCCGTCGCGCGCGCCGCTGCGCGGATCGCCGGCGCCGCGCATCGCACGCCGGTGCTGACGTCGCGCACCGCCGATGCGCTGGTCGGCGGGACGCTGTTCTTCAAGTGCGAGAACCTGCAGCGCGCCGGCGCCTTCAAGTTCCGCGGCGCCTATAATGCGCTCGCGGCCCTGCCGGAGGCGCAGCGGCGCCGCGGCGCCGTGGCCTTCTCGTCCGGCAACCACGCCCAGGCCATGGCGCTGGCGGGCCGGCTGCAGGGCGCGCCCGTCACCATCGTGATGCCGCATGACGCGCCCGCCGCCAAGGTGGCGGCGACGCGGGGCTACGGCGCCGAGGTGGTGATCTACGATCGCTATGCCGAGGACCGCGAGGCCATCGGGCGGGAGCTGGCGGAGCGGCAGGGCCTCGCGCTGGTCCCGCCCTTCGACCACGCGGACGTCATCGCGGGCCAGGGGACGGCCACGAAGGAACTCCTCGAAGAGACGGGTCCGCTCGACCTGCTGCTGGTCTGCCTCGGCGGCGGCGGCCTCACGGCCGGCTCGGCGCTGGCGGCCGAAGCGCTGTCGCCCGGCTGCAGGGTGATCGCGGTCGAGCCCGAGGCCGGCGACGACGGCCGGCGCTCGTTCCGCGAGGGGTGCATCGTGCACATCCCGGTGCCGCAGACCATCGCGGACGGCGCCCAGACGCAGGCGCTGGGGCACCTCACCTTCCCGATCATCCGCCGCCTCGTGGCCGACGTCGTCACGGTGCCGGACGCGGCACTGGTCGCGGCCATGCGGTTCTTCGCCGAGCGCATGAAGATGCTGGTCGAGCCGACCGGCTGCCTCGCGGCCGCGGCGGCCTTCTCGGGGGTCGTGGACTGCCGGGGCAAGCGCGTCGGCGTGATCCTCAGCGGCGGCAACGTCGACCTCGCGCGCTTCGCGGCGCTGGTGGGCGGAACCGCGTAGGGCTGCCAGGATCGAACGATCTGGCAGAGTGGCCCGAGATGCCTTACCTTGCTCTCCGGTGCAGAGGCGGGAATAAGGTCATGCCGGTCGTGAAAGGCAGGATCGCGGAAGGCGGCCGCATTCTCGTGCCAGCCGCTTATCGAAAGGCCCTCGGCTTGGCGACAGGCGACACGATTCTCATCGAACTTAGCGGAGAAGAATTGCGCATACGCCCGGTGCGGTCTGCCCTGCGCCGTCTGCAGGACAAGCTCAAGACCTATGCTCCGGCCGATGGCTTGGTGTCTGAGGAGTTGATAGCCGAAAGACGAGCGGAAGCATCACGTGAGTAGCGTTTCCTTGCATGTCCTCGATGCTTCCGCCCTGCTTTGCCTGATCTTCTCGGAGCCAGGCGCCGAACGGGTCGAGGCGGTGATGACCGGCGCGGCTGTCTCGGCGGTCAACTATGCCGAGGTCGTGAGCAAGCTGGTCGACCGCGGCGTCCCCACCGATGAAGTCGCGGCGGATCTGGCTGACCTCGATGTCGAGATCGTTCCGCTGGACCGTGACCTGGCCGTGATGGCGGGGCGTCTCAGGGCACGAACGCGCTCGGCTGGTCTGTCGCTCGGGGATCGCTGTTGTCTCGCACTCGCCCAACATCTTGACGCACCGGCCGTGACCACCGACAGGGCTTGGGGATCGCTCGGCGATGCGCTCGGCATCGCCATCGTGATGGCGCGTTAAGCCGATCAGCCCGAACGAGATCATAGGGATCATCGGCTGGACTCACCTTCCCGATCATCCGTCGCCGATGTCGCCACGGTGCCGGATGCGGCGCTGGTGGGCGGAACCGCGTAGGGCTGCTATGATCGGACGAGGAGAGGGTCCAGCATGACGCACGAGGAACATCTGACCGTCGTGGTGCTCGAGCCGCTGGTGGCCGAGATCCGTGCGGCTGTCGAGGCCGGTGAATATGCCACGACCGGCGAGGCCGTCGGCGATGCCGTGCAGCTCTGGTCCAGCCATCGACAGCAACGTCAACCCGACGTGGAGGCCTTGCGGCGAGCATGGGCCGCCGGCAAGGCCAGCGGCCTGCATGGTCCCCTCGCCTTCGATGAAGTACGCGTCGAGGCCCGCAAACGTCTCGCTGCGGCGAAGGCAAGCTCGGACCGTGCCGGTTGAGGTCGTCTGGTCGAGGCTGGCTCGCGAAGAACTGATTGATCTCTACCTCACCATCGGCATGGTCCATCAAGCTGCCGCCGAACGCCTTTATGACCGCCTCGAACAGCGGGCTCGGCAGCTTGCCGATCAGCCTCGCATGGGTCAACGCCGGCCGGACATCCATCCGAGAGGTCGCGTTCTGGTCATGCACCCCTATCTCATTCTCTACGAAACCAAGCCCGACACCGACGACGGTCAGGTCACGGCTGTCGAGATCGTCAGTGTGGTGGACGACCGCCGTGATCTGGCGACGGAGGGTTGACGAGAGCCCGTGGCGCCTCACGTCCTCAGCACCTTGCGCAGCACCTCGATCACGCCGCCGAGCGTGATCTGTACGCCGATGCAGAGCAGCAGGAAGGCCGAGAGCCGCGTCAGCACCCGGGCGCCGGCCTGGCCGAGCCAGCCAAGGATGCGGTCGGCGGAGCTGTAGGCGATCCACACCATCCCGGCCACGGCCAGCGCCGCCGCCGACGAGCCCAGGATGAAGGGCAGCATGTCGGGCGTGCCGGCCGGCAGGTTCGAGCCCAGCGCGATCGCCACCGCCATGGTGCCGGGGCCGGTCGTGAACGGCATGGTCAGCGGGTAGAAGGCCACGTCGGCGGCACCGGTCGCCTGCGAGGCCTGCCCCTGCTTGCGTTCCTCGTTGGCTTCGGCGGCCGAGAGCATGTCCCAGCCCCGCACCGCCACCACGAGGCCGCCCGCGATGCGCAAGGCCGCCAGGGTGATGCCGAAGAAGTTCAGCACATAGGCGCCGCCCCACAGCGACACCAGCATGACGGCCGCCGAATAGAGCCCCACGCGACGCGCGAGATCGAGCCGCTCGGCATGCGAGCGGTCGGCCGTCACCTGGGCGAAGATCAGCGCGGCCGCGACCGGGTTGACGATCGAGAACAGGGCCGACAGCGCGAGAAGGAAGTTCTGCAGCCCGCTGCCGACGCTGCCCATCCGGCTCCATCCCTGCCCTTGCGGCGGCAGACCGGGCGCGCCGACGGGGCGGCCGATCTTCCCCGGCCTCCCGGAACCGCGCCCATCGTCGTCCCACCTATAGCGGGGCGGAGCGATCCGGTCGACATGGCGACCTACATCGGCCGGCACGGATGTTGCTTTCTATCGCATCGCAGAGAACCGCGGCCACGGGGCCGCAGCGCAAGCGAGGTCAGCATGGATCGTCTCCCGAATCGCCGGCAGGCCCTCTTCGGCGCGGCCGCGGGCGCCCTGGCCGTGTCCGGGACGCTTGGCGGTCTGACCCGCGCCGTCGCGGCGGACGAGACGGTCAAGATCGGCGTCCTGCATTCCCTGTCCGGCACCATGGCGATCAGCGAGACGACGTTGAAAGACGTCATGCTGATGCTCGTCGACGAGCAGAACAGGAAGGGCGGCGTGCTGGGCAGGAAGCTCGAGGCCGTCGTGGTCGACCCGGCCTCGAACTGGCCGCTGTTCGCCGAGAAGGCGCGCGAACTCATCACCAAGGACGGGGTCGCGGCCTGTTTCGGCTGCTGGACCTCGGTGTCGCGCAAGTCGGTGCTGCCGGTCTTCCAGGAACTCGACAACATCCTGTTCTACCCGGTCCAGTACGAGGGCGAGGAGTGCCAGCGCAACGTGTTCTACACGGGTGCCGCACCGAACCAGCAGGCGATCCCCGCGGTCGATTACCTGATGAGCGAGGAGGGCGGCGGCGTGAAACGCTGGGTGCTGGCCGGCACCGACTACGTCTACCCGCGCACCACCAACAAGATCCTCGAAGCCTATCTGAAGCTGAAGGGCGTCGCGCCCGACGACATTATGATCAACTACACGCCCTTCGGCCATTCCGATTGGCAGACGATCGTCTCGGACATTAAGAAGTTCGGTTCAGGGGGCAAGAAGACGGCCGTAGTGTCGACCATCAACGGCGACGCCAACGTGCCCTTCTACAAGGAGCTCGGCAACCAGGGCCTCAAGGCGACCGACATCCCGGTCGTGGCCTTCTCGGTCGGCGAGGAGGAACTGGCCGGCATGGACACCAAGGCCCTGGTCGGCCACCTGACGGCCTGGAACTACTTCGAATCGATCGACACGCCCGAGAACAAGGCCTTCATCGCGCGTTGGAAGACCTTCACCAACAACCCGAAGCGGACCACCAACGACCCCATGGAAGCCCATTACATCGGCTTCAACATGTGGGTGAAAGCGGTCGAGAAAGCCGGCACCTTCAAGGCCGACCCCGTGATCGACGCGCTGATCGGCGTGTCCGTGCCGAACCTCAGCGGCGGCTACTCGACCCTGATGCCGAACCACCACATCACCAAGCCGGTCTACATCGGCGAGATCGGCGCCGACGGCCAGATGAACACCGTGTGGCAGACCCCGGGCCTCGTCGTGGCGCAGGAATGGTCGCCCTATCTCGAAGGCTCGCGGGACCTCATCGGCGACTGGCGCAAGCCCATGGCCTGCGGGAACTTCAACGTCCAATCCGGCAAGTGCGGCGGCGCAGCCTGAGACTTGCATGAGATCGCCGAGGCGAGGTTCGCCTCGGGTGTCTCGAAAGCTCCCGCGCCGAGCGGCCGCGGCGCGGTCCCCCGGGTCGAACCGCGAGGCCGGCGGGATCGGAGCCGTCGCGTGACCTCAATGACGCTCATCATGGCACTCCGGTCGGCCCTGGCGACTCTCGCCCTGGCGATGCTGGCCGGCTTCGCCGCGGTGCCCGCCTGCGCCGCCCCGATCGACGATGCCCTCGCCCATTTCGCGGCCGACAAGTTTCCCGAGACCGACCGCGGCATTGACGCGCTGATCGCCGCCGGCGCGCCGACCGCGCCCGCGGTCCTGGCGGCGCTCGCGGACGGCCGGCTCTTCTTCGACCCCGGCTCGCACCGGGTCTATTACCGCGACGCCTCGGGCACGCTCGAGGACGCCGCCACCGGGGCCAGGGCCGACGGTGTGACGGAGGGCGACCTCAAGAAGGTGCGCCTCAACAACGGCATCCGCTCGAAGATCGGGGCCGCGGTCGGCGGGCTCGACCTCCTGTCGCCCGACCGGACGAAGCGTCTCGCTGCGGCCGAGACGGCCTTCCAGGCCCACGATGCCAAGGCGCAGGGTCCCGTCGACGCCGCCCTCGCCCGGGAGACCGACCCTGCCGTCAGGACGGCCCTGGCGCAGGCCCGGGCCGCCATCCTGGCCACGGCCGGCACGGGCTCCGACTCGGAGAGGCTCGCGGCGATCGGCGTCCTGCGGCAACGCGGCGACGGCGATGCGCTCGGGCCGATCGACCGGATCGCCGCGGCACCCGACGCCTCGCCGGCCGTGAAGGCGGCCGCTGCCTCGGCCGCATCCTCGATCGGGACCTCGCTCGCCCTCTGGCAGGCGCTGCAGAACTGCTGGTACGGACTGTCGCTCGGCTCGGTGCTGCTGCTGGCCGCCATCGGGCTCGCCATCACGTTCGGCGTCATGGGCATCATCAACATGGCGCACGGCGAGATGGTGATGATCGGCGCCTATACGACCTTCGTGGCCCAGCAAGCTATTGCCGGCTATGCGCCGCAATGGCGCGATGCCTCCCTCCTGGTCGCGGTGCCGCTGGCTTTCCTGGCGGCGGGCGCTGTCGGCATCGCGATCGAACGCCTCATCATTCGCCACCTCTACGGCCGGCCGCTGGAAACGCTGCTCGCCACCTGGGGCGTGTCGCTGGTCCTGCAGCAGTCGGTCCGCACGATCTTCGGGGCCGACAACCGGGCCGTTTCGGCGCCGAGCTTCATGGCGGGCTCCTTCCGGCTCGGCGGACTCGAGGTCACCAGCGGCCGCATGTGGATCGTGGTGTTCACCATCCTGGTCTTCGTGGCGCTGCAGCTCGTGCTGCGGGCCACGCCATTCGGGCTCAGGATGCGGGCCGTGACGCAGAACCGCCGCATGGCCTCGGCCATGGGCATCTCGACCGGCCGCATCGACGCGCTGGCGTTCGCTCTGGGGTCCGGCATCGCCGGCATCGCGGGCGTGGCGCTCTCCCAGATCGACAACGTGTCGCCCAACCTCGGGCAGGGCTATATCGTCGACAGCTTCATGGTCGTGGTGTTCGGCGGCGTCGGCAATCTCTGGGGCACGCTGGTGGCCGCCATGACGCTCGGCATCGCCAACAAGTTCCTGGAACCGCTGGCCGGCGCCGTGCTGGCCAAGATCGCCATCCTGGTCTTCATCGTGCTGTTCATCCAGAAGCGCCCGCGCGGATTGTTCGCGCTGAAGGGCCGGTCCGTGGAGGCCTGAGGTGCCCAGCCCGATACGGGTCGACCGTCGCGGCCTCGTCTTCCTGGCCGTCCTGGTCGGCGCAGCCGTGCTGGTGCCGGTGCTGTCGCTCGGCGTCCCCGCGGACTCGCCCTTCCACCTGTCGACCTATGCGGTGACGCTGGTCGGAAAATACTTCTGCTACGCGCTGCTCGCCTTGGCGCTCGACCTCGTCTGGGGCTATTGCGGGATCCTGAGCCTCGGCCACGGCGCCTTCTTCGCGCTCGGCGGCTACGCCATGGGCATGTACCTGATGCGGCAGATCGGGGCGCGGGGCAGCTATGCCAATCCGGACCTGCCGGACTTCATGGTGTTCCTCAACTGGCACGCGCTGCCCGTCACCTGGTGGGGTTTTTCGAGCTTCCCCTACGCCATGACGATGGTGCTGCTGGTTCCGGGGTTCCTGGCCCTGGTGTTCGGCTATTTCGCTTTCCGGTCGCGGGTCACGGGCGTCTACCTGTCGATCATCACCCAGGCCCTGACCTACGCGCTGCTGCTCGCCTTCTTCCGCAACGACATGGGCTTCGGGGGCAACAACGGGCTGACCGACTTCAAGGACATCCTCGGCTTCAATATCCAGGCGGACGCAACGCGCGCCGCGCTGTTCTCACTGTCCTGCCTGGCGCTGGCACTCGGCTACGTCATCGCGGCCGCCGTGACGGGGTCGAAGTTCGGCCAGGTGGTGGTGGCGATCCGCGACGCCGAAAGCCGCACGCGCTTCCTCGGCTACCGGGTCGAGAACTACAAGACGCTAGTCTTCGTCCTGTCGGCCATGATGGCGGGCGTGGCGGGCGCGCTCTACGTGCCGCAGGTCGGCATCATCAATCCGGGCGAGTTCGCCCCCGCCAATTCCATCGAGGCCGTCATCTGGGTGGCGGTCGGAGGGCGCGGCACGCTGGTCGGGGCGGCACTCGGCGCCGTGCTGGTCAACTGGGGCAAGACCTTCTTCACCGGCGCCCTGCCCGAATACTGGCTGTTCGCGCTCGGCGGCCTCTTCGTCCTGGTGACGCTGTTCCTGCCGCGGGGCATCCTCGGCCTGATCAAACGGCTGACGGCACGCTCCACGCCCCGGCCCCCGGCCGGACGGTTGATCGGCACCGCCCGGCCTCTGGCACCGGAGGAACAGACGCGAGGCATGGCGGAGCGAGTGCGGTGATCGACCCCGTCCTGACCTCGTCGCTGCTCTACCTCGACGACGTGCGCGTGTCCTTCGACGGCTACAAGGCGCTGCGCGGCCTCTCCCTGCTGCTGGCGCGCAACGAGATGCGCGCCGTCATCGGCCCCAACGGCGCCGGCAAGACCACCATGATGGACGTGGTCACGGGCAAGACCCGGCCCGACACGGGGCAGGTTTACTTCGCCGGCACGGTCGACCTCACCCGGCGCGACGAGGCCGAGATCGCCGAACTCGGGATCGGCCGCAAGTTCCAGAAGCCGACCGTCTTCGAGAACCATGATGTCGAGACCAACATCCTCCTGGCCCTGAAGGCGCCGCGCGGCGCCTTCGCGACGCTGTTCGGGCGCGCGGCACGCGACCAGGACGAGAAGATCCACGGCGTCCTACACCGCATCCGGTTGTGGGACATGCGGGCCAAGCCCGCCGGTGCATTGTCTCACGGGCAGAAGCAATGGCTGGAGATCGGGATGCTGCTGGCCCAGGATCCGAAGCTGCTTCTCATCGACGAGCCCGTGGCCGGCATGACCGACGGCGAAACCGCGACCACGGCCGAACTGCTGCGCGAGATCGCGACCGACCACGCGGTCGTGGTGGTCGAGCACGACATGGCCTTCGTGCGCGACCTCGGCGTCAAGGTGACGGTGCTGCATGAGGGCGCGGTGCTGGCGGAAGGGTCGATCGACCAGATCAGCGCCGACCCGCGCGTCGTGGAGGTCTATCTTGGCCGCTGATGCATCGGCCATGCTCGACGTCGATTCCGTCGACCTCTTCTACGGCGCCGCCCAGGCGCTGCGGAAAGTTTCGCTGACCGCCGAACTTGGCCGCGTCACCTGCGTGCTGGGCCGCAACGGCGTCGGCAAATCATCGCTGATGCGCGCCATCGTGGGCCAGCAGCCGATCCGCGGCGGGGCCATCCGCCTCGGCGGGGAGGACGTGTCGCGCCTGCCGCCGCACGGGCGCGCCCGTCGCGGCATCGGCTACGTGCCGCAAGGGCGCGAGATCTTCCCGCTGCTCACGGTGCGCGAGAACCTCCACACGGGCTACGCGCCGGTGGGGCGGGCGCTGCGCAGCATCCCGGACGAGGTCTTCGCGCTCTTCCCGGTGCTGAAATCGATGATGCATCGGCGCGGCGGCGACCTGTCGGGCGGCCAGCAGCAGCAGCTCGCCATCGGCCGGGCGCTGGTGACGCGGCCGAAGCTGCTCGTGCTCGACGAACCCACGGAAGGGATCCAGCCCTCGATCATCAAGGACATCGGCCGGGCCATCGACCATCTGCGTGGCCGCGGCGACATGGCGATCGTGCTGGTGGAGCAGTATTTCGAGTTCGCTCGCGACCTCGCCGACAGCTTCGCCGTGATGGACCGCGGCGCGGTCGTGATGGCGGGCCGCAAGGCGGACCTCGTCGAGCACGAGGTGCGGGCGCATCTCAGCGTGTAAGCCGGTGGACGCCTGCTCCGGCGGAGGAACTCGTGTCAGGTTCATGAAGTTGGCTGGGACGATATGGAGACCGACAAATGAACCTGCGAACATTCAAGACGTCCCTTGTGGCGGCTTCCGTCGTCGTGAGCCTCGGCGGGGCTGCATCGGCTCAAAGCACCACGACCGGCACGACCACTGCACCGGCAACCAACGCCAACACGGTCGGTACGGCGCCGCGCAACGATGATCGCGGCTTCGATTGGGGGTGGCTGGGCCTCATCGGGCTGGCGGGATTGGCCGGCCTGAACCGGAGAGACCGACCCCGCGTCGTGGAGACGCAATCGTCCGTCCGCTGAGGCGGGCCGGCAAATTCCATGGCCCCCGTCGACTTTCGGGGGTCGTGCCCTGCCAAAGATGACCGGGAGATGCTACAGGGTCGCGCCAGCTTGTGGAGCGCTCGGTGCCAGACCTCTCGACCCTCGCCCTCTTCGCCGCGGCGGCATTGGCCCTGGCCTGCACGCCGGGGCCCGACATGCTGCTGATCCTGTCGCGCAGCATCGCCCAGGGACGCGGCGCCGGCTTCGCGTCGCTGTTGGGGGCCCTGGCGGGCGTCTACGTCCACGCCACCGCGGTGGCACTGGGCCTGTCCGAACTGTTCCGCGCCGTGCCGCTCGCCTATGACGTGGTGCGCTACGCGGGTGCGGCCTACCTGCTCACACTTGCCTGGACCGCCTTCCGCACGCCAGGGTCGGCCCTCTCCGTGCCGGCAGGTACGCCGCCGTTGTGGCTCGGGGCGGTGTTCCGGCAAGGCTTGCTCACCAACATCCTGAACCCCAAGGTGGCGCTGTTCGCGCTCGCCCTGTTTCCGCAGTTCGTGAAGCCCGAGGCGGGCCATGTCGCGATGCAAATCCTGCTGCTCGCAACGGTTCTCAACTTCATCGGCCTCGTCGTGAACGGGTCGCTCGTCATGGGCGCCAGCCGGCTCAGCCGTGCCGTGGCCGGCCACACTCGCTTTCGGCGCGCCCCACAGATGGTACTCGGCACCGTCTTCGCCGGGCTGGCCCTGCGCCTCGCGTTCGACGGCCAACGATAGGGTCGGCATCACCCGCCCCCAGGGCGACCTTCCCCATCGAGTCATGCCGTCCGCCAGTCGTATTGCGCTCCGAACGGCTGCCGAGCCGGATCCGGCGCTCCTCCGGCCGTGAACGCCGCGCCGGCATGGCCCCGCTCTCCTGCGCGTTGGCGAGATGCGCCATCGCCGGGTGGCACCTGTGCGGTGCGGCCCGGTCGTAGCCTCGATCTGGCGACGTCCGCTCAGAAGGAAATCACCTCGACGATCTCGAACGTCACCGGATCGACGATGATGATCTGATTTGGCAGTTCGAAGAAGCGGTAGCCTCGAAACTCCGGTACGAACTCGACGATCGTCGGCGGCAAGGGACGCAGTTCGATCCGTCTCGGGACCACCACGCCGACCGCGACGCGAATGCCCACATTGGCGACCGGGCGAACGTTCAGCCCGCGGACCGTCTCGGTGATCCGGGTGCGCTGCTCCGGGCGGATCTGGACGGTCGTCCTCGACTGGCGCGATCCGGGCTGGTCTCGCTTCTCGCCTTGCTGACCTTCGCCCTTGCGCGGCTCGCCCTGCGCGGGCTGTCCCTGCCGCTTCTCGCCGGGAACGGGCTCGCCCCTTTGTCCTCCGCCCTGGCCGGCCTGACCGGGACGTTTTTCGCCTTGGTTGCCCCCGCCCTTGCGTGGCTCCCCCTGCGCGGGCTGTCCCTGGCGCTTTTCGCCGGGAGCGGGTTCGCCCCTCTGCGCTCCTCCCTGGTCGGTCTGGCCGGGACGCTGCTCACCTGTGTTGCCCGGGCGAGGCGCCGCCTGTCCAGGCTGGCCTTGTCGCTTCTCGCCAGGCGCCGGTTCACCTCGCGGAGCCCCGCCCTGACCTTGCCCGGGCGGTTTGGCGCCCTGCCCCGGCTGCCCGCCCTGCCCTTCACCGCCCGCCGGCGGCCTCTGGCGCTTCTGGCCCTGCCCGGCTTCGGCCCCTTGCGGCTCGGCCTGGGCCATCCGCTCCCAATCCGCCCGGACTCCCGCGCCAGCAGCGGACGCCTGGGATGCCGCCCCGGCATGGACGGCTGCGGCCGACACGGGCGCGCACTGGACCCCCACGGCCAGCGCCGCCATCATCGGAAGAAAATGTCTCACTGTCGCTCCAACCCTGTCAGAAAGCGCCCTATCTTTCCAACTCGACGGCGAGTTCCGGGTTCCGGATATGCACAAAGGGCATGCCCGCTGCCTCACGATGCAGCAGATCCTGCGACCGACAGGCCTTGCGGCTCAACGTCCCGCGGCGCGCGGTTCCCCGGCCAGTTGCTTGCGGCGCACCTCGCCCTGGCGCGTCAGCATCCAGCCCGGATATTCGGGCGGGAGGGCGCTCGCCTTGTCGATGGTCGTCATTTCGGCTTCGGTCAGCGCGACCGCCGTGGCCGCGATATTGTCCTCGAGCTGGTCGACGCGCTTGGCCCCCACGATCACGCTCGTCACATGCTTCTGGTGCAGCAGCCAGGCGAGCGCGATCCGCGCCACTGATATGCCCCTGGCCTCCGCCATCGGCCGCAGCACGTCGATGACGTCGTAGGCGCGGGCCTTATCGACGGGCGGGAAGTCGAAGCTCCTGCGGCGGCTGCCCTGCTCGCCCGTCTGGTCACGCCCGTATTTCCCCGACAGCAGTCCGCCCGCGAGCGGGCTCCAGACCATGAGCCCGACGTCCTCGGACTTCATCATCGGCACGAGCTCCCGTTCGAGGTCGCGCCCCGCCACGGTGTAATAGGCCTGCAAGGTTTGAAAGCGCGCCAATCCCAGGCGTTCCGCGATGCCGAGCGCCTTGGCGATCTGCCAGGCGGCCCAGTTCGACACGCCGATGGCGCGGACGTGGCCGTGTTGCACCAGGGTGTCCAACGCCCGCAGCGTTTCCTCGATCGGGGTCGCGGGATCGAAACCATGCAGTTGGTAGAGGTCGATGTAATCGGTCTGGAGGCGCTTCAGGCTCGCCTTGCAGGCGTCGATGAGGTGGACGCGCGACGAGCCCCGCGCGTTCGGCCCCGGCCCGGTCTCGCCGAACGCCTTGGTGGCCAGCACCACATCGTGACGCGCGATGCCGAGCCCGTGCAGCGCCTGGCCGGTGATCTCCTCGGACAGGCCCTGGGAATAGACATCCGCCGTATCGATGAAGTTGATGCCGTGGTCGACTGCAGTCTTGACGAGTTCCTCGGCTTCCTTCTGCTGCAGCGCCCCGATCTTGCTCCAGACCTCGCCGGTGCCGCCGAACGTCATGGTGCCGAGGCAGAGCTCGGACACGAAAAGGCCGGTACGGCCCAGGGTATTGTAGCGCATCGTAACACTCTCTCCTGCTGGGCGTTGGCGTCTTGAGTCGCGCCTCTCGCCTGCGGCCTGCGGTTTCAACGGCTCGGTAGCCTGCCGAGGTCCCCGGGGCCGCGGACGGCGCAGCAAAAAGGGCGCCCCGAACGGGACGCCCCTCGATCACACGGCCGGAAACGGGCCGATCAAGCTGCCTGTTTCGACTCCACGACCTTCGGAGCGCGCGCGCTGCCGCCGATCTGGATCTGCCTGGGCTTCTGCGCCTCGGGGATCTCCCGGACGAGATCGACATGCAGGAGCCCGTGCTCGAGCGCGGCCCCCGTGACCTGGACATGGTCGGCCAGCTGGAAGCGACGCTCGAAGGCGCGGGCCGCAATACCCTGGTAGAGCACCTCGGTCTTCGGCGGCTCCACTTCGGCAACCTTGCGGCCGCCGCGGATCACCAGCGTGTTCTCGCGGGTCTCGAGCGTGAGGTCGTTCTCGGAAAAACCCGCCACTGCGACGGAGATGCGATAGGCATTCTCGCCGGTCCGCTCGATGTTGTAGGGCGGGTAGGTCTGGGCCGTCGCGTCGACCCCCGACATCTGGTCGAGGATGTTGAACAGCCGGTCGAAGCCGACCGTGGAACGATAAAGGGGGGAAAGATCATACTGGCGCATGGACATATCCTCTTACAAGCGACATGCAGACCCTCAGCGATGCTGGATGGGCCGTTCGATTACGCGTCCGTTGTGGCCCGCGTGACCGTGATGTGGGGATGCCCGCAGTCGCTTCAAGAGTCTTCTGCGGACGTTTTTGACGTTTCGTGGGGGGCCGGCAGGCAGCCCCACAGCACCCCCATGGCGACCAGCATCAGCATGGCGAGGGCGTCGACCGCGCCCGTGAAACTGCCGGTCCAATCCATGACGGATCCGATCAGGGTGGGGCTCAAGGCGGCGCCGACGGCGCCCACCGAACTGACGAAGGCGATCCCGACGGGCGCGCGGTCGCGATCGACGAGCGCGCTGGCGGCCGTCCAGAACAGCGACAGGAAACCGAACACCGCGGCCGCGGCACCCGAGAGCAGCAGCACGGTCATGTCCGGGTTGCCACGGGCCAGCGGCAGCATCAAGAACAGCGCCGCTCCGGCCGTCCCGCAGCCGACGAGATGCAGACGCCGCGCGCCGCTGCGGTCGGAGCTGTAACCCAGCACCACCATGCCGAGTGCGCCGACCAGCGAGACGATCCCGGCCCGCCAGCCGATCGCCACGAGATCGATCACGCCGGCCGCCTTGAGCAGCGTCGGGACCCAGAGCAGCAGCAGGCTCTGCAACGCGTAGAACGCGAAATACACGAAGGCGAGTCCCAGCATCCGCGGCTGCCGCCAGACCTGGGACGGCATGCCGGGTACGGCTCCATGGTTCCGACCGCCGGGATGTCGTTCGCCTGCGAGGTCGGTGGCGACCCGCCCACGCTCCGGCCCGGACAGGAAGCGGGCCGTGGCCGGCCCATCGGGCAGGTAGAGATAGGCCGCGATGCCGAGCGCGATGGCCGGCAGCCCTTCGAGCAGGAACAGCCATTGCCAGCCCTTGAACCCGCCGAGGCCCGCCATGTGGCTCATGACGAGGCCCGACACGGGGCCCGCGACCATGCCCGACAACGGCACGCCGACCGCGAACAGGCTCAGCACGCGACCGCGGATGCCTTCGGGGAACCAGAGCGTGAGGTAGAGCACGATCCCGGGGAAGAAGCCGGCTTCGGCGGCACCCAGCAGGAAACGCAGGGCGTAGAAGGCGTAACGGTCGCCCGCGAAGGCGAGCGCCATCGTGAACAACCCCCACAGCACCATGATACGCAGCAGCGTCCTGCGGATGCCGATGCGCGCCAGCAGCATGTTGCTCGGGATCTCGAACAGGATGTAGCCGACATAGAGGATGCCGGCCGCCGTACCGTAGGTCGCTTCGTCGAAATGCAGGTCGCCCAGGAACTGCAGCTTGGCAAATCCGAGGTTGAGGCGATCGATCAGCGCCACCAGATAGCAGAGCAGCAGAAATGGAATGAGCCTGCGGCCGATGCGGCCGTAAAGGCCATCGTGGGCCGCGGTGGCGGCATCGAGCGGCAGGATGGTCATGCTGGCGTGCTCCGTCGTGGAGTCCAGGCTGCCGTAAAAATCCTTGCCGCTTCATCGCGGCCCGGTTCGGGGCAGAAAGTTCGCCGCAAACACCGTTAAGTCTTGGTCACGACGCAACGACGTCTTGCTTTGGTGATGCAGGACGTCGGTACCACGCCCACTGCCGAGCCGTGGCGCGTTGAACGATTGCCAGGGCTCGTGCATTCCGACATCGACTGTCCAGTACCGGAGTAAGACATGCCCGCTACCAAAACCATGACCGCGGTCGCCGCCACGCTGGCGCTCGCGACACTTTTCGCATCCGATCTCGGTGCGTCGGCCCAGACGCGGCTGAGTTCCACCAATCCCTACGGCATCAACGGCAAGACACCGAGCCGCGCCATGATGCGCAGGCCGGCCACGCACGTGGTGGTCCGCAAGCGGCATCTGAGCTACAGCGACAGTCGTCCGCTAACGGTGCGGCGTCCGGTCTCGCCTCAGGTCGTGGAAGCTGCGCCGGTGGTCAACACCGGCCCGGGCACGATCGTGACGGGGCCGCTCGGCTTCGGCAGTGAGATCGTGTCGCTGCCGTTCCGCGGGCTCAACAGCGTCTTCCCGGCGACCGGCGACATCGGCACCAACCCGCTGATCCTGATCGGCGCGCCGCTGCACGCCATCGGCGACATCGTGCAGGTGCCGTTCCGCATCGTCGGAGCGCCGTTCGGCGGCACGACGATCGCGACCTATTGAGCGTCTCGGGACGCCGGTGACGGAGGGGGGCGGCGCGAGCCGCCGCCCTTTTCGTTTCAGGACGGCACGTAGACGCTCACCGCCTGGTGCCGGACCCGAAAGGTGGCGGGCGTTCGGGTGACGATCTCGCCATCCGCATTGACCGAACGCTCACGGCGAGTCGCGACATGGATCTCCTGGCCCGCGAGGGTGCGGATCTCGGTCCAGTCGCCGGTGTGGCCTGTGCGCAGCGCCGGCAGCAATCTCAGCAACCTCCACACGCTCGCGACCTCCAGGCTGTAGACGTCGAGGCGACCGTCGTCGATCGCGGTATCCTCGCTCACCGTCATGCCGCCACCGTAATGGCGCCCGTTGCCGACCGCGAGATGCACCGTGCGGGACACGCTGCGCTGACCCGCGATCGTGATCTCGGCATGGAACGCCCGCAACCGTCGCAGGACCCGCAGACCCGCGATGGCGTAGCCGAAGGGTCCCCAGCGTCTCTTGGCGTCGCTCGTCAGGGCACGGGTGAGGTCGACGCCGAAGCCGAGGCTGGCGACGTTGAAGAACAAATGGCCGTTGACCTCTCCGCGGTCGAAGGAACGGGTCCGCCCGTCCGCGATCACCCGGGCGTCCGCGTCGAGGCCGAGCGGCAGCCCGAGCGTCCGGGCGAGATCGTTCGCCGTGCCGAGCGGCAGGATCCCCAGCGGCAGGCCGGTGGCGATCACCCCCGGCGCGGCTGCGTTGACGGAGCCGTCGCCGCCGCCCACCACGATGCGACCGACTTCGCCCGCCGACTGCCGGATCAGGCGCGATACGTCCTCGCGGCTCTGAGGCTGGCCGCGGACGACCACAAGGCCCGCCGCGTCGAGTGCCGCCTCGGCCGCGTCGCCCTGTTCCCTGCCCGAGCGGCTGTGCCGGTTGACGATCAGCAGGGCGCGCGCCCCGCGCTCAGGTGACCGGGCCGATACGGTCGGGTCGTGGTGCTGCATGGGGCGAAGAGGGTCTCCGTAGGGGCATGACGACTCGATGCATCAACCACGCGGAGGGCCGCTTTGGTCCGCGCCAGGATCCTGCAGGGGACGGGAGGCAGCCGATCATGAGCCGGTGCCGGCCGGCGCCGCATCGGGCCTGTGAGCCGCGTCTCCTGCGCCGCTGCGGGCCGGCGGCGATCGGGAATGCTGCGGAACCTTTCAGGATGGGCCGGCGCCCCGCACGGCTTCGACGATCGCCGAATAGTCGAGCCCTGCGTGGCCCCCTTCGGCGAAGGTCGCGTAGATGTCCCTCGCGTGGTGGCCGAGCGCCGTGTCGGCCCCGACGGCGTCGGCGGCATCGCGGGCCAGCGTCAGGTCCTTCAGCATCAGGCCGGTGGCGAAGCCGGGCTTGTAGCCGAAATTCGCGGCGCTCGCCGGCACCGGCCCCGGCACCGGGCAGTGGTTGGTGAGCGCCCAGCACTGGCCCGACGAGGTCGACGCGACGTCGAACAGCGCCCGGTGGTCGAGCCCGAGCTTCTCGGCCAGCACGAAGGCCTCGCTGATCGCGATCATCGATATGCCCAGGATCATGTTGTTGCACATCTTGGCGGCCTGGCCGGCGCCCGGGCCGCCGCAGGCGACGATGCGCCGCCCCATGGCCTTCAGCACCGGCCCGGCCCGGTCCAGCGCCGCAGCATCTCCGCCGGCCATGAAGGTGAGGGTCCCGGCCACGGCGCCGCCGACCCCGCCCGACACCGGCGCGTCCACCGACAGGTGCCGGCGCTCGCGCGCAAGGTCGTGGGCCCGGCGCGACGACGCAACGTCCACGGTCGAGGAATCAACGAAGAGGGTGCCGACCGGTGCCGCCGCAACGAGGCCGGTGTCGCCGTCATAGGCTTCGACGAGGTCCCGGCCGGCCGGCAGCATGGTGACGACGACCTCGGCCGTCTCGGCCGCGGCCCGCGCCGAGGCCCCGACCGCGATGCCCGCCGCCCGTGCCGCGTCGCAGGCGACGGAGTTCACGTCATAACCCACAACCGCATGGCCGGCCTTGAGCAGGTTGGCCGCCATGGGTCGGCCCATGTTGCCGAGCCCGATGAACGCGATCGCCGCCATGCTGCCCTCCCCCCATTGCCGGCCGATGCGGATCCCCGCAGCACGCCACGGCCGCGGCCGCCTTGCCGTGCGCCCAGTTGATCCAAGGCGGGATTGGGCGTCAAGACGAGGCCGAATGGGTCGGACGGCAGCCCGAAGAGGACCTGCGCGAGGTCATCATGGCCGGATCACGGTTGTCTTGAAGGGCCCACCGTGGGCGGCCGCGTGTGCGACGGCGTCGTTGGCATGGTCGAGGTCGAAATCCGCAACGGCGTAGTGACCCAGATCCAGCAGCCCGGACCGGACCAGCCGGATCAGGCCGAGATTGGCCTCGCGCGGGCACAACCACTGGCCCCGTACCGTGATGCAGTTCCGCATGATCCACGGATAAGGCAGCGCCAGGTCGTCGCCTCCCAGCATGCCGACGCCGCCCATCAGCACGACGGTTCCGGACTGCCGCACCGTCATGGCGGCGGCCCGCACCGGCTTCGTCCCGGCCACGGGCGGCAGCAGGTCGAGCACGCAGTCGATCGGGCCCGACGCCGCCTCCATCATCCGCCGGCGATCCTCCCCCTCGTCGCCGGTGAGCGTCACGGTCCGCAACCGCGGGCCGAAACGACGCGCCAAGTCCGCCAGCATGGCCTCGTTCCGGCCGGGCGCCACCACGCAGCCCGCCCCCATGGCCAGTGCCACCAAGATGGCGGCGCTGCCGAAGTTGCCGGTCGCACCGCTGACCAGGACCGTCTCTCCCGCGCGCAGGTCTGCCGCGAGAAGACCGCCGTAAGGAACGAGGAGCACGTTCAGCGCGCACCACCGTCCCGCCTCCGCCGGATCGATGGGGCCGATCGGGATCGCGTTCTCGGTCGGGACCAGCACCCGTTCGGCGAAGGAACCGTGGTGGAAGTGCTTCTGCAGGTGCAGGCCGCCCTCGCCGCGAGCACTCCAGCCTTGCAGCGTGATATCGGGGGAGAGTGAGTCATCGCGCGACCGCACGGTCGGGTCGCAAAGCACCCAGTCGCCGGCCACGAGACGCGTCGCGTCCGGTCCGACGGCGCGCACGCGGCCGATGGCCCCGCATCCCGGCGCCATCGGCAGCTCCAGCAGGTATTTGCGCTCGCCGCTGAAGACCTCGTTCGCATACGGCAGAACGCCGGCTGCCACGACGTCGACGATGACCTCGCCGGTGCCGAGGACCGGGTCCGGCAGGGTGTCGATGGCGAGGGGCGATCCGAACGCCTTCAGAACTGCAGCTTTCATAGTCATCCGACTCCTTGGAACCGGACCGTTCTTCGCAGGCTTTCCCCTCGCATCAAGGCCTGGCGTTATCCTAGGATCGACCCATGCTCCCAAGCGAGACGCCAGACGCTAAGGTGAACCCGAGTCGAAGCGAATTCGGCGATTTTCTCCGGTCGCGGCGGGCAAAGCTGAGTGCCGTGGCCGCAGGGCTCCCCAGCGGGCGACGGCGCCGGACTCCGGGCCTGAGACGCGAGGAGGTCGCCGAACTCGCCGGCATCGGAATCGACTGGTACATCCGGCTCGAACAGGGACGAGCCGTCAGCCCCTCCGTGACCACGGTCGATGCTCTGGCGCGCGCTCTGCGCCTCGGCAAGGTCGAGCATGCCCACCTGCGCGCATTGGCACGGAGCGGCGATCGCCGTGTCTTCATCCGGGAAAGCGTGCCCGAAGGGATCCGACGTCTGGTCGAAACCCTTGAGCAACCCGCCTACGTCACCGGCCGCCGATGGGACGTTTTGGCGTGGAATGCCGCCGCAGCCGACATCCTCACCGATTTCGGCCGTCTGGCCGAAGAGGACCGCAACATCCTCGCCTATGTGCTGACCGACCCGGACGCGCGGAGGCTTTTCGGGACGGCCTGGGCCGACGAGGCGAAACGCATGGTGGCCCAGTTTCGCACGACCCACGACCTTTGGGCCGGCGATCCGGCGTTCCTCGACCTCGTTGAGAGCCTCAAACGAGACTGCCCCGAATTTCCGACATGGTGGGAGGCACACGACATCCAGAGCGGCGGGGTCGGCCGGAAAGTGCTGAACCATCCCGAAAAGGGCCTGCTGCGGTTCGACTATGCGACTTTTCAGGCCAATGACGATCCGGCGCTGAAACTCGCCCTCTACACGCCGGTGTAGCTGTCATCGGTCCGCCGCCGTCGAAAGGCCCACTTGGTTGCGCCAAGCGGCCTGCCCTCAGCAGCCATGCGACGCCGAAGCCACGATTGATTTCGCTTTCGTAGCGAAACCAATGCTGCTCAGCGCCTTCAGTGTAGGCAGGTCTGCGGAATCTGCTTGGCGATACCAGGACTCCAGGCGCCCGGGCTGCCTGACTTCGGGCTGCTCCGTCGGCGGTCCGGGCTCTCGGAACCGAACCGAACCTGCGCCGGCTCCGCCGACGTGACACCGCGCCTAATGCTGCGCGGCTGGCTTCTTGTGGAGATGGGAGAAACATCCGAGCTTATAGCAGCCGAACAGAGCCGCAGCACCGACGCCGATGGCGACCTTGGTGCCGGTCGAGAGGCCGCCCGAGGGCGCGGCTTCGGCGGGCTGGGCCGGGACGGAGCCGCCAGCGCCGCCGAGCGTGGCGGGCACGCGCTGGGCCTCCTGCGGGCCGCCGCCGGCCGGCAGATAATCGACGTTGATCTGATGCCCCGGCGGCAGCGAGCCGACGTACCCGGCAAATGCCGGGACGCTAGGGAAGACGCGCCCGTCGACCGCGATGATCTGATCACCCGCCCGAAAACCGGCCCCAGCGCCCGGCGAGCCCTGCTTGGCGCTGTTGACCTTCAGCAGTTTGAACGTCAGGCCGCCGCTGTTGATCTGCTCGCCCGGCCCGACGTTGAGGCCGAGCGTGCCGCCGGCGTGCGGAAGCGTCGACGCTTCCGCCGCGGGGAGCAGTCGATAATTCATCTGGTTGTCGGCCGATGCGTGGCTCACGCCGAGCGGCGCGGCCAACAGGGACGCCAACATCCAGACCGCCGCCGTCCGCTTGAACGTTACGTTGCGCTTGACCATCATATCGTCCTCGACAGGCATCGTGGGCCCACCGCCGAGGGGGCAGGCCCGGAGCGATCAGACCGACATCGATCCGTCGTTCTGCACTTGGCCGTTCGGCGTCATCCCGTCGACCGCGGCCGGCAGGTGCTGGGCGAGTTGCGACAGGAAATCGTTCTGCGGCATGCCGGCCTGGCTGGCCATGTTCTGCACCTGCTCCTGGCCGAAGACGTCCTGCAACTGCTGCGGCGAGACCGGAAGATTCTGGCCGTTGCCGATCCAGGATTGGGCGATATGGCCGAGGCCCGCCTGCTGGAATTGCGATAGCAACCCACCGAGGCCGCCCGCCATGCCGGCACCGCCCATGCCGCCCATGCCGCCGGCCTGGTT
>CAXUCF010000041.1:0-23863 GCA_964249275.1 uncultured Lichenihabitans sp.
GACAATCCGCGAAATGCAGCTTGGCCTCGCGATCGGCTCCCTGCGCGGCGTCACCATCCACCTGGACGCCCTGCAAAAGAAGGGCTATATCGAGCTGCAGTCTTCCAAGGACGGCCCGCGTCACGCGCGCGGCATCCAGATCCTGGCGCACCTGGAGCCGCGCTCGGTCGCTCTCTTCGTCGAGCGTGAGGATCTGGACCGCCGCACCCGGAGGCCGACGTCGTCGAACGAGGTCGTGGGCGTGCTGGCGGGCGCCGCCGGCATCGCACCGGAATGGTTCGAAACATCGGGTGAGATCCACCGCGTGTCGACCGACTCGCAGCGTGCGCTGCTGCGCAGCATGGGGCTCGCAGCCGGTACCGACGGCGAGGCACGCGACAGCCTGGCCTGCCTGTCGGACCGTCGCCTGCGCGCCCTGCCGGCCAGCATCGTGGCCCATACGGGCGTGACCGTGACGCTCGACGTCGTGGCGGAGGGCCTCGCCGGCCGGCACGACCTTGTGATCCTGCGGCAGGATGGCTCCGAAGAGCGGCACGGGCTCGACCTCGACAGCGTCGACCGCGCCGCGATCGAGGCGCCGGACGGCCGCAGCGCTGTCCGCGCCCGACTCGCGCTGCCGCCGCAGCCGGCCGGTCGCCACCGCGTCGTGCTCGACGGCGATCTCGCGGGCGCAAGCCTGCTGACCGTGGCGCCGCGCCGCTGCTTCATTCCGCCCGACTACCGGGAAGGCCGCCGCGGCTTCGGTGTCTCGGCCCATCTCTATACGCTGCGACGTCGGGGCGACGGCGGCGCCGGCGACTTCACGACCCTCGGCCTCTTTGCCGAGGAGGTGACGCGGCACGGCGGGGATTTCGTCGGCCTCAACCCGATGCACGCGCAATTCGCGGCCGACCGCTCCCGCGCCAGTCCCTACAACCCTTCAGACCGGCGCTTCCTGGACCCGCTCTACATCGACGTGGCGGCCCCGCAGGTCGCGGGCGAGACGCCCGAGGCCGGGCGGATCCTCGACCGCCACGCCAGCGTGCTCGATGGGCTTCGCGGCACGGCAGCCGTGGATTACCCCGGCGTCTGGGCCCTGAAGGCCGAGGTGCTGGAGGTCGCCTTCGCGAGCTTCGACCATCGCCGCCGAGCGGGCTCCCGCGATGCCGACCTGACGGACTTCGAACGTTTCGTCACGGCCGGCGGCGAAGCGCTGCGCCGCTTCGCGGCCTTCGAGGCCATCGCCGAGACCCTCCCCCGCCTGCCCTGGCAGCTCTGGGACGCAAGCCTGCGCGACCCGGACGGCCAGGGCGTCGCGGCGTTCGCCGAGGCCCATGCCGCGCGGGTGCGGTTCCACCTCTACCTGCAATGGATCGCATCGGCGCAGTTCGAGGCCGCGGCAATGCGGGCCGATGCGGCGGGCCTGTCGCTCGGCTTCTACCGCGACATCGCGGTCGGCACCGCTCCCGACGGCGCCGAGGCTTGGGCGGAGGCCGAGAATTTCGCGCGCGGCGTTTCGATCGGCGCTCCCCCCGATCCCTTCTCGGCCACCGGCCAGGTTTGGAGCCTGCCGCCGCCGAACCCGCTGGCGGACGCGTCCGCCATGTTCGGACACCTGCTGTCGGCCAATATGAAACATGCGGGCGCGTTGCGCATCGACCATGCCATGGGGCTGCAGCGGCTTTTCTGGGTGCCGGATGGAGCCAGCGGCAAGGATGGCGCCTATGTGGGCTACGACCTCGAGCGCAATCTCGCCGACCTGGCCCTGGAGAGTCACCAGGCGCGTTGCCTCGTCATCGGGGAGGATCTCGGCACCGTGCCGGACGGCTTCCGGGACCGGCTCGACGCGGCCGACGTGCTGAGCTACCGCGTGATGTTCTTCGAGCGCGACGGGCTGCGGTTCCTGCCGCGCGACGACTATCCGGCCAAGGCGGTGGCCTGCGTGGCCACTCACGACCTGCCGACCCTCGCCGGCTGGTGGAACGGCGCCGACTTCCTCGAGCGCCGCGCGATCGGGCATATGTCGCCCGAGGACGCCGATCGCGCCGCCCTCGATCGTGAGGCCGAAAAGAGGCTCTTCGCCGAAGCCGTCGGCGTGGAGGTCGCCGACGGCGAGGCGGTATCGCGGGCCGTCATCGACGCGGCGCATCGCTTCGTGGCCGAGACGCCCTGCATGCTGGCCGTGGCCCAGGCGGAGGACATCGTCGGCGAGACCGTGGCGGTCAATCTGCCCGGCACGAGCCACGAGAGGCCGAATTGGCAGCGCAAGCTGGCGCCCGACGTCACGGAGATCTTCGCAGCAGCCGGGGGCCGGATGCCGACGCGGGCACGCGGGACAGGCCTCGACGTATAGGCGCCGACCATGCGGAACTGTGAGGAGCTTCGGGATTCCTGCACGGCAACGCCGGGCGGTTTCGGTCGGGTCTCTTCTTGCCTGGACGGGAAAGGCGGCGCGGGGTGCACAGCTCCGCTCGGCCCGCGGCAGCAATCTTTGACGAGATCGACGGACAGTTCGCAGAGCCGGTTCAGGTTCGCGCGGGTGGATGATCGAGCCGCTATGCCGTTCGGCATTGGCGAGGCCCGCCCGCGCATTACGGCGAGATGGGCCGACATGGTGTTTTGCGGAACGTCGAGCTGGCGGGCGATTTCCCCGGCAGGCAGGCCGTCCCGCTCCTGCCGCACCAGCGGTGGGAACGTCTCACGGCGGGCCGATTGCGACAGGGCCGCGAGGGCCGAGGTAGCCTGATGAATATCAGAATGTCGCGAATGACGGATGCGTGCGCCGACGCAAGGCCGCAAGACGCTCAACACCGTAGCCGAAACGACATTGGCGACCCCCGATGGCGCCAATTCCAGAGTTAGCGCCGGTAGGGGCATGGGCGCCGACATGCGCGGTCGGCGAACGGGGCGCAGCGCCCAGCCCGCGAGGAGGACGAACTGTCCTACTCAGCCGCAGCCATCAGCACCGCCGGACCCGGCACGTAGTTGAGGATCGGGGCGAGCCAGCGTTCGACCTCGGCGACCGACATGGCCTTGCGGGCCGCGTAGTCCTCCACTTGGTCGCGCTCGACCTTGGCGACCCCGAAATAATGGGCGTCCGGGTGTGCCAGATAGAGGCCCGACACCGAGGAACCCGGCCACATGGCATAGCTCTCGGTCAGCCTCACCCCGACCTGCGCCTCCGCATCGAGCAGGCGGAACAGGGTCGCCTTCTCGGTATGGTCGGGCTGCGAGGGGTAGCCGGGGGCAGGGCGGATGCCGCGATAGGGCTCGCCGATCAGTTCGTCCGGCCCGAAACTCTCGTCGGGCGCGTAGCCCCAGAGCTCCTTGCGGACGCGGCTGTGCAGCGCTTCGGCGAAGGCCTCGGCGAAGCGGTCGGCCAGCGCCTTGACCATGATGGAGGCGTAATCGTCGTTCGACTGGGCGAAACGCTCCGAGATGACCTCCTCCTCGGTGCCGGCCGTCACCACGAAACCGCCGAGGTAGTCGGCGAGGCCCGTCTCGGCCGGGGCCACGAAATCGGCGAGCGCGAGGCTCGCGCGGCCACCGCCCTTGCTGAGCTGCTGGCGCAGGGTGAAGAACGTCGCCCGATCATCGCGCCGCGCGTCGTCGGCGAAGAGCCGGATGTCGTCGCCGACCGCGGCCGCCGGCCAGAAGCCCACCACGGCCTTGGGCTTGAACCACTTCTCGTCGATGATGCGTTTCAGCATGGCCTGCGCGTCCTCGAACAGCGCCCGCGCGGCTGCCCCTTGCGTCTCGTGGTCGAGGATCGCCGGATAGCGTCCCTTCAGCTCCCAGGTCGAGAAGAAGGGCGTCCAGTCGATGTAGCGGGCGAGGTCGGCGAGGTCCGCGTCCTCGATCACCCGCGTACCGAGGAAGCTCGGGCGTGGGGGACGATAGGCGCTCCAGTCGAGCTGCAGGCGGTTGGCGCGGGCCTTGGCGAGCGGGAAACGCTGCTTGTCGGCCTCGCTCCGGGCGTGGGCGTCCGCGACCTTGCGATACTCCGCCCGTGTCTGCGCGACGAACGCGCCGCGGTTCTCGGGCGAGAGCAGGTTCGAGACCACGCCCACGGCGCGGCTGGCGTCCGTCACGTAGACGGCCTGGCCGCGCGCGTAGCGGGGGTGGACCTTGACGGCCGTGTGGACGCGGCTCGTCGTGGCGCCGCCGATCAGCAGCGGTACGTCGAAGCCCTCGCGCTCCATCTCGGCCGCGACATGGACCATCTCGTCGAGCGAGGGCGTGATCAGGCCCGACAGGCCGATGATGTCGACCTTCCTGTCGCGCGCGACCTCCAGGATCCTGGCGGCCGGCACCATGACGCCGAGGTCGATCACCTCGTAATTGTTGCAGGCCAGGACCACGCCCACGATGTTCTTGCCGATGTCGTGGACGTCGCCCTTCACGGTCGCCATCAGGATGCGCCCGGCCGCCTGGCGCTCGCCGCCGCCGCCGTTGGCGAGCTTCTCGGCGTCCATGTAGGGCAGCAGGATCGCCACGGCCTGCTTCATGACGCGGGCCGATTTCACCACCTGGGGCAGGAACATCTTGCCGGCACCGAAGAGGTCGCCGACCACGTTCATGCCGTCCATCAGCGGCCCCTCGATGACGTGGAGCGGCCGCTCGGCCGCGAGCCGGGCTTCCTCGACGTCGACCGCGATGTAGTCGGTGATGCCGTTGACGAGCGCGTGCGCCAGGCGATCGGCCACCGGCTTGTCGCGCCAGCCGAGGTCCTGCGCCTTGGCCTCGATGCCGCCCTTGCCGCGATAGCGTTCGGCGAGGGCCAGGAGCCGTTCGGTGCCGTCGGCGCCGCGGTTCAGCACCACGTCCTCGCAGGCCTGGCGCAGTTCCGCGTCGACCGACTCGTAGATGGCGAGCTGGCCCGCGTTGACGATGCCCATGTCCATGCCGGCCTGGATGGCGTGATACAGGAATACCGCGTGCATGGCCTCGCGCACGGGCTCGTTGCCGCGGAACGAGAAGCTGAGGTTCGACACGCCGCCCGAGATGTGGGCGTGGGGCAGGGTGGCGCGGATCTGTCTGCAGGCCTCGATGAAGGCCACGCCGTAGCCGTCGTGTTCCTCGATGCCGGTCGCGACCGCGAAGACGTTGGGGTCGAAGACGATGTCCTCGGGCGGGAAGCCGGCCTCGTCGACCAAGAGCCTATAGGCGCGGGTGCAGATCGCGACCTTGCGCTCCAGCGTATCCGCCTGGCCCTGCTCGTCGAAGGCCATCACCACCACGGCGGCGCCGTAGGCCCGCACGAGCCGGGCGGCGCGCAGGAAGGCCGCTTCGCCCTCCTTCATCGAGATGGAGTTCACCAGGGGCTTGCCCTGGACGCACTTCAGCCCCGCCTCGATCACCGAGAACTTGGACGAGTCGATCATCACCGGCACCCGGGCGATGTCGGGCTCGGCCGCCACGAGGTTGAGGAACTCCACCATGGCCCTCTCGGAATCGATGAGGCCCTCGTCCATATTGACGTCGATGATCTGGGCACCGTTGGCCACCTGGTCGCGCGCGACGTCGAGCGCCGCCGCGAGGTCGCCGCTGGTGATCAGCTTGCGGAAGCGGGCCGAGCCGGTGACGTTGGTGCGCTCGCCCACGTTGACGAAGGGGATGTCGGGCGTCAGCACGAAGGGCTCCAGGCCCGACAGCCGCATCTGCGGCGGGTGCTCGGGAATGGCGCGGGGCCTCTTGCCCTCGACGGCTTTCGCGATGGCGCGGATGTGGTCCGGCGTCGAGCCGCAGCAGCCGCCTACCACGTTCACGAGCCCCTCGTCGGCGAAGCCGGCGATCTGGGCCGCCATGGCGTCCGGGCTCTCGTCGTAGAGGCCGAACTCGTTGGGCAGGCCGGCGTTCGGGTAGGCGCAGACGAAGGTGTCGGAGACGCCCGAGAGTTCGGCAAGGTGAGGCCGCATCGCGGCAGCGCCGAGCGCGCAATTGAGCCCGATCGTGAAGGGCTTGGCGTGCCGCAGCGAATGCCAGAAGGCCGTCGGGGTCTGGCCCGACAGGGTGCGCCCCGAAAGGTCCGTGATGGTGCCCGAGATCATGACGGGTAGGCGAACCCCCGTCTCGGCGAAGACCTGCTCGACGGCGAAGACCGCCGCCTTGGCGTTCAGCGTGTCGAAGATGGTCTCGATCAGGATGATGTCGGCACCGCCGTCGATGAGGCCGCAGACCTGCTCGGCATAGGCCGTTCGGAGCTCGTCGAACGACACCGCCCGGAAGCCGGGATCGTTGACGTCGGGCGAGATGGAGGCGGTGCGATTGGTGGGGCCGAGGGCGCCCGCCACGAACCGACGGCGACCGTCCTGCCGCTCGGCCTTGAGGCAGGCCCGTTTGGCGAGCCGGGCACCGTCGCGGTTGAGGTCGTACACGGCATCCTGCATGCCGTAATCGGCCTGGGCGATCGTCGTCGACGAGAAGGTGTTGGTTTCGAGGATGTCCGCACCGGCCAGCGCATAGGCGAGATGGATCGCCTCGATGGATTCGGGCTGGGTCAGCGTCAGGAGGTCGTTGTTGCCCTTGAGGTGGCACTCGCAGGAGATGAAGCGCTGGCCGCGGAAATGGCTTTCCTGGAAGTCGAGCCCCTGGATCTGAGTCCCCATGGCACCGTCGAGCACCAGGATCCGCTCGCGTGCCGCGGCCTGCAGCGCCGCCAGGATCTCAGGCCCGTCCTGGACCGCGCGGCGGTCGGTGAACAGGGCATCGATGTCCTGGCTCATGGGGTGCTCCGCTGTTGTGACATGCTCATATAAACATATTCTTATGTGAAGCAATGAGAGCTTCGCATCGTGATCGGTCGGGGTTCACGGTGCGTTAACCACTTCGAGGGCGCAATGTGAGTGCGGCGCGAAACGTGCTCCATCCTTCGTGCCAGTCGACCTTAGCTCCAGACCTGGAGATCGTAGCATGGGATCCGCACGCGACGTTTCACCGGACTTCCTCCGCCAACTCGCCGGCTATGGCCTGACCACGGCGGAAATCCTGTACCATCTGCCGGACCATCCGAAGCTGCTGCAAAGCTATATCTGGCAGGAATACGACCTAGCTCCGGCTTTCCCGATCCTCTCCAAATTCCTGACCTTCTGGCGCGAGACACTGGACGGCGTCGTCCATTCGGTGCGGGTCGGCCATTCCGGCCTGATCCGCCCCGCCGAACTGGCCCTGGTGGGGACCGAGTTCCAGCTGCATTGAAGGGCCGGGAGCCGCGCATCGGGGGCCGGGGGCCTCGTCAGGTCTCGGCATCGCTGTCGTCACCGCTCGCCATGAGGCTATGGCGGAGGCGGGTCGGCAGGAGTTCGCCCTGCCGATCGAGCACCGGATAGGCAGCTGCCGAGACAAGGTGCATGTTGACCCGTTTCATGTCACGCAGGAGGTCGAGTAGCAGGGTGCCGCGGTCTCGGTCGACGAGCCCGTTGCGCAACCGCGCGAAATGCTCCGACGCGGCGCGGCTCTCGATGTCACGGAACACCTCCTTCTGGGTCGCGAGCAGCCGTGCGCTGCGGAGGTCCCGAGTCAGGAAGACGCTCGCGGCCGATCGCAGGTTGGCGAGGAGCTGGTCGAGCGTTGCGCGGAGGTCCGCCTGGTGGTCTTGCGGCAGCGTGAGGCCCTGCTTGATCCGCTTGGCCGCGAGGCCGAGGAGGTTGCGGCCCACCACATCGGCCGCGTGTTCGAGATTGGATGCGAACAGCACGATGTCGCCGGCACGATGGCGGTCATCCTCGGACATGGCCTCCGGGTCGAGCTCGGTCAGATAGGCCGTCACGGCCCCGTTGAGCTTGTCCAGGATGCCGCCGAGTTTCTTGGTCTCCCCGATCCTTCGACGGTCGTTCCCGTCGATCGCGGCCCCGAAGCCGTTCAGCATGTCTTCCAGGATGTCGGCGAGGCGCAACGCCTCCCGCGTGGCGCAGCCGAGTGCCAGGAAGGGCGTTTCGAGCGCCAGCCGGTCGAGGTACAGCGGCCGGGCCGGATCGGTGGCCGCAACCTGGGTCGGCAACATGCGGCGCAGCAGGCGCGCGTAGGCCGGCAGCAGCGGCATGAAGACGACTGCGACCGCGAGATTGAAGGCGACGTGGAAATCCGCCACGGCGCGTTCCGCATTGGGTTCCCACATCACGATCATCCGGCCCAATGGCGCGAGCGCCGGCAGGGCCACGGCAACGCCGATCACGCGCGTGAGGAGATTGCCGATCGGCAGACGCCTCGCGGCGGCATCGCCATCCCCGTGGCCTTCGAGGCAGGGGTTGATCGCGGTCCCGAGATTGGCGCCGAGCACCAGCGCGAAGGCCGTGTCGGGCGGCACCACGCCGCGGGCCGCGAAGGACATCACCAGCAACACCACGACGACCGACGAATGCGTCGCCCAGGTAAGGCCTGCCGCAACCGCCACATCGACGATCGGCTGAGTTGCCACGATGCCGAGCAGGATGCGCAGGCTGGGCTGGTCCTCGTAGGGCGTCACGATGGTCAGGAGCTCGCGCAAGGCCATGAACATGAGGCCGAGGCCGATCAGCACCCGCCCGAAATCCCGGGGTGCTGCGTCGGCACGGCGGAACAGCAGCACGCCGAGCAGGATCAGCATGGGGGCAGCGGCCGCGGCGTCGAAGGAAAAGAGCTGCACGATCAAGGTGGTGCCGACGTTGGCGCCCAGCATCATGCTCAAGGCCGGCACGAGGTCGACGAGGCCGTTCGCCGCGAAACCCGTGATCATCAGTCCTGTGGCGGTGCTGCTCTGGAGCACCGCGGTGGCGCCGAGCCCCGCCGCGAAAGCGCTGAAGCGGTTCGACAGAGCCGCGCCGAGAACCTGGCGCAGGCGCGGCCCGAAGGCCCGCTGCACGCCGGTCTGCACCATGCGGACTCCCCACAGCAGCAGCGCGATGGCGCCGGCGAGGTTCAGCACGGTCAGCGACAGGTTCATGGAGTCTCGTCCGGTGCTGTCCTCAGGGGGGTCGGCGGGTCAGTCGAGGATCTTCTGCATGAACAACAGGTCGAGATAGCGGTCGAACTTGAAGCCGACCTGCGGCATGAGCCCGACCCGCGCGAAGCCGAACCGTTCGTGCAGCGCGATCGAGGGCGCGTTGGCTGCATCGAGGCCGCCCACCATCACGTGCTTTCCCATGACGCGGGCCTGCTCGATCAGCGCCGTCATGAGCCGCTGCGCCACACCCTGCCGGCGATGGTCCTCGTCCACGTAGACGGAATGCTCGACGCTCCTGAAATAACCGTCATGCGGCCGGAAATCGCCGAAGGAGGCGTAGCCCAGCACGTCGTGCCCGGACGCCGCCACCAGGAACGGAAAGCCGCGGGCTCGCCGCTCGGCCAGGAAGGCGCGCCGGTTCTCGAGATCGACGGTGTGGAACGAGAAGATCGCGGTCGAGGTCTCGACGGCGCGGTTGTGGATGATCAGGATGCCGGGTAGGTCGGCATCCTCGGCGGCTCGCACGTCGTAGTCCATCGGACGCTCGCCCTCCTGCCGCGTCTGCTCCGCTCAGACATCGCGCCCACTGCTCCGCGACCGGCGCGATCCGTGATCTCGTCAGACCCGCGTGGACCTTCCTGTCCAGGGTGCTCATGGAAACAGCTTCGGACCAGGGCATCGCCCCGGGCAACGGTCGGACCTGACGAAGCGGTCGTTTCCGCAGGAGCCCCTACCTCGTCGCCTCGTCGATCCTGGTGGCCAGGAGCGCGATGGTCTTCGAATAGACCTGACTGGCGTTCCACTGCTGAATGACGGGGAAGTTAGGCTGGCCGGGCGCCCAACCCTGCCCAGCCTGCCAGCCGTAGCTTTGCAGATATTTGGCCGTCGAGGCGAGCACGTCGGGCACGCTATGGATCAGGTCACGCCGGCCCTTGCCGTCGAAATCCACCGCGTATTTCACATAGGACGACGGCATGAACTGCGTCTGCCCGATCTCACCCGCCCAGGCGCCGTGCATCGTGGAGGGATTGAGGTCGCCGCGCTGCACGATGCGGAGCGCGTCGATCAGTTCCGCCCGGAACTTGTCGGATCGCCGGCAGTCGTAGGCGAGGGTCGCCAGCGACCGGATGGTCGAGAAATTGCCGATATAGGAACCGAAATCCGTTTCCAGGCCCCAGATCGCGACCAGCACCGGCCCTTGCACGCCGTATTGGCTCTCGATCCGCTGAAGCAGCCCTGCGTTTTGCCGGACCTTGTCGGCACCGCGCTTCACCCGCGGCGGCACCATGCGGCCCGAGAACTGCTCGAAGGTCTGATGGAACACGCCCTGTCCGCGGTCGTGCTGCACGGTGTTGCGGTCGTAGGTCACGCCATCGAGCGACTCCGCGATGGCCCGCTCCGAAATCCCCTGCGCCGCGGCCTGCTGCTTGAAATCGTCGAGCCAGGCCGGGAAGCCGCCGGCGTCGCTGCCGCAGGTGGCGGCGAACGCGGGCGCGGTCGCCAGAAGCAGTGCGGCCAGGGTCGCGGCCCTGGTCATCGAAACAAACGGTCGCATGGAACCTCGCGCCTGGAGCGGGACGCCTCACTCGGGAAGCAGGGCCGTCCCCTTGTGTGCCATGTGCTGCGCGCACGACGGACGTCCCGCGCAGCCCTGGGCTCCCTACACAACCTCGCGAAGCTTTGCACGCCCCAATGTAGCGATCGGCTTGCAGATCAATCCTGCAGCAGACGCTTCAGCAGTTCCAGTTCCTCGGCCAGCGGCGCCTCCTTGCCGCTCAGCGCTTCGATCTTGCGCACGGCATGGAGCACTGTCGTGTGGTCGCGCCCGCCGAAGCGTCGGCCGATCTCGGGCAGCGACCGAAGCGTCAGGGCCTTCGACAGATACATCGCGATCTGCCTCGGCCGGACTACCGTGGCGGTGCGCCGCGACGACAGGATGTCGGCGCGGCTGACGTTATAGTGGTTGGCCACCAGCTTCTGGATGTCTTCGATCTTGACGCGCTTCGGCTCCCGCGACCGCACGAGGTCGCGGATCGCAGCTTCCGCGGTCTCGACCGTATGGGCCGTGCCCGACAGCGTCGCGTGAGCCATGAGCCGGTTCACGGCGCCATCGAGGTCGCGCCCGTTGGTGGCGATCGTGCGGGCCACGTAGGTCAGCACGGCCGGCGACAGCGCGAAGCCGGGCTGCAGGGCCCGCGCCGCCACGACGCGATGCTCGAGGATCTTGCCGCGCAGCGCCTCGTCCAGCGCTTCCATTTCGACGCAGAGCCCGCCGGCCAATCGCGAGCGCACGCGCTCGTCCAGCGCCTCGAGGTCGGCTGGTGGCCGGTCCGCCGCCACGATGACCTGCCGGCCGTCGTCGATCAAGGCGTTCAGGGTGTGGCAGAATTCGGTCTGGATCGACTTGCCCTGCAGGAACTGGACGTCGTCGATGATCAGCACGTCGATGGCCCGCAGCTTCTCCTTGAACTGGATCGAGGTCTGCGCCTTCAACGCCGCCACGAACCCGTACATGAAGCGCTCGGCCGTGAGATAGATGACCCGGCGTCCCGCCTCGGTCACGGCATGGGCCGTGGCCTGCAGAAGGTGCGTCTTGCCGAGCCCCACGGCGGCGTGAACGTACAGCGGGCTGTAGAGCGGAGCGTCGCCCGGGGCCGCATCGGCCACCCGCTGGGCCGCCGCGAAAGCGAGCTGGTTCGAACGCCCCGTGACGAAGCTCGCGAAGGTAAGCCGCCGGTCGAGCGGCGAACCCGCCAGGGCGTCCGGCGCCGTCGTGGGCACGATCGTCTGGAACCTGCTGCTCGGATCCACCCGAGTCACCGAGGCGCCGCGTGGCGCCGATGCGGCTTTGGAGTCGACGGCAGGCGCGGACGGCATCACGATCGCGGCAGCCTTCGACGAGGCAGGGCGCGACGACGACCGAAGCCCGACGAGGCAGCGCTTCACCTCCGGGGCCTCCGCGGCCAGCGCAGCGCAGAGCTTGTCGACGTAGTGCGACTGGATCCAGGTCTTCAGGAAGTTGGTCGGGACCGTCAGGCAGGCAGTGTCGTCGACGATGCGGTCGAGTTCGAGGCGCGCGAACCAGGCGCCGAAGACCGCTTCGCCGAGTTCCGCCCTGAGACGGCGACAGGCGTTGGACCATTGCTCGCTGAGGACGGCCGGCACCGGGCCGACGTCCCCTTCGACGGTCGACGGACGCGACGCAACGGCTGCGCGGAGGTCGGCGGTGTCGTCAACGAAGCGTGGGGCGTCGTTTCGCGCTGTCATGATCAATGGTATTCTTTCTGGCGTGGGATGTCTTGCCGCATCTCATACCGGAAGAACGGAATCTGCATCGGAGCGGGTCGTGGCGTGCATCGCGCGGAGCCGCAGGTTTCGGGTGGCCTTCCAAAACCGGCGGACTCGCGGTGCTCGGCCTTCAGGGCGCGGCGCGGCCTTGCCCGGGCCGGGGCGGCATGCTCCGCCATGTTGAAAATCGAGCTGGCACGATCGTCCCCCCTTACGGCTTTTCAGCGAATGTTCGATCTCGAACGTCAATCAGCAAGTCAACCTGAAGTATAGATCTCCTCGCTTCGCCAGATCGTATAGTCTCGTCAGGAGCCTTGTCTTCAGCCGAACAAAACGAGAGCCATGGCGCAAGCCATAGACCTCCGTAACTCCTATTACTATACAATAGAACTGGCCCACCAGCGCGGTGAACAGCGCCGCGGCGAGAGGTTCAAACTACACATCAGCCCTCGGGCAGGCAACCGAATCGTGTCACGAAAGAGTCAGATTCGCCCTCCGATTCGGGATTCGTCAAAGCGCCAAGCGCCTGCCGCAAGCCCTAACGGCTTCGATTTCAACGGGATAACGCGGCGGTGTTGTTGACATGCGACATTCGCACATAGTTCGGTTTGCCGACCTTGATCGGGCCGGATTCGCGGGCGTCAATGGCGTCGCTCGCCAGCCGAATCCGGACTTGTGGGGTAACGCATTGAATCCACGCGCAATCCGCTGCGCGCTCGAAAACGGCGGCAAAACTTTTCACAGAAATCGTTAAGGCCTGTTGAAAACCGGGCGGCGCCGCGCATGCTTCCTCCTGCTGTGCCGCTGCGCATCCGGGGAACCCGGAGGCCACGCTCGGGTTGACTCGGCGTCGCCTGCTTCATGAGCGGGACGTCCGGTGATCGCCAGGCTCCAGGGCGACATGCGCCCTCACCGGCGACTTCGATCTCGGCAGCACGGGAGGTGTCTGTGCCGGACCACGATCCATCGCGGGTCAATCCGCTTTCTCGGCGCCGGTTCCTCGGCGTTTCCGCTTCGACCGCGGCGCTGCCCTTCGTCGGCGAAGCAGCGTCTGCCGCTCCCGCCATGGCCCAGGAGCGACCGGCGGCCGACTCCCGGGCACTGGCCGGCACGGTGCTCGAGGTCAATGGCACCCGCTACCGGCTGGCCCTCGACATCCGCACGAGCCTGCTCGATGCGCTCCGCGACCACGTCGGCCTGACGGGGACCAAGAAGGGCTGCGACCATGGCCAGTGCGGCGCCTGCACGGTGCATGTCGATGGCACGCGAGTGCTGTCCTGCCTCATGCTCGCGGCTTCGGTGGGTGCCCGTCCCGTCACCACCATCGAAGGGCTCTCGACCCTCGAAGGCGACCTCCACCCGATGCAGCAGGCCTTCATCGACAACGACGCCTTCCAATGCGGCTATTGCACCTCGGGGCAGATCATGTCGGCGATCGGCTGCGTGAAGGAGGGCCATGCCGGCAGCGACGACGCCATCCGCGACTCGATGAGCGGCAATCTGTGCCGCTGTGCCGCCTATCCCAACATCGTGGCGGCCGTGAACCAGGCCAAGACCGCGATGGGAGGCTGAGCGATGCTGCCCTTCACCTTCGAACGGGTCGCGTCGGCCGACCTCGCGTCCCGTGCCCTGGCGGCAGGTGCGACGGGCCCTGCCGTGCAGGGACGCGCCCCGGCCGAACTGCTGGCCGGTGGCACCACGCTTCTGGACCTCATGAAGCTCGAGGTCATGGCGCCGGCCCACGTGGTCGATGCCGCGGCTCTGCGCCAGGCGCATTCGGCCATCGAGGCGACGCCCGCCGGCCTGCGGCTCGGCGCCTTCGCGACGATGGCCGAAGCTGCCGCCCACCCCGACATCGTCAAGACCTATCCTGTGCTGTCGCAGTCACTGTCGCAGGCTGCGAGCGCACAGTTGCGCAACATGGCGACGCTCGGCGGCAATGTTCTGCAGCGGACCCGATGCACCTACTTCCGGGATGTCAGCTGGGCCGCCTGCAACAAGCGCAACCCGGGCTCCGGTTGCGCGGCGCTCGACGGCGTCAACAGGAATCATGCCGTGCTGGGCACCAGCGACCACTGCATCGCCACCTATCCGGGCGACTGGGCGCAGGGCATGCTGGCGCTCGATGCCGGCGTGGAAATCCTTGGCACGGGCGGCCCGCGGCGCATCTCCTTCGCGGACCTTCACCGCCCGCCCGGCACGACGCCCAACATCGAGACGAGCCTCGCACCCGGCGACGTCATCACGGCCTTCACGGTTCCGCCGGGACCCTGGACCCGACGTTCCCTCTATCTCAAGGTGCGCGACCGGCAATCCTACGAGTTCGCGCTGGCGTCGGCCGCCGTGGCTCTGGATTTCGAAAGTGGCGGGTCGCCCGCCGCCTCCGTGGTGCGCGGGGTCCGCATCGCGCTCGGTGGCGTCGCGAGCGCACCATGGCGGGCCCGCGAGGCCGAAGCGCTGCTGACCGGCAAGGCGCTCGACGAAGCCTCGGCGACGCTCGCGGCCCGCGCGGCTTTCGCTGGGGCCCGGACCCGGCAGCATAATGCCTACAAGGTGGCGCTCGGGCAGGCGACCCTGGTGAGGGCGCTGCTCCAGGCCAACGCCATGGAGATTCCAGGATGAGCGTCGCAGCACCGGACCCTAAGGGTAACCAGGGCGCCCCCGTGGCGCGCGTCGATGGCCGCGCCAAGGTAACGGGCGGGGCGCTTTATGCCTCCGACTTCGCCTTCAACGACACTGTCCACGCCTATCTGCTGACCAGCGCCATCGCCCGGGGCCGGATCGGCGCCATGGACCTCGCGGCCGCCAAGGCCGTGCCGGGCGTACTCGACATCATGACGCACGACACCATGCAGGGCGTGCTGAAGGACACCAAGTTCTTCGGCGAGGGCGGGGTACAGTCGAATTCCGTGCTGCCGCTCGGCTCGCCCGAGGTGTTCTTCGGCGGGCAGATCATCGCCGTGGTGCTGGCCAACAGCTTCGAGGCGGCGCGCGAGGGCGCCTACCGGATCAAGGTCGACTACCAGTCCGCCGAGCCCAGCGCCACCTTCGGTTCGCCGGGCAGCACGGCGCAGCCGCTTGCCGCCAGCAAGAAGCACGAGGATCCCGGCATCGGAGATTTCGATGCCGCTTACGCGAGCGCCGACGTCAAGGTCGACGGGCACTATGCCACGCCGACCCAGCACCATAACCCGATCGAACTCTTCACTACCACCTGTGTCTGGTCGGGCCCGCAACTGACCGTCTATGAGCCGAGCCAGAGCGTCTATGGCATGAAGAACGGCATCGCTCAGCAACTCGGCATCGATCCGTCCCAGGTGCGCGTGGTAAGTCCGTTCGTCGGCGGCGCATTCGGATCCAAGGGCGCCCTGACCCAGCGCACGGCGCTGATCGCCGTGGCGGCCCGGCGGCTCGGGCGGCCCGTGAAGCTCGTGCCGACCCGCGCCCAGAGCTTCACGATCGCGACCTATCGGGCCGAGACGGAGCATCGAGTAAGGCTCGCCGCGTCGCGCGACGGGCGGCTGCAGGCCCTGTCGCACGAGGGTTACGAGGTGACCTCGCGGCCCGACACCTATGCCGTGGCCGGAACCGACGCGTCCACCCGCATGTACGCTTGCCCCAACGTCAAGAGCGCCGTCACGGTGGTGCGGGCCGACCGGGCGACGCCGGGCTTCATGCGGGCGCCCGCCGAGACCCCCTACATCTACGCGCTCGAATGCGCCATGGACGAACTCGCCGTCGCGCTCGCCATGGACCCGATCGAGCTGCGCCGGGTCAACGACACCTTGAAGGAGCCCATCAAGGGGCTGCCCTACACGAGCCGCGCCATGATGCCGTGCTTCGACCAGGCAGCCGCGAACTTCGGCTGGTCGAAGCGGGATCCGAAGCCCGGCTCCATGCGGGACGGGGACTGGCTCGTCGGCTATGGCTGCGCCATGGCGTGCTACCCAACCAGCATGGCGCCCGCTACGGCCCGCGTGCGCTTGATGCCCGACGGCACCGCGCGGGTCGAGACCGCAACTCACGAGATCGGCCAGGGCATCTACACGGTGGCGGCCCAGACCGCCGCCGAGCACCTTGGCATTCCGGTCGAGAAGGTGTCCGTCATGGTCGGCGACACGACGTGGCCGCCGGCTCCGGTCAGCGGCGGCTCGATCACGACGGCCAGTGTTTGTTCGGTCATCGCCCAGGCCTGCGACGCGATCCGGACCAGGCTGACCAGCCAGGGCGACACCGGCGATCTGGTCGATCTGCTGCACAGGAAGGGACCCGGTGCGGTCGAGGAATATGCCGAGTGGATCCCGCACGGCGCCAAGCCGGGCGCCCTTCAGGCGCTCTACGCGGGCCGCGCGGCGCCGATTGGCGGCGCCAAGCTGGAGGATCGCATCCAGTTCGCGTTCGGGGCGGAATTCGTCGAAGTCCGCGTCCATGCCCGAACCAAGGAGATCAGAGTGCCGCGCATCACCGGGGCCTTTGCGGCGGGCCGCATCCTCAACACCCGCACGGCGCGAAGCCAGCTCATGGGCGGCATGATCTGGGGCATCGGCTCGGCGCTGCACGAGGAAACCGAGATCGACACGCGGGCGGCCCGTTATACGAACACCAACCTCGCCGACTATCTCCTGCCGGTGAATGCCGATGTCGGCCAAGTCGACGTCATCATGATCCCCGAGGACGACAGGCTCGTCAATCCGATCGGCGTCAAGGGCATCGGCGAGATCGGCATCGTCGGAACCGCGGCCGCGCTCAGCAACGCCGTGTTCCATGCCACGGGCCAGCGGATCCGGCGCTTGCCGCTCCGCATCGAGGATCTCGTGGCGTCGGCCTGACTCTGCGCTGTGTCGCGGGGGGCTGGCCGATCACCCGGAAGCGCATCGGCCGGGCGTGGCCGGCGTCGGTTGGCGCCGCCCGAAGGCGACATGGACGGGCACCGCGGTTCTGGGATCGATCCGGTTCGGCCCGGACCTTGTCGCGCAGGCGCGATCGACCACCCGGGACCGAGCTCGGCCGTCGGGAGGCGCGCGGACGCGCCTCCCGCATTTCGCTCAGCGAGTCTATTTGGCGCAGGTCACGGTGAGCTGCGCCGCAGTAGCGGCATCCGCCGACGCGGGACATGAAGCGGTGCCGTCGTCGCCGATGGTGGCCCCGGTCGCGCACGTGGCCGCTATGATCTGCTCGCCTTGTTCGCACCGGCCACTGACCGGCTGTCCGGCCTGCCCGGCGATCCTGCGCAGGGTGAACGCTACCTTGGACGCCTCGGCTCCGGCTGGGCCGACGGGTCCCGCGGGTCCGACCGCCCCCACCGGGCCTGACGGCCCAGTAGGACCGGCCGGGCCGACGTCACCCTTCGGGCCGGGGATGCCCGGGATGCCCGGCTTGCCGTCCGCTCCCGCGTCGCCCTTGGCGCCGATGGCGCCAGCCGTGCCGGCGGGGCCGATTCCGCCCTTGTCGCCCGGCGCGCCCTGAGGACCTTGCGGCCCTGCGGGACCTGCCGGGCCGACTTGGCCCATGGCACCCGCGGGACCCACGGGGCCCTGCGCTCCGGCCGGGCCGGGCGGGCCGGAGGGTCCGGCGGGGCCTTGCTGCCCCACATCAGGCTTGGAACAGGCGGCGATGGCGAGCAGGCTGACCAGTAACACGGCTGCTATGGATCTGCGCATGATGGCTCCTCGGTTGAAGGCAACAGGCTACTTTCCATTGATCGTCGCGCAAAGCGAAACGGCTATGCGCCTCACGCGAACAATGAGTCGACCGCGGCCGACCGCAGAAACGAGCGGGGTCCGACCCGGGCCGAAACGGTCCGGCACCCCCCGAATCCGATCGAAGCGCGACATGGCCGGCAACGCATCGTTATACACTTTACCGCACTCTGCCCGCATGCGTGCAACTCATCCCGCCTCGGTTCGGTCAAGTGCATAGGCCCAAGCTCGTGCGGGCGACGTTCGCTGGAGTTGCGCTCTGCACCGCCATCCTCATTGTCTGGTTCATCTGGACCGGGATATCCACGCGGGACGCTTTCAGGACAGCGTCTCAAAAAGCCGTGCGGGTCGCCGAACTCAGAGGTACGATCGCCTACCTCGACGAGTGGCTGACCATGTCGGCCCGGATGGCGGCTGCCACGGGAGAACTGCGCTGGGCCGAGCGCTACGAGGAGGTCGGCCCGAAGCTGGACGCCGCCATCGCCGAGGCCGACACCATCGCCACGCCCGAGGTCAGGGCAGCGATGGCCGGCACGACCGCCGAGGCCCATCGCGATCTCGTCACCATGGAGCGACGGTCGATTGCGCTGGCCGCGGACGGCAACATCCATGCGGCACGGGCGCTGCTGGACAGCCCGGAGTTCTCGTACATCAAAGACGTCTACGCCACGGGGGTCGAGATCTTCGGCCAGGAACTCACGACGTTGGCCGAGCAGCGAGCGACCGCCCTCAACGACCGTGCATGGCTTGAGGTCGTTGGGCTGGGATTGAGCACGGTGCTGCTCACGTCGACCCTCCTCGCATTCCGCGGACGCACGCAACTGACGGAGGCGCTCGCCCAAACCGCGGCCGTGGCTCGGACGGACGCGCTGACCGACCTTCCGAATCGCCGGCGGTTCCACGAGGAACTCGAAACGGCTCTCGCCACCTTTCCCGGGTCGGGCAGCCTCGCCCTGCTCCTGGTCGACCTCGATCGCTTCAAGGCGGTGAACGACGCCTACGGTCATCTCGCGGGCGACCGGCTGTTGCGGCTCGTGGCCGATCGCCTGAAGGTCACCCTGGAGCCAGGTGAAGTGATCGCCAGGTTGGGCGGCGACGAATTCGCCCTTCTGCTCACGGCGGACACGTCCGAGTGGCCGCATGCGCCGAGCAGACCTATCCTGGCGGCGGAGCGTATCGTCGCGGCGCTGAAACAGCCGTTCGATCTGGCCGACACTGCGGCTGTCGTGGTCGGCGGAAGTGTCGGGATCGCGGTCGCCGAGCCTCGCGACGGGATCGCCGAACTGCTGCACCGCGCCGACGCCGCTTTGTACCAGGCCAAGGCAGACGGCGGTGCTTGCTTCCGCTTCTTCGAAGAAGGCATGGATGCGGTGGCCCGCACGCGCGCCCGTCTCGAAGGCGAATTGCGCCAAGCGGTCGCGGACGACGCGATCGTGCCGCATTTCCAGCCGCTGGTCGCGATCGCCACCGGTCGCATCGTGGGAGCCGAGATGCTGGCGCGCTGGCCCCACCCGGCCCGCGGCATGGTCTCACCTACGGAGTTCATATCCCTGGCCGAGGGTCTGGGCCTGATCGGACCCATGACCGATGGCCTGCTCCGCAAGGCATGCTCGGCGGCGGCGCACTGGCCGGCCCATATCACGCTGGCGTGCAACCTGTCCCCGTTGCAGCTGCGCGACCCTGAACTGCCGGCCATGGTGGCTCGCATTCTCGACGACACCGGTCTTCCGGCGTGTCGCCTCGAACTCGAAATCACGGAAAGCGCGCTGGTCGGCGATCTGGCTCTTGCGGCGACACTGCTGGGCCAGTTGAAGGCTCTGGGCGTACGCCTCGCACTCGACGATTTCGGCACGGGCTATTCCAGCCTGCGACACCTCAGAGCCCTGCCGTTCGACAAGCTGAAGATCGACGCCAGTTTCGTTGGCGCGATGGAAAGCGACGGAGAGAGCAGCAAGATCGTGGCCGCGGTGGTCGGGTTAGGCCATAGCCTCGGTCTGACCACCGTGGCCGAGGGTGTCGAGACGCCGGAGACCGCAGCCCTTCTGAGAAGGCTGGGCTGCGATATCGGCCAGGGCTGGCTGTTCGGCCGGCCTGCTCCGGCCAAGGAATTCGAAGCCTTGCTGGCGCCCGAGAATGCTCCGAATGGTCCTGCCACGCGCAGTGCTGCGTAGCCACTCCAGGCGCGACCGCGGCCATTCCATGCACCCCGGCAGGCTTGCGCGGCATATGCCACGCTCGCAGACACCCGCCAGCTCAAGGGAGCTACCCCATTCACAGCCTTACGCCCAAGCTGCGCCCGGGGTAAGTCTGGCGGGCGCCGGCATCGCGTTCCGTCGCGTGACGGTCTCGGTCGGGCCGTCGATGCCGTTTAGCTCCGGAGGGGATCGACCCGGCCGGCGTTCCCAGCAGGATCAACGTCATGAATACAGGGGCGATGCGGGTGGGGGTCGGCGGCTGGACCTTCGAGCCCTGGCGCAACAACTTCTACCCGCAAGGCCTTCCGCACAAAAAGGAACTGCATTTCGCGAGCCGGCAGCTGACCACCATCGAGATCAACGGCACCTATTACGGGTCCCAGAAGCCCGAGAGCTTCGCCAAATGGCGGGAGGAAACGCCGGAGGGTTTCGTCTTTTCGGTCAAGGGACCAAGGTTCACCACGAACCGGCGGATCCTGGCCGAGGCGAAACCCTCGATCGAGCGCTTTTTCGCCAGCGGCGTGTTGGAGCTCAAGGAAAAGCTCGGGCCGATCAACTGGCAGTTTCTGCCGACAAAGCAATTCGATGCCGCCGACTTCGAAGCCTTCCTGGCATTGCTGCCGCAGCGGATCGACGATCGTTCGATCCGGCATGTCGTGGAGGTCCGCCACCCAAGCTTCAAGGTGCCGCAATTCGTGACGCTTCTTCGCTCTTACGGGATCGCGGTGGTGCTGGCCGACAGCGATGCCTTCCCGCTGATCCCCGATCCCACGGCACCCTTCGTCTATGGCCGCCTGCAGCGGGCATCGGAGGCGGTCGAGACGGGATATCCGGCCGCGGCCCTGGATCGCTGGGCGGAGCGGGCCCGAAGCTGGGCGCAGGGCCACGTTCCGGAGGACCTCGAGCGGATCGCTCCTCCCACCACGACCCGTTCGGAGGCGCGCGACGTCTTCATCTACTTCATCAGCGGCTTCAAGCCGAAAGCACCGGCCGCCGCCATAGCCCTGATCGAGCGGCTGCAGCGGGGTTCATCTTCGACTTGAGTGCTTCAGTGGAACTCACTGGTTCGCTTCCACCGCGCCACGGTCCCGCGTCGAGCGGCAGGCCGGCGGCTTGTCCGCTCCGCTTCTTCACACTGCTGCCGGGAGTGAAGATAATGAAGGCGGTATAGGTCTTGTTCTCGTCGAAGCCGTCGGGCAGGCGGAGGTGGCCCAATAGGTCCACCCTTCCGTTTCTGAACGAAACGCGTTCAGTTCGCATGCCATCTCGCTCCAGCCTTTTGCCGAACCACTTTGTCTTTGCAGAGCGACAAGCTTCGCAAGAGTCACGGTTTCCGGAGACCGCTGGTGGTGGGTCAACCCGCCCTGGGCTTCTCGGAACCCCGTACGTCCGCCTCTGCACGCGAGCTGCTCTCTCCCGGCCCCTCCGATGCCCAGGTGCTGAGCTGCATAAGGATGGTCGTGAGCTCACGCCCACGCTCGGTCAGCCTGTAGGGCTGCCCGCCTTCCTGCTCGACGATGCCTGCGGCCCTAAGCTCTCCGAGTCGGGTGCTGAGCACGCTCGACGACATCCTTCCGCACTTTGACGCGATCTCCCGAAAGCCCAGTGGAGCCTGGTGCAGCTCGTGAAGCACGCGAAGCGCCCATCGCCGACCAAGCAGGTTCATGAGCTTTACGAACGGATGCTCGTCCGTCTCTTCGCGTGGTGATCCAGAGGTGTCCATCACTTGCGCTTCGAAAACAGAACCGTTAGGCTGCTTCGGAATCAGAAGCATAAGGACGATAGACATGTCCGACGGCCCGGATCAAGTGGTGCGCAGAATGGCTGAAGCCGTCTGGAGCAGACGCGCGCCGGACGCCTTTGAGCGCTGGTACACGCCCGATTTCCAGAACCACACCGTGCCGCCCGGCATGGACGCGAGCCTGGGCTCGTTCAAACGAGCGCAGATGCAATTCCTGGACGCGTTCAGCGACACGCGAGTCGACGTGCTCGAACAGGTGATCGAGGGCGACCGGGTCGCCAGCCGCATTCGCATGCGCGGGACGCATAGCGGCGCGTTCATGGGCGTCGCCCCGGCCGGCAAGGCGGTCGAGGTTCTCGGCATGCGCATGGATCGGGTGGAGGACGGTCGCATCGCGGAGCACTGGGCTACGATCGATCTGCTCGGTCTCCTGCGGCAGATCTCGCCACCCGCTTGAGCCGGCGAAGGTCGCTCTAACGAGCCCCCGCTTAGGGTTGCGCGTGCTTGAGCGTAGCGGCAAGCACGTCGCGCATCGTTTGCGGGCGGCGCCCGAGTAGCGACTCCAGCGTCGGGTCGACGGCGGCGAAGTCGCCGCGTCGCGCCGCTCGATACATGCCGAGCAGCATGTCGGCCATCGGCGCGGGCACGCTCCGCGCCACGCTCTCCTCGCGCCATTGCTCATCGCTTAGTGTCACCCGCCCCCTCGGCGAGAAAGGCCTCGGTCGCGGCGTGATCGGGCGCCGGAGCGAATGGCGAGTCTGTCCGAGCCCCCGTCGGCAGACGACGAAGCTGAGAAGCTTCGTCGACGCCGCGGTTCGCGAGTTCGCGGCCGGGTAATCTTCGCGCACAAACTTCAACAGCAGGTCGCTTCCCGCCGCACAGTGCCTAACCAAGTGGCAGTTACGCCAGAATGCGCCATCCTCAGACTGATCGGAGATCAAACCATGCCGCTGACGACCCTCGATCCGACGACCGCCCTGATTGTCATTGACCTACAGAAGGGGATCGTCGCGTTGCCGACGGTTCACCCGGTCGATACCGTCGTCGCAAATGCCGCAGCGCTGACGCGGGCTTTCCGCTCGCACAAGCTCCCGGTGGTCCTCGTCAACGTTGACGCCAGCGCGCCGGGCCGGACCGAGCAGGGAGGGGGTGCGCGTGAGTGGCCGTTCGACTGGACCGAGTTCGTTCCCGAGCTCGATCGGCAGCCGCAGGATCACGCCGTGACCAAGCGGACCTGGGGCGCGTTCACCGCCACGGACCTGCATGATTATCTTCAAAGCCGAGGCATGACGCAGGTGGTGATCGTCGGCGTAGCGACCAGCGCGGGTGTCGAGTCCACCGCGCGCCAGGCGCATGAGCTGGGCTACAACGTCACGCTCGCGATCGACGCCATGACCGATCTCAGCGCGGAGGCGCACGAGAACAGCATCACGCGAAGCTTCCCGCGCATCGGCGAAACCGCATTGACGCGGGACATCCTTGACCAGCTCGATCGCGCTTGAGCCGGTTCCGAGCGGACCATCGGGGGGATATAGTCCCGGGAGCGACTGCTCGAAACGGCTTCGGCCGGAGAAGCAGCACGGTTTCGCTGATCTGCCAGACCTACGCCCGACCCAGCGCAGCGAACCAGGCCGCGTAAGGCGTCGTCGTCGCCATGCGGCGGTTGTAATCGGGTGCGCCGTCCTCCCACCAAACAGGCCCACGCTCGCCCAGCGCGACGTTTACCGCTCCTCGGGCCGCAGCCGTCGCGATCGCCTCACCAGCAGCGTCACCCTGTCCAAGGGATCAGTCCTCATCTTACGCCAGCATGGGCCAGCGGCGACGCTCGTCTTTCACTCTCATCCGACCGATACGGCTAAACGTCCAGTGGTGGTGCTAAGGCCTGCGGCGCCATCAAATAAAGTGGTGCGGGTGGCCGGGGTCGAACCGGCTGTCTCATGACCACCATGTCTACGTAGCTGCTGGTCGCCCGCTGGTGGCGAGGTCCGGCTAAGCAGCCTTGCGTGGCGAAAGCCACGATTGATTTCGCTTTTCAAAGTGA
>CAXUCF010000042.1:0-23502 GCA_964249275.1 uncultured Lichenihabitans sp.
CGCTGGTGTGGGTGCCGCTGGCGTGACGGGAGCGGGTGCCGGTGCCGCTGGCGCCGGCGTAGCGGGTGCGGGTGCCGCGGGAGCGGGTGCCGGTGCCGGTGCCGGTGCGCCGGGAGCGGGGACAGACGGTGCCGGCTTGATGTCGGCCGGGGTTGTCGCGGTCGGGCCGGCGTTTGTGGAACTCGGGGTCGTTACTACTCCCGTGGCGGCCGATGAAGGGACGGCGTTCGAGGTCGATCCCGCGGTTGCGACACCCGCTATGGCGTTGGCAGTGGTGCTGGCCGGCGTTTGCACGACGGATACCGTCCTCAGCCCCGTGATGCCGCCGGCGTTCTGGGTCTGGCTGTTGCTCGGAGATTGTGCCGCACGAGCAGCGAGCCCTGGTGCCGCTGCCGGTGCCGCCGTGTCCACACCCGCCAAGCCGGCGGTCGGCGCCGCAACCGAGATCGTGCCGGTGACCGCAGCCCGGGGTTTGCCTTGCGTGACGGCGGCGCGCCGACCCGGGCCCGACACCGACAGACCGTGACTGCCGACACTGGCCTGCTGACCGGCCGTGACACTCGTCACCTGGCCGGTCTTGAGCGACGTGACCTCAACAGTGCCGCGGGCGACCGCCACACCGCCGGTCATGCGGCCGACCGAAACCGTGAAATGCGTGCCTTTGACCACGGCCGCCAGCATGGGGGTCTCGACCGAGAAATGTTGGACGTTTCGTTTCTCGACGTCGAACGAGACCAGGCCGGCCTTCTCGACCACTGTGGTCGACAGGCCCTGATCCGGATGTTCGTTGACCGCCACGCTGCTCTTCGGGCCGATCACCATCGACTCGGTGCCCCGCTGCAGCATCACGCGAGATCGCTCGCCAGTGGACACCGAGACGCCGGGATCGATCGTCATGCCCACGGCAATGTCGGTACGGGCGCTGGCTGGACCTGTCCAGGCACGACCCGACACCTTGCTGACTTGCCACTCCGCGGCGGAAGCGGCAGGCGCTGGCAGGTTGGACAAGACGGTCAGGAGACTCGTCGCGGCAAGGAGGCGTAAGCGGAAATGTGTCATGGAGGAATGGTGGCCAATACAAGTTGAAAAATTGTTTCAGCAGCAAACTAAAAGGGTCCAGGAGGGTCGCGCAGCAGGCCGCAGGATCGGCCAAGCAGTGCTGGCGAAGGCGCAGGCCACCTGCTGGGAACAGGCCCGCCAGCGATTCGGCTTGGGAAGTTGGAAAAGAGGAGGCGATCAGACCTTCGTGGTCGTTAGCTCCGCGCCGCGGACATCTTTGGCTAAAGGATTGATTTTAAAGGGTTCGTCGGGCCAAGCCGATCAACGGCAACCGCTTCCGAAGCGGTTTTAGTCAATATCTCGTCAAAGGCCAAGTCTTTGATTTGCCGATGTGCGATTTCAGGTATAGTGAAGTATTAACCCGTTCTATGAGGCGCCCTATACACCGTTCCTGGGTGATCTGTATCCGGCCATTCGGAGCCGTGTGACGGCGCGAGCTCGATTATGGTGAAACCCTCGATGCAATCCCCGAAAGGGCAGCTTCATCGATAGCGGATGCAAGCTGTCTTCCGGCCCGCATTCCTCGCGGGTGCAGCGGCTCTGGCGTGCGGCCGAAGCACGCGAAGCCGTTCGGTCAAGCCTTCGCGCTGCAACACAGCCGCTGACGCGTCGCAATGGGCCGCACCCATTGAACCTAAGAGGTACCAGCGCGGTTGCGACTCACGGAACGACCAGGGGATTGCGGTCCATGTCAAGGCTCGATGTCGAAACGCCACTCCGGCGGACCCGCCACGTCTCGCTGCGCTTCTATCGCGTTGCGCTGGGCCTCTCGCTGCTCATGAACGTGCTGCTGGCTACAGGAATTTGGTATTATAGCAGCATCGAAGGCGTGCTCTCGATGGTCGAAATGGCAGTTGGAATCCTGAACTGAGGTGGCCGCGAGTGTGCGCTGATGCGCCTAAGCGGGAGCGGCATCATCCCGGCCAGCTGAGCGGCTGGCAAGCTGCCACATGGCGGTCCGCACGAGGCCTTCCCGCTCTCTGGCCCAAGCTCCGTAGCGGGCCATGTCGTGGTGCCGGCCACCAGCGCTTCGTACAGCACGATGGTCTCGACCCGTCCCCATTCACTTGATCAGGTCGGCCTTCGTGCCTCGATCTTGGCTTCGAGGCCCAAGGCGGCTGTCCGCAGATCCGTCCGGACCGCGAGAACGTCGGCCTTCGTGGCGACGTACCCCTGAACCTCTTAGCCATGTTGCTGGGAATGCGTTCGGCTTACCCGATGCTGGAGTCGTTTTCTTCCTCGGGGCGCGGGCCAGCGGCAGCGTATCGAAGGAGGCGCCTATCGCGTTTCCTGCTCGCCAGAACACGATCATGGCCCACAGCGCAATGAAGGATCGTCCCCCGGCGATCGTCCTTGCAGTCACCGCAAGCAATGAGCCCATAGGGTTAAGTCATTGGTCGGAGTGATAGGATTCGAACCTACGACCCCTAGTCCCCCAGACTAGTGCGCTAACCGGGCTGCGCTACACTCCGACGCCGCATTGCGGTAGCAGCCGTATAGGATTTTCGACACGAAGCCGCAAGCGGCAATCACCGGCCTCGGCAGAGACCTTTCGGCCAGATCAGTGCTCGACGATCGACACGCTGCAGGCTTGCGCCTGGAGGGGATCCTGCTCGATGGTGCTGCCCGGGATCAACGAACTCACGGCATCCTCGGCGCGCTCCAGCAGCAAAGCGACATCCACGATGCGCAACCGCGCCGCTTCGTCACGAATGTATGCGATCAGACGCTGCAGAGCCTTGAGGTTCTCCTCGTAATCTTCACGCTTTTTCACGCCGGTTCCCTCCCGTCGAGCGTCAGCCTCGTCGCGGTGCCGTCCGACAACGGTCGGTACTGCCTCGTGCGTCACGGACCTGCGCGAGGCCGCCGCCGCCGTTCATCCCAGACAGGCACCGGCAACAGCCTGGGTTGACGAGGCTTTGATCATGCCCGGATCGCGCGACACGGCAATAGCCTTCCCGTCACGCGCATCGAAAAAAGCCTGCAGGTCCGGGCACGACGAAGCGCCGGGAGCCGCTCCTCTTTCAGTGGACACCCGGGGCAGCACGAGCTTGTGGTCGGTTTCACCCGAGACAAGCCCCGAGTTCCTCGTTCAACCCTGCGCGGCCCGCGCGGCGGCGAGCAGGCGCTCGCACTCCGCCACATCGAACAACACGGCTTGCAGCCGCCCGACGAGGTCGGCCGCCGAAGCGGCCTTGGCGTTCCCCTCGGTGGGCCGCTCGATCTCGCGCGATGCCGCACCGGACCGCAGAGCGGACGTCGGGGTACCGGGATCGGGCGACGGCCGGAGCCATTGTGGCAGGCGGCCCTGGACGTCGGGCCCGTTCCGGCCCTCCGGGTCGGCGCCATGCCGTACGTCGTCCTGCGTCACGCGATCGTCCCCCTGATGACTTCCGGCCCGTTGTGACGGACTGTCACCGGGAGGTGGACCGCCCCCGGAGGCAAGAGCCGCCAAGGCGCGTGGACCCTGCTCGCGCAGCATGCGTTGCACGCCTTTGATCGTGTAGCCATCGCCGTAGAGCAGCGCCTTGACGGCCCGTAGCAGCTCGACGTCCTCGCGGCGGTAGAACCGGCGGCCTCCGGCGCGCTTCAGCGGCTTGACTTGCGGAAAACGCGTCTCCCAGAACCGCAGGACATGCTGCGGAAGTTTCAGATCCTCCGCGACCTCGCTGATGGTGCGATAGGCGTCGGCGCTCTTCTGCGAGGTGCCCCGCTCAGTCATTCTGCGGCAGGGGCGCGCCGTTGATGCGGCTCTTCAGGATATTGGACGGCTTGAACACCATCACGCGTCGCGGCGTGATCGGCACTTCGATCCCCGTCTTGGGATTGCGGCCGACCCGCTCCCCCTTGGAGCGCACCACGAAAGAGCCGAAGGACGACAGCTTCACGGTCTCGCCTCGGGCGATGGCCTGACAGATCTCCTGCAGCACCATCTCCACGAGTTGAGCCGATTCGGTGCGCGACAGGCCAAGCTGCTGATAAACGGCTTCGGACAGGTTCGCCCGCGTAATGGTCTTGCCGTCCGACGTGTCGGAAAGTTTCGTCATGAGCGCTCTCGACAACCTCCCAGGATGGGCTCTCCCGCGCGACTCGCCAACGCTGCTCTGCCTTCTGAGTCCTAACAGGCTCGCAAGACTCTGATTAGAGCACGTCCGACCCAGGCGAAAGCACGCAGTCATCGCCGAGACCTGATTTCCGCGAGAGCCTTCCGCCGCAGGAGCGGTCCGGAACGGACCGATGCCCGGCATCCTCGCCCCGAGGCAAAAGACGGCCTCCGCGGCTCACCACCGCAGCAAGGCACTTCCCCAGGTGAATCCCCCTCCGACCGCCTCGAGCATGACGAGTTGACCCCGACGGATCCGGCCATCCGCGCAGGCCTGATCGAGGGCGAGCGGGATGGACGCGGCCGAGGTGTTGGCGTGAAGATGCACTGTCGTGACGACTTTCTCGGGCGGGATGCCGAGCTTCACGGCCGAAGCGTCGATGATACGGCGATTCGCCTGGTGGGGCACGAACCAATCGAGGTCGTGAGGCCCGACACCCGCAGCCTCGAAGGCATCCTTGACCACGTCGGTCACCATGCCGACGGCGTGCCGGAACACTTCCCGGCCCTCCATCCTGACATGACCGATGGTGCCGGTGGAGGACGGGCCGCCGTCGACGTAGAGCTTGTCGCGGCCCCGGCCGTCGGACCGCAGGTGGGTCGTGATGATGCCACCATCGCGCAACGGATCGCCACCTTGCCGTGCTTCGAGCACGACGGCTCCGGCACCGTCGCCGAACAGCACGCAGGTGGTGCGGTCGCTCCCGTCGCGCCGACGGGAACACGTTTCGGCGCCGATCACCATGGCCCTGCGATGGGATCCCGACCGGAGGAACTTGTCGGCGGTAGCGAGCGCGAAGACGAAGCCGGAGCACACGGCCTGCAGGTCGAACGCCACGCCGGTCGTCAGCCCAAGAGCGGCCTGCACCTGAGTGGCAGTCGCCGGGAACGTGTAGTCCGGGGTGGCGGTCGCCACGATCAGGAGGTCGATGTCGCCTGCGACGCAACCCGCCGAAGCCAGGGCCGCGCGGGCCGCCGCCGTCGCCAATTGCGAGGTCGTCTCGCCGTCGGCCGCGAAGAACCGTCGCGTGATCCCGGTCCGCTGGACGATCCACTCGTCGGTCGTGTCGACGGTCCGCGCCAGTTCCGCGTTGGTGACGCAGCGCTCCGGGAGATAGGCGCCGGTTCCCAGCACCACGGATCGCCAGCCGTTTGTTACCACCACCAAGCCTCTTTCCATTGATGGGAAACCCGAGCGGACTCGAGCGGTCTGCCGGCCGCCGATCCTGAGCAGGCCGGGTCCAGCTGCGAAACACGAACGCGTTGCTGATCAGTCCCGGTCGCGACCGCATGTCGAAGCCATTCCGCCAGCGGGAAGCCGCCGGACATCGCCTGACTCAGCTATGCGCCGAATCCAGTTCCTCGGCAATTGCCGAGGGCGATCCTGGTCAGGGCGCCGGCACCGTGGCATCGCCCGTCATCGGGCGGACCTCGGGAAAGGCCTCGGGCACGACGACCGGGCCCGTCTGCGCGTCCTGCGACAGCGCCAGCTGGTCGCGGATGCGGGCCAGGAGGTCGTTGCTGACCATCTCGTGTCCGACCGTGATGGCTCTGGAGTAGCCGAGCGCATCCGTGCCGCCATGGCTCTTGATCACCACGCCATCGAGCCCCAGAAACACGCCGCCGTTCACCCGCCTTGGGTCCATCTTCTCGCGCAGGGCCGCGAATGCGCCCCTGGCGAACCAGTAACCAAGCTTCGACATCCAGTCTCGGCTCATCACCTCCCGCAGATAGCGGCCGATTTGCACGGCCGTGCCTTCGGCGGTCTTCAGCGCGATGTTGCCGGTGAAGCCCTCGGTCACGACCACGTCGACGGTCCCTTTGCCGAGGTCGTCGCCCTCGACGAAACCCCTATAATCCAGGGACGTCAGTCCGAGCTCCCTGAGCAGGCGGCCGGCGGCCCTCACCTCCTCGAGCCCCTTGACCTCCTCGACTCCGACGTTGAGCAGCCCGACCGTCGGCCGTTCGATGCCGAGCACGATGCGCGCCATGGCGGCCCCCATGATGCTGAGGTCGACGAGGTGTTGGGCATCGGCACCGATGCTGGCGCCGACGTCGAGCACGATCGACACACCTTTCACGGTCGGCCACATGGCCGCGATGGCGGGCCTGTCCACATGCGCCATGGTGCGCAAGCAGATCTTGGACATGGCCATGAGGGCGCCGGTGTTGCCGGCCGACACCGCCACGTCGGCCCTCCCGGACTTGACGGCTTCGATGGCCAGCCACATGGACGAGGTACGCCGACCAGCCCCGCGCAACGCCTGGCTGGGCTTGTCGTCCATGCGGATCGCCACCGTCGTATGGACCACCTCGGTGACGCGCGCGAGGTCGGGCTGGCGGGCCAGAAGCGGTTTCAGCAGGGCCTCGTCGCCGCACATCAGAAACTCGGTCTCGGGCCATTGCTGCAGTGCGAGAGCGGCTCCGGGAATCACGACGGAGGGCCCGTGATCGCCGCCCATGGCATCGATTGCGATCCGGACCGGCTTCGTCATCCATCACCCTTGCGGCTGCACGCGCCCTTCGATGAATGCCTTGGCGCGTTGCCCGGCGTCAACTCGCGGCGCTCGCCCGTCGCAGTCGCGGGGCCTGGCGACCGGCCTCGGACCGGCGTAGCCCGCTACCATGACGAGACAGCGCGACGCCTGGTTGACAGCCGCTCCAACGATCAGGTGTCGCCCGCGCCCTTGATGTTCCGCAGCATCGCGAAGGGCGACGTCTCCGGTTTGGCCGGCACCGAGGCGGCGGGTTCGGCAAACGTGACGCCGGGTTTCCTCGGATAGGGGTCGAGACCGAGCACCAGGATCTCTGCCGTCAAGGCTCCGAGGTCGATCCTCCCTCGAAGGATTGGATCCGGCAGGTCGTCGTCGCCCTCGTCGGGGGTGGGGCGAGCGGCCCTGGCTACCCTCTGGGCGTCGATTTCAGCTTCGTTGGCGAACCGAAGGTCGACCGGCTCCTCGAGGTCGGTCTCGAATTCGTCGAGCGACAACACGCATGTCTGACGGATCCTCGCGGTGACGCTGCCCGTCACGCGGGCGCCGTCCGGGCCTTCGCGCGCCACCAGGAAGGCGGCAGCGAGGGCGTCGATGCCGGGCAAACCGCAGTCGGTCGCGACGGCTCGGCGCTCGTCAGCCGACGCTACGACATGAAACACCGTACCGCCCTCCGTCACCGAAGACACATCGAACCATCGGGACAGCGGGCCGGAAGCGGCCTGATGCTGGCGGACCATGACGCTCTACACCGTGATGGACAGGGGATCGGGAAACGGCAAAGGCCCGGCAAGGCATTGGGCCAGAGGCGCGGCGTCGAGCCGTTCGGCCGTCAGTTCCACATAACGCGTCATGCGGGCGGCGTGGGCGCGCGTGGTGTCCAGGCCACCCCCAGCATAGACGTTGCGCGACACGGCTGCAGTGAGGCTGCCGTCGCCGCGCAGAGCGGCATCATAAGCGGCCGACCGGCCCAGAAAGGCTTCAGCCAGTTTCTTCATGCGCTTCGGCACGGTGACGTCGCCGACCCCCGCCTCCCGGAGGTCGGCTTCGAGATTCGCGAACACACCATCGACGAGGTCCTGGGCCACCGCCGGACCCGGCGCCTCGGCCCTGTTCAGCCGGCGCAGGACCAAGCCGGCGTGCAAGGCCAGAAGCTCGAAGCGGCCCTCGAAGGTGTCGGGCACCCCGTAGTCCAGGTAGAAGGCCGGTCTGCGAACCACGGCGACGCTGTCCGCGCAGAGCCGAGCGATGAGGGCGCGGTTGGGGGAAGAGCGCCGACGGCGGAAGGACAGAAACATCGGATCGCATGCGGCGATCGCCGCCTTCTCCGGTGGGGGGACAAACTTGCTTTTCGGTAGGGTGCCAGTTACGCACTGCGCCTGGCCGATGCAAGGGGTGAGCGCCTGAGCGGTGCATCGGCGTCAGGAGGTTCCGGATGCGAGGCAAGGGGATCACCCCGGCGAGCGGGCGCAGGCCGTTCGCGCTGGCCGGGGCCGCGATGCTGTCCCTCAGCCTCGGCGGGTGCCTGGGCTACGACGGCGAGGTCACGCGCGGCTACGTCGTTGACCAGCGTTCGCTGGAGCAGGTGAAGCCGGGGTCGTCGGCCGAGCAGGTGCTCGTGGTTCTGGGTACGCCGTCCACGACGTCGACCATCGGCGGCACCGCCTGGTATTACATCAGTCAAACGGTGAGCCGCACGTTTGCCTTCTCGGCGCCCAGCATCGTGGACCAGCGCGTGCTGGCCGTCTATTTCAACAAGGACAAGAAGGTCGAACGGGTCGCCAATTACGGTTTGCAGGACGCCAAGGTTTTCGATTTAGTCAGCCGGACCAAGCCGACGGGCGGCGCCGAGCAGGGCTTCGTCAAGAACCTGTTCCGATCCCTCCTCCGGTTCACCTGACCGGACAAGCAGCTCGGCGGGGATCAAAACCCCGCGGCCGGTTCCTCCGGAGCCAGAGGCGCAAGTTCCGCCGGCGGCGTACCGCTCGTGTGGTGCACCGGGTCGAACAGACGGAACAGCAGGAGCCCGGTCATGAAGCCGCCGATATGGGCCTCCCAGGCGATGGGCCCGCCGCTTGCCCCCCACGTGATGGATCCGAGTCCGAACAGGAGGTTGGTCGCGAACCAGGCGACCAGGAAGGCCAGAGCGCGACGGTCGGCCGCCAACTCGCGCAGCCGCTGCGCCGGCTGAAGGAAGGCCTGGCGGCGTCCGTCTTCGGCAGCCCCGATGATCGAGGCGACCGGCACGTGGGGCTGGAACATGAAGCGGAGCGTCGCCCCCATGCAGCCCGACACGGAGGCCGAAGCTCCGATGACCGGCGCGAGGTCGAGCGGATGGGCCAAATAGTGCACCACGGCACCCGCGAAGGCCGTCACGACCAGGAACAGCAGAAACCTGACGAAGCCGAAGCGGCGTGCCACCGGCGTGCCGAAGGCGAGCAACCAGACCGCATTCAGGCCCACATGGGCCCAATCCGCGTGGAGCAGCGCGTAGGTGACGGCCGTCCAGGGTTGCGCCGAGCCATCGCCGAGAAAGAACCGTCCCGCCTGCGCCTGTCGGTAGCCCTCGGCCCCCTGCCCGGCCAGTGCGACCGTCGCGTCGATGACCCGGTTGGGTGCGAACGCAAATGTCAGCCGGCCTGGAACGAAGGCGAAGCTTCCAAACAGCCCGTCCTCGAGGCGCTCCGGGATGAACTGCCGGGCGATGTGGATCGTCACCAGGACGACGACCACCAGCAGGATGGAGGCCGGGACGTTGAAGACGGGCTGGCGCCGCGGAACAAGCTTGGCGGGCTCGGCTGAACCGTGGAGCAAGTCGTCACCTTGAAACGGGGTTACGCCCACGGTCGCCATGACGAAGGCCGGCCATTCCGCGGGAGGCGCAGCATCCGAAGGCGCGTCGTCGCCGGCTGCTCGAATCGGGCTTAGCCCGACAGGGGAGCAACCTGCCGGGCATCCACCTCATGCGGTAGCGCTTCGGTGCCGGAGCAGCGGCTCGATCGCGCTGGAAGCTGCATCGCTCCCAAGGCGGCGACCATCGCATCGCGCGCCCGTTCTGACAATCGAAACGATCCGCCAACCTTAACGTCGCTGGCACGTCAGGTGCTGCCCTCCCCGGCAAACCGGCGAGATCGGCCTTATGGTGCCATAAGGCGACACCTCCCGTTCCGGTTCGAGCGTCGAGGGGTCAGAATGAAACATGCCGTGAGCCGGGATCTCTTTGCGTATTGGGACGCGTTGCGCGCCGGGAGAACAGCGCCCGAAAGATGCGACGTGGACCCGGCCGCCATCCGGCATATCCTGGCCTATACGTTCGTGCTGGAGGTCTCCGGCTCAGGTCCCTCCCGCGACGTCATCATCCGCCTGTCGGGTACGCGCCTCAATGCTCTTTTCCGCTGTGAGCTGAAAGGCCGCCCGCTCGACGACATCTGGGCCGCGCGCGACGTGACGGCGGCGAGGATGATGGTCGGCGGGGTCCTCGATGACCGTGTCGGCATGGTGGCGGGCGCAAGGGGCGCGCCGCCCGGCGGTGCGGCCATCGACCTCGAACTCCTGATCTTGCCGCTGCGCCACCACGGTCGGACCCATGTCCGCCTGCTCGGATCGCTGGCCGCCACCTCGGCGCCGAGTTGGATCGGGCTGCGCCCCATCACGGGCCTCGAACTCACTGGTTTCCGGACGTTGCTGCCGGTCGAGGCCGAAACACAGCCTCGCTTCGGATCCGATGGCCGAGCACCCAGCCCTGTTGGGCCGATCACGGGCGCGCCGGTCGCGGTCAAGCAGGTCGGAGGGTTCAGGGTCTATCAGGGCGGGCGCAGGCCCGGCCTACCCATCGAGATCGGAGGATGAAACAGCTGGGCAGCGCCGGCCCAGTTTATCGCCCCTTAACCCCTACCGCGCCATGATGGCCGAACTCAGAGGACTCTCACTCCGAAAGCGGGCCAGGTGGCTGCATCTCCGGCGACGTCAGCCGAAACGCACCCCGTCGAACGCCGCCGCCACCAGCGTGTGCGGATCGCGGTGCTGGGCCGGTACATGCTGGCCAACAGGCAAGAGTTTCCCTGCCAGACAGTCGACATGTCGCCGGGCGGCGTCGCGCTGATCGCGCCCGTCAGAGGCGCGATCCATGAGAAGATCATCTGCTACATCGACCAGATCGGACGGATCGAGGGCGTCGTGGCCCGGCTTTTCGAGAATGGATTCGCGTTGTCGCTCAACGTTCCGCTCACGAAGCGCGAGAAGCTGGCCGACCAGCTGACCTGGCTCGGCAACCGCCATGCGCTCGGCATGCCGGAAGATCGCCGGCATGAGCGCGTGAGCCCACGCAATCCCCGCTCGACCCTGACGGTGCCCGGCGGCCGGGAGTTTCCGGTGAAATTGATCGACGTATCGATCTCCGGCGCTGCCTTCGTCTGCGACGCCAGGCCCGCGGTCGGCACGCCGGTAATCCTCGGCAGGACGGATGCCCACGTCGTGCGGGTCTTCAACGATACGGTGGCGGTGGAGTTCGCTCGCCCCTTCTCGGCCGAGAGCGACCCGGGAACCCTCCCCCTTTAAGGCTTGATGGGTCTTCGACGGGATCGGTGAGTTGGCTCTATACCCGCTGCGAGGTTTCCTTGCAGCGCAGGCAAGGCCTTGGCGAAGAACGCCGGGGCCGTTCGTCCGCACGCCCCTGGCCTGCAAGCCTCGGCGCGGCCTCAGACATCTTCGAGATCGTAATCCAGGATCGCCATCTGCAAGGTGAAGGAATCACCCTTTGCATTGTCGGCCGACACGACGCCGAGAAACTCGCCACCCAGGTTGAGCTCCACCGAATCCGTCTTCTTGACGCGTGGCACGACCTTGAACTTCTCGTTGTTGAACAGCAGCCGCAAATAGGATTCGATCGTCTGCCGTTCCACCGGGATCTTCATCTCGAACGAGAAGGATCGATCGCCGTCCTCGTCGTCGACCACGATCGTGGCGATGCGTCTCTCACCCAGGGCCACGTCGGCGTGATCGCCGTCGCTCGGGTGCGGCATGACCTTCAGCGCCTTGTTGCCGAACGTGCGCTGGAGATAGGCCTGCAGCTTGATAATTTCGCTCTTGTCCAAGCTCTGCTCCGGATCATGATGGGGACGTGCCGAACCGCGTCTCGAACCCCTCGGCATTGGCCGGCGCGAGGACAAGCTGGCGGATCCAGCATGGGGGACGATGGCGCGACAGTTCGGCGGCTGCCCCGTCCGGCCTGGAAGCTACGTCATCGCGGGTCGCCCGTCGAGCACGCCGCCGTCGATCATCTTTTGGGCGATGATCTGGTCCATGGTCCGGGCCGGCTCGGCGCATCCGGCTTCCCCGACGATCCGTCCCGGCACGCCCGCGACGGTCTTCTTGGGCGGCACCGGCGCCAGCACGACCGACCCCGCCGCGATGCGCGAGCATTGGCCGATCTCGATGTTGCCCAACACCTTGGCGCCCGCGCCGATCAGAACGCCGCGCCGGATCTTCGGATGGCGGTCGCCCGTCACCTTGCCGGTGCCGCCCAAGGTTACGTCCTGGAGCAGCGACACGTCGTCCTCGATCACGGCCGTCATGCCGACCACGAGGCCGGTCGCATGATCGAGGAAGATGCCCTTGCCGATGCTCGCGTTGGGGTGGATGTCCGTCTGGAAGACGCCCGAGGACCGGCTTTGCAGATAAAGAGCGAGATCCTGTCGGCCACTGTTCCAAAGCGCATGGGCGAAGCGGTGTGTCTGGATGGCGTGAAATCCCTTGAAGTGCAGCAGCGATTCGACCAGGCGGGTGCAGGCCGGGTCACGGTCGAACACGGCCAGCAGGTCGACCCGGAATGCCTCCGCGATGCTGGGATCGTTGCGGGCCACCTCCGTGAAGGCCTGGCTGAGAAGCAGGCCCGGCACGTCACCATGATCGAGGCGTGCCGCAATCCGATAGATGACTGCAGCCTCGAGGCTGTCGTGGTTCAGCACAGTCGTCAGCATCAGCTTCGAGAGGATCGGCTCGCGACGCAAAATCTCGTCCGCCTCGGTCCGCATGCGGCCGAACAACGGGTCGACATCGGCGATGCCGATGACCTTGGCGCTCTGACTCTGCCCCATCATGCTCGTCTCCAGACACGGGCGAACGCGCGGGACCGATCCCGCGGGACCCCACACATACGGGCTTGGACCGCCCGCACAAGCCCCGCATCGGCGAAACCGAACGCCGCGGAAGCCGTCATAGAGGGACCGCCCCGGCGGTCGCCCCCCGCGTTCAAGGTCGTTCGGCAAGGAAGTCCAGCACGCCCGCCTTGAAGGCCTTGTCGCCGACTGCAGGATTATGGTCGCGCCCCGGAATGTCGAGGACGCGGCCGCGCGGCAGCAGGCCGGCTAGGCGCCGCGGATCCCCCGCGACAGCGTCGAGGGTTCCGACCGCGACGAGGCACGGCGCCGCGATCCGGCCGACCTCCTCGGCCGAGAGGGTCTGGCGCGAACCGCGAATGCAGGCCGCCAAAGCCGCGAGGTCGTTGCCCCCGGCCTCGGCGAAGCGCCTGAACATCCGCTGCATCGGGTCGGTGAGGCCGTCGAGCGAGTGAGCCTCCATGGCGTCCGCGATGCCGGTCGGCAGGCCGACCCCCTCGACGAGGTGAGCGCCGAGGCCGCCCAACACCACCGATCGGATGCGATCGGGTGCCGCCAGCGCGAGGTAGGCCGCCACCCGAGCCCCCATGGAATAGCCGATCACGTCGACCCGCGCGATACCGAGGTGGTCGAGCAGGCGCAGCGCGTCCTCGGCCATGAACGCGGTCGCGTAGAGCGCAGGATCGTGCGGCTTGTCGCTGTCCCCGTGCCCGCGGTGGTCGAAGGCAACGGCCCGGCGGCCGTCGCCCGTGAGGGTCCGGAACCAGCCCGTGTCGATCCAGTTCACTCGCGCCGAGGAAGCGAAGCCGTGGATCAGCAGGGCAGGCTCGGCGCGGTCGGCGCGGGTCGGAACCTCGTCACGATAGCTGATCCGCAATCCGTCCGACGTGAAGTCCATGCCGCTCTCCCCCGGTGTGCGGCGATGCTGAGGTCCCGCTCATCAAGGCGTCCGGCCGGTGCGGTGCGCCCGTGGTCGGTGTCGCTGGACGCGGCGGCCGGCACCCTACCCTTTGCCGGACGACCCCACTATGGTGCGCCGCGACGAACCTCCGGATCGAGGACTGCATGGCCAGCCATCACGAGACCCCACATTTCCACAACCAGCCCGGAGTGCCGACGATCCGGATCGGCGTCAAGGAATTCATGTGCACCGGGGCGCTGCCGCCGCTCGACCATCCCCACACCTTCATCGACATGGGCGACAGCGACGACGCAATCTGCCCCTATTGCTCGACCCACTACGTCCACGCGGCAAGCCTCGGGTCTCATGCCGATCCTGCCACCTGCGAATATACCCCCGACACGGCACCCTGACGGGCCGGACCGGGACAGGCCCCGCCCATGCCCCACATCGCCATCGCGGGTGCCGGCATCGGCGGCCTGACGGCTGCCGTATCGCTGTCGCAAGTCGGCGCGACCGTTACGGTGTACGAGCAGGCCGAAGCTTTGGGGGAGGTCGGGGCCGGCGTCCAGCTCTCGCCGAATGCGACGGCCGTCCTCGCCCGCCTCGATCTCCTCGACGCCCTTCGGCCATGTGCCGTCGAGCCGAACGAGACGCTGCTTCGCCGTGGCCGCGACGGCGCAACCCTCGCCCGCACCCCGCGTGGGGCCGGCGGGGCGCGGCGCTACGGATCACCGTCCCTGGCGGTGTTGCGGGCCGACCTTCAGGCCCGTCTGATGGCCCGCGTGGACCGCGACCCGGCCATCACGCTGCGCCTCGAGCAGGGCGTCTCCTCGTATCGGCACATCGAGGGGGGCGTCCGCCTGACCTTCGACGACGCGCGGCATCCGGTCGCGACGGCCGACGGCCTCGTGGGAGCCGACGGTATCCGGTCGACGGTTCGCCGGCGCATGATCGGACCAGGTCCGGACGACACCAAATCGGCCGGTCGCTCGGCTTGGCGCAGCCTCGTGGCCCGTGATGCCGCCGACCCCGATGCGCTGGTGCCGCGCTCCAACCTGTGGCTGGGGGCCGGGGCTCATTTGGTCCACTACCCGGTCCAAGCCGGCAAGCTGGTCAACGTCGTGGCCGTCATCGACGAGAGCGTCGCGGCCGGGCGCGACGCCTTCTGGTCGATGCCGGCCGACGCCGCCGTGCTCGAACGCCGCTTCGCGACATGGGCCGAGCCGGCCCGGCGCCTCGTCGCGGCCGCACCGGGCTGGCGCAAGTGGCCGCTGTTCGATCGGCCACCGCTGCCGCGGTGGTCGGAGGGCGCCGTGACGCTGCTCGGCGATGCAGCCCATCCCATGCTGCCGTTCCTCGCCCAAGGCGCCGCACAGGCCATCGAGGATGCTGCCGTGCTGGCCGATTGCGTAGCGGCGTCGCCCCGGGCTCTACCCGCGGCATTCTCAACCTATGAGGCTCTGCGCCGCCCTCGGACAGCTCGCGTTCAGATCGAATCGCGCAGACAGGCTGCCATCTACCATCTCGGCGCTCCGGCTTCCCTTCTGCGCGACGTGGTGCTGCGTTCGCTCGGACCCGCCCGCCTCACGGCGCGCTACGACTGGATCTACGCCGGTCCGGCCCCGATATCCCGGGCGTAGCCTCGTCTCCTTGCGCTTTCAGTCGTCGCGGTCGCGAGCCACATGAGCGCGGCGCGGGCGCCAACCACCCGGACCCGATGCCGACCGATCCTGAGAGACCCGACCTACGCTCGGCCCATGTCATCGTGGTGGCCAACGAAAAAGGAGGCACCGGCAAGTCGACCGTGTCGATCCACGTCGTGATCGGATTGCTCAAGGCCGGCTATCGCGTCGCCTCGATCGACCTCGACACCCGCCAGCGCACGCTGACGCGGTTCCTGGAAAACCGCCAGTCCTGGGCCGCCCAGGCCGGCACGACGCTCGAGATGCCGTTTCATCACGCCCTCGACCGTGGGGCATCGCTCGATGTCGCCGACAACGAGACGCGCGAGTTCGGCGAGTTCGCGGGTGCCATCGAGGCAATCGAGCATGACTACGAATTCGTGGTCATCGATACGCCGGCCTCCGACAGCTACCTCATGAGGCTCGCGCATTCGCTCGCCGATACGCTGGTGTCGCCCATCAACGACAGCTTCATCGACGTCGACGTCTTCTCGCGCGTCCACCACGACCGCGCCAAACGCGGCGCCGTCGCGCATTACGCCGACCTCGTGCTCGAAGCGCGGAGGCGGCGTCGGCAGGTCGATGCCGGGATGATCGACTGGATCCTGCTGCGCAACAGGATCGCGTCGATCCAGTCCAACAACGCACGGCAGATCGCGTCGAGCATCGGCCGTCTGGCTGCGGAACTCCAGTTCCGCACCGCGGAGGGGCTGCACGACCGCGTGATCTTCCGCGAATTGTTTCCGATCGGACTGACGGCGCTCGATCCCATCGAGGACAGCGCCAAAGGCGGCGTCCTCACCAACTCCCAGCTTGCGGCCCGGCAGGAGATCCAGGAGTTGATCGAGACCTTGAGGCTGCCGTTCAGAAGCGGTGGGCTGTCCCACATCCTGGCCCGCCACGAGTGGTTCGACCGCATGGCGCGCTTCTACCGGGACCGAGAGCCGAGCGGCGGGTAAGCCGACCAGGACCTGAACTCGATCGGGCTCTTGCGGCGCGGTGATGGATCCATGCCACCGTTGCGTTCTGGTCTGATCGACACGAGATGGAGACATGAGACATGACCGCCTTCATCGCTCTTCTGAGGGCCGTCAATGTCGGCGGGACGGGTAAGCTGCCAATGAGCGATCTGAAGCGCCTGTGCGAGCGTGCAGGCTTCCGAGCGGTCAGAACATACATCGCCAGCGGCAACGTCGTGTTCGAACACGAGGGGTCCGAAGCCCAGATCAAAGCCGCGCTGGAGGAAAGGCTGCGGGACCATACGGGCGAGCGGCTGGGCGTTCTCGTGCGAACGGGCGCACAGATGGCTGAGATCCTGGCCAACAACCCCTTCCCGGACGCCCCTCCGAACCGCACCGTCGCGATCTTCCTGGACCGCCCGCCGGTGAGCGGCGCGTTGGAGAACGTCGTGGGACAGCAAGACGAGCAGCTTCGTCTGGGGACGCGAGAGGTCTACGTTCACTACGGAAGCGGCATGGCCCGCTCGAAGCTTCACATCCCCGCAGCCAGAGATGGAACGGCACGCAACATGAACACGGTCGCGAAGCTCGCGAGCATGGCGGCGGAGCCTGCTCCCGCGCGGTGAGGATGATCGAGTCCAGACTCCAGAGCTTGCCTCGGTGATCTGAAGAGCGTGGTGCGCTTCGCTGAGTAGAGTCCTGCCGGAATTTCATATCAGGGTCATAAACGCAGAGTAGGAAGCTATTGTGTCTGTTTGTGTGTCGCGTGCCGTCGACGGCCTGCTGAAGCCTGCAGATTAGGAGCTCTCCGTGACCTATGATTTCGGAAGACTGACCAGCGCTTTAGGTGTTTCCATTCTTGTCTTGTGTGCTGCCGTTACACATGCCGAGTCGTTCACGAACAACCAGGATGGTGCTGACGAGCTCAGCGGCCGGATCGGGACGTTGCTGCCGACCGGTCAGCGGATCACGCCGTTGGCTGCGCCGAACTCCATCTACCAGCGGCTGATGCCGCACTTGCCCGATATGCCGCAGCTTCCGGCAGGCTTTGCCGTGTCGGAAGCGCTCAGCCCTGACGGCAACACGCTGCTGGTGCTCACCACCGGATACAATTCCGTGGTCGACGCGGCGGGCAAGCCGCTCCCGAACGACTCGACGCAGTTCATCTTCGTCTTCGACGTCAGCCACGGCACCCCCGTGCAGCGACAGGTGCTGCAGGTGTCGAACAGTTTCGTCGGCATCGCTTTCGCGCCCGACGGCAATACCTTCTACGTGCCGGGGGCGGGCGAGGACAATGTCCATGTGTTCGCCTCGCAGGGCGGCACCTGGGCCGAGTCGGGCGCCCCGATCAAACTGGGCCATACGGCCGGCAACGGCCTCGCACAGAAGCCCCTGGCGTCGGGGATTGCCGTCACGGCCGACGGCAGGCGCGCGGTCGTGGTCAACCGCTACAACGATTCGGTCTCCGTGCTCGATCTCGTTCACCGGAGCGTGATCGCCGAGCAGGATCTGCGTCCCGGCAAGAGCGGCGGCCCGAGCGGTGTCCCGGGAGGCGAATACCCGAACTCCGTCGCCATCGTCGGGAACCAGTTCGCTTACGTGAGCAGTGAGCGCGATCGGGAAATCGTCGTGGTCGATATCGGCAGCGCGGTGCCGGCCGTGGTCGCGCGGATCCCCGTGCAGGGCAACCCGAACAAGATGGTGCTGAACAGGCGCCAGAACGTCCTCTATGTCGCGAGCGACAATGCCGACCTCGTCACGGTCATCGACACCGCGAGCAACGCCGTCCGCACGACAGTTTCGACCGTCGCCCCGACGGGTCTTCTCGCGCCCGAAAAGGTGAAGTACAAAGGCGCCTCGCCGGACGGCCTCGACCTCTCCCCCGACGACAGGACCCTTTACGTCACCAACCGCGGCACCAACTCGCTGGCGGTCATCTCCCTGGGCGGGGCCTCGCCGCACGTCGTGGGGCTGATCCCGACCGGCTGGTACCCCTCCGATGTCCGCGCTTCCGCCGATGGCCGATCGCTCTACATCAGCAACGCCAAGACGATCCCGGGTCCGAACCCCGGGAATTGTCTCGGCTACCAGACGGTTCCCTGCCCCGTGCCGAATTCACCCGTCACGTTCGCGCCGGACCAATATGTGTTGAACCTCACCGGTTCGGCGGTGCTGAGCCTGCCGGTGCCGCACGAAGACGCCCTCGATCGCCTCACCCAGCGGGTGGCGGCCAACAACGGCTTCGACAACGCTTCCAGCCAAGATCTCACGATGGCGGTGCTGCATCAGAACATCAAGCATGTCATTTACATCATCAAGGAAAACCGAACCTATGATCAGGTTCTCGGCGATCTCAAGCGGGCGAACGGCGACCCGACATTGACCGAATTCCCGCGGTCGACGACGCCGAACCTTCATGCCCTGGCGAACGACTTCGTGACCTTGGACAACTTCTACGATTCGGGCGACGTCAGCGGCAACGGCTGGCCGTGGAGCACGTCGTCGCGCGAATCCGATGCGGGGGCGAAGATGCTTCCCCCGAACTATGCCGGTAACGGCGCCGGTGGCTCCTACGATTGGGAAGGCACCAACCGCAACGTCAATGTCGGCCTGACCGGCGCGGCGCGGACGGCCGCCAACCCGCTGACGGCGGGTCTCGATGCCGACACGCTGCCGGGCACCAACAACGTCGCGGCACCGGATGGTCCGGATGGCCAGTTCCAGCGGGGTTACATCTGGAACGCGGCGCTGCGCGCCGGCCTCAGCGTGCGAAACTACGGCTTCTTCATCGACCTCGGGCGCTATAGCCTGGCCAGCACCCCCTCTGCGTCGCTGCAGATCCCCCGCGACCGTCAGCCCTACCCCAGCAGCGTGCAGTCCTATGCGACCAACCCGCAGCTCGCGCCACTGACGGACCCCTACTTCCGAGGCTTCGACGACGCTTATCCCGACTTCTACCGGGAGCAGGAGTGGGAGCGTGAGTTCAACGACTATGTTGCCAATGGGCAGCTGCCAAGCTTGAGCCTGGTGCGGTTCATGAACGACCATACCGGCAACTACAAAGCGGCCATCGACGGCGTCGATAAACCCGACGTCCAGGTGGCCGACAACGATTATGCGGTGGGCCGCCTTGTCGAAGCTGTGGCGAAAAGCCCCTACGCCAACAACACCCTCGTCTTCGTCGTCGAGGATGACGCCCAGGACGGCCCGGATCACGTCGACGCGCATCGCAGCACCGCTTTCGTGGTGGGCCCCTACGTCAAGAAATACGCGGTCGTCAGCACGCATTATACGACCGTCAATCTCCTGCGCACGATCTCCGACGTGCTGGGCATCGATCACCTCAGCATCTACGATGCCAACCAGCGACCGATGTCGGACGTCTTCGACCTCTCGCAGACGGGCTGGCGCTACAAGGCCTCAGCCTCGGGCCTGCTCCGAGGCACCGCCTTGCCGCTGCCGCGCGGGCTCACTTTCGCCGACGCCAGGAGCAGCCCGCATGACGCCAGGTACTGGATGGCACAAACGCGTGGGTTCGACTTCTCGAAAGAGGATAAAGTCGATGCTCTGACGTACAACAAAGTCCTTTGGCAGGGCCTCATGGGAGGACGAGCCTATCCGGCCAACGGGGGGCGACCTGCCAGTGCTGTGGCCGAACCGGCGCCGCGTGCGCGTCCTCACGACGATGATGGCGACGGCGATTGATGCAGCGATCGCGAGGCCCCGAGCCGCATCGATCCTGTACTCCATCGCTGAACTGATCGCGGCGTTCCCTGTGCAGGCTGCTGAGGGACGAGGAGCGCAGCGCGGGCAGCAGGCCCCGGGCTCGGACCTCAAGCAGGGTCGCCGCGTTCACGTTGGTTATGGGTCTGGCATTCCGTGCCGGCCCACCCGTTCGTCCCTGCGAGCCACGCACAATGAAGTTGTTCGATTGCCAAGTTTGTGGCCAGACATTGTATTTCGAGAACACGCGCTGCGAAAAATGTGGACACAGGCTCGGATACGTGCCGGAAGATCAGGACCTCTACGCCGTGGTTCGGGTCGACGACACCGCCGACCACACCTGGACCATCGCAGGGGATGCGGCGCGAACGTTCCGGTTCTGCGCCAATGCCCAGCATGATGTCTGCAACTGGCTGCTCCCGTCCGACCAGGACGGCATCTTCTGCACGGCCTGTCGGCACAACCACACCGTCCCGAACCTCGCCAAGCCGGGCAATACCGAACTCTGGCGTCTGATCGAGATCGCCAAGCACCGGCTGTTCTACACGCTGATCGAACTCGACCTGCCCCGGGTGCCACGCAGCGAGGACGCGCAACAGGGCCTCGTCTTCGAATTCCTTGAGGATCCGGCCGACGGCAAGAAGGTGATGACGGGCCACGACGACGGGCGCATCACCATCGCGCTCGCGGAAGCCGACGACGCCGAGCGCGAGAAGCGGCGCAAGAGCATGCACGAACCCTACCGGACTCTGCTCGGGCACTTCCGCCACGAGATAGGCCACTACTACTGGGACCGACTCGTGCGGGATGCCCCTGCACTCGGCCCCTGCCGCGCCATCTTCGGCGACGATCGGGAAGACTACAACGCGGCCTTGCAAAAGCACTATCGGGACGGTGCTCCACCGCAATGGCGGGATCGCTACGTGAGTGCCTATGCGACCACCCATCCGTGGGAGGACTTCGCCGAGACCTTCGCCCACTACCTGCACATTCTGGACACGCTCGAGACGGCGGAGTCCTTCGGTGTCGCGACCCATCCGCGGGGCATCGCGGAAGCCGATCAATTGTCGGCCGAAGTGGACTTCGCACCCGACAAGGCCGCCAGCATCGCGCCGCTCGTGAAGGCGTGGCTGCCGCTGACTTTCGCGCTGAACAGCCTGAATCGCTCGATGGGCATGGGCGACCTCTATCCCTTCGTCCTCACCCCGACCATCATCGAGAAGCTCGGCTTCATCCACGACCTCGTCCACGGCTTCGTCGGCGCCGCAAGGCCCCACCAGCCTGAGATGGAGCCCTACGCGCCGGTGCCCGAGAATGTCCCGCCTCCGACCGAGTCCGAGTTCGTCCGGACCCAACAGGAGCGGTGACGTCGCTCGCGCGTGCCCGCTGAGGGGCATGACGCTTGCTAAGTGGGGCCAACAATGCTGCGTCACGTCGTGGCCCTGACGCCGCAACGCACGGAGGGTGAGATGCGCGCCATCGTGGTACCCGCGGCGAGTCGGGATCCCGCCAAGGACCAGCCGCTCATCGACGATATCCGGCTCCTCGGCTCCATGCTGGGCGACATCGTGCGCGAGCACGAAGGGCTGGGTTGCTTCGCGCTGATCGAGAGCGTGCGGCGCCTCAGCGTCAGCTACCAACGCGACGCCGATGTCGAGGCCGGCCAAGCCCTCGAGCAGCTGCTCAGAGGGCTCACCCCGTCGCAGGCCGTCTCGGTCACGCGAGCCTTCTCGTATTTCTCGCATCTCGCCAACATCGCCGAGGATCGCCACCGGGTGCGCCGCCGGGCCCTCCGCGCCCGCGATCCTGGCGCGGTTGTCCCCCAGGCCGGAACGCTGGCTAAGACTTTCGACCGCCTGGCTGAAGCCGGCATCGGCAAGGCGCATGTGGTCGATATGCTGCGGCACGCGCTCGTGTCCCCGGTCCTGACCGCCCATCCCACCGAGGTGCAGCGCAAGAGCCTGCTCGACGCGGAACTCGCCATCGCCGAACTACTGGCGCAGCGCGACGGCCTCTACGGCGAGCGCGAGCGCGAGCGCAACGACGCCATGCTGCGCACCCGGATCACCCAGCTCTGGCAAACCAGACTGCTGCGCCGCCGCAGGCTGACGGTGCGGGACGAGATCGAGAACGCCATCAGCTACTACCGCACGACCTTCCTGCGCGAGATCCCGAGGCTCTACGCCGAGCTGGAACGTCACCTCGGCGAGGCCTCGCCGACGTTCTTCCGGATGGGCAACTGGATCGGCGGCGACCGCGACGGCAATCCCAACGTGGACGGCGACACGCTCGAGGTCGCGATGCGACGCCAGTGCGAGACGGCGCTCGATTATTACCTCGGCGAAATCCACCATCTCGGTGCTGAACTCTCGATGTCCGAGATGCTGGTCGGCTGCTCGCCCGATCTCACCGCGCTGGCCGAATCCGCCGAGGACGACAGCCCCCACCGGCAGGACGAGCCCTACCGGCGCGCGGTTCTGGCGATCGCCTCGCGCCTCTCGGCGACGCGGACCGCACTCACGGGGGAGCCGGGCGCACACGCGCCGCGCGTCAAGCTGCCGGCCTATGCGACCGCCGAGGACCTTTCGGCCGACCTCGCCGTCATGGCGGCCTCGCTACGCCGCCACCACGGCGGCGACCTCGTCGGCTTCCGGCTCGGCCCCTTGACGCGGGCCGTCGACGTCTTCGGCTTCCACCTCGCCACGCTGGACCTTCGCCAGAGTTCCGACAGGCACGAGGAGACCCTGGCCGAACTCATGGCCAAGGCGGGCGTCGAGTTGGATTATGCGGCGCTGGAGGAGACCGCCAAGCAGGCGCTGCTGCTGCGGCTGCTCGGCGAAGCACGCCCTCTTCGTCTGCCGTTTGCATCCTATTCGGAGCGGGCCACGAGCGAGTTCGGCGTGTTCGACGCGGCCCGGCGGCTGCGCGCGGCCTTCGGCCACCAGGCGATCCGCCACTACATCATCAGCCACACCGAGACCGTGAGCGATCTTCTCGAAGTGCTTCTCGTGCAGAAGGAATTCGGGATGATGCACGGCGAATTCGGCCAGCCCGGCACCAGGGCCGAACTCATCGTCTCGCCCCTCTTCGAGACCATCGCGGACCTGCGCAATGCCGAACCCATCATGCGTGCCTTCTACGCCCTGCCCGGCGTCGAAGCGCTCGTCGTGGCGTCCGGCGCCGAGCAGGACATCATGTTGGGCTACTCGGACAGCAACAAGGACGGAGGCTTCTTCACCTCGAACTGGGAACTCTACCGCTCGTCGACCCAGCTGGCGCGCCTCTTCGATTCCAAGCCGGGCATCACCATGCGGCTGTTCCACGGCCGCGGCGGCACGGTGGGGCGCGGTGGCGGGCCGAGCTACCAGGCGATCCTGGCCCAGCCGCCCGGGACGGTGCGGGGGCAGATCCGCCTCACCGAACAAGGCGAGATCATCTCGTCGAAATATTCCAACCCCGAGATC
>CAXUCF010000043.1:0-19504 GCA_964249275.1 uncultured Lichenihabitans sp.
GGCCGAAACATCGCGAAGGAACGAACGTCAACAAGCTAGCGCGTCGCTTGGCCGGGGCAAGCCGCCCGATGGGGCGGGTGGGTCCACTTCGGTCCGCCCTCGCCGGACGTCATGCGCCGGCACCGCCACCCGTCGAGCGCGCCATCGCGCGCGGTCGGGCAAACGTCCGGACCGGCAAGCACGCGCTCGTGGGCGACATCGACGTCGACAGCGCTCTCGACCTGGCTGTCAACGGCCTCGTCGAGTCCCGGTCCGGCGCCCGACCCGCAGTTCGTGGCCTTAATAGGCGGCTCGTCTATCTTCTGTGCTGCCTCGAACGTCGACTTCGATGTTGCATTGCCCGATCGACTTGCAATTTCGTTTGGCGCGCTCTAATTCGAGGGATCCACACAATGGGCCTTTAGATGACCGATATCGAAGCAACGCTGAACAGAGTCGAGATGACGGCCGAGATCGTCTCGGCCTATGTCGAACATAATTCCGTACCGGCGAGCGAATTGCCGGCCTTGATCAGGTCGGTCCATGATTCGCTCGGGCTGCTGTCCGGCGAAGTCAAGCCGGACCTGCCGCAGGAACCGCTGCAGCCGAAGGTGCCGATCAAGAGATCGGTATCGCACGATTTCATCGTTTGCCTGGAGGATGGCCGCCACTTCAAATCCCTGAAGCGCCATCTGCATTCCGAGCATGGCCTGTCGCCCGACGAATATCGAACCAAGTGGGGTCTCCCCAAGGATTATCCGATGGTGGCACCGGCCTACGCCGATGCGCGATCCAATCTGGCCAAGACGATCGGGCTCGGCCGCAAGAGCGCCCCTGTCGCTCAGCCGGAACCCGTGGACGTCGTCGAAGAACAGAAGGCCGGCAACGAGAGCGTCACGGCGAAGAAGCCGGCGCGACGCCGGGCGAAGGCGGCCTGATCGAGCGGATGGCGTCGGCACCTGTCGCGTTTGAGGTCGTGCGCCGTCCCCGCGCCGTCGCAAGGCGGCACGACCGTCCGGGTGCGACGGTGCGGGCCTATGAAAGTCCGAGTCCATCCCGGAAAGGCGTCGTGCCGGCCATGAACTCGGCCAGGGTCTGTACGGCAAAGCCGGGCGGCAGCGCCCTGCGGAGCGTGTCGCGCCGCCGCAGGATCTTGCCATCCTGCGTGATGAAGTGAGTGCACCCGGCTTCCGCGGCTTCCGACAGGTGCGATGCGTCGGCGTCGTGCTTGCCCGGGCGTCCGTCACCGCGCATGATGGCCCGTACGCGAATGCGATCGATCTGCTGAGCAGCCGTGAGGTGCCGTGGTGCTGCTGCGGCCGTGGCCGCCGCAAGAACCGCCGCCTTGACGTCGGCTGGCGCATGGGGATGCAGGGTCTCGGCTATCACACCTGACGGCGCGAACAGGCTCAGGCCGCCGTTCCGCACCAGGGCCATGAAGGCCGCAACAAGCAGGTCGCGGGACGTCCCGTCGCGATCCAGGGCATTGGCGTCGCACGCCACCTTGGGAATGCATGCGTCCACGGCAGAGGCCATCCGGACGCTCAACGGCGGGGTGCGCGCCAATTCATCAAGGTGATCGGTCTGGCGCTCGACCAGGCTTCGCCGAAGCAGTCGATGGTCTCGACCTTCCAGGCCGGTAGATCCACGGCACCGGGGATGTCCCGGCTCGAGACACATAGCGGTCTGTGTCGACAGAACAGCGCGGACGCCAAGTCTTCGGCGGCGGCACGATTGGGCGCCCTCACGAAATGGACCATCGTTCCTCCCGGATCGTCGAACCGGCGATGAGCAAAGCATGCGGCCGCTAAGTTAACGGCCCGTATACCGGTACCCTGGGCGGGACGCTCCGGACCGTCAAGCCCCAGGCATGGCCGCCAGCGTACCGTGGTTACGCGCCGGCATCGCTACGTCATACGGTAAATCTTCGATCCCCGTGGTGACCTGCCGTAGATGATCCAATGCGATACATTCCCCGTTCAGCATGGATCCTGCTAGCAGGTCGGCTTCCATTGCGGTCGTCAACGTGGGCCGGGTTATCCGAATGCTTGTGACACTTCTCTCGACCTTGATCCTCGGGCTCGGCCTGAGCGCTGCAGAGGCGCAGATCGCCAATAAATTTCATATTACGCCCGAAGAGCAGGCTGCCTGCCAAGTCGATGCGACCACGTTGTGCAGCTACGTGTTTCCCGACGAGGATGCGCTGATCACCTGCATGAGGGCCAACGTACCCAATCTGACGCCGACATGCCGAAAGACCTTCATGGCCGGATTGCAGCGCCGCCACATGTGACGCCTGCCCGTGAACTGCGGCCTGCGTCATCCAGCCACCCTGGACAGTGCCAGCGCGATGTCGCGCCCGAATGAAGGCACAGCGACCATGCCGGAGGCATCGAGTTCCTGCGGGCCGGTCGTTGCGGCCCGACCTTCTGCCGTGTGCCAGCCCGTCACACGGTAGGTCCCCCTGGCGAGCCCGGGGACGGTGACCGAGAGCATGATGGGCTCGGCGCCGTCCTGCATCATTCCTCCCCTATCGAGTCTGTCCCGGGGCAGCAGGTAGATCACGGCCTGCGTGGCGGTCGCACAGCCGAAGCGGGCCAGACGGTCGGGGCCGATCTCCGCTCCGCCCTGGGTCCGCACGATGAGGTCCGGACCGATGTTGCGCCGGTCGAAGTGCCGCCAGTCGATGAGCGGCAGGAAGGCCGAGAGCCCGCGCTGCGCTCGCCGCATGCCGGGCGTCAGCATGTGCGGCGTCCGGTTGGGCCATCGCATGCCGCCGCCCGCACCGCCCGATGCCAGGTGGGCCCATTGCATGTGGCGGAAATATTCGTCGTCGAACGCCTCGGGCAGGCTCCGGTGGCGGTCCTTGAAGCTGTGGATCGGCCCGTGCTCGCTGTCGAAGAACGGCCGTCCGTCCCGGATCTCGCCCAGTGCCTCGCGCACGATCCGGCCCATGCCGATCGCGGCGTCCACCGTGTTGTCGGGGGCGTCGATGGTGCCGTGCTCGTAGATGTGGAGATTGGCGAAGTCGAGCGCCGGATGGCGGAAGATGGCGCCCTCCATCTTCAAGTGGGGCCGCCAGCGCAATTCCGGTCCGAACAGCGACACGGTCTGGGGATGGACGCGGCCGTGCAGCCGCAGCTCTTCCTGGCGCAGATGGCCGCCGATGTCGGCGATGAACTCGTCGAAGACGTCGGCCGAGTCGCGCGCCTGGGCCGGATGGATCTCGTTCCAAAGGTCCCAGGCGAAGAGCGCGCCCGAGCCGCCCCAGCGCGCGGTGGCGAAGGAGAGGCGCCGCTTGATCGCGTCCCGCATGCCGGGGTCGAGCAGGGCGTGGGACGGGTGGACCAGCGGCCCGCCGCGGGCTCCGTTGTAGGGATGGTGCCGGAAATGGAGCCACATCCAGAAGGTGTCGTACGGGGTCAGCAGGAGGCGCAGCCCGTGATGCTCGCACAGGGCGAAGAGATCGTCCCAGAAACGGAGCATGTTGGGCGAGAAGGTTCCGGCCGGCTTCTCGATATAGCGGTGGCGGACCTGTGCATATTCCAGCATCAGCCGCAGCACGGTCACGCCGTGTGCCTTGAGCATGGCGAGATGCCGCTCGACCGCCGGGACGTCCCGTCGTTTGAACAACGGATCGAGTTCGACCCAGCTGACGGCGTCGTTCTGGCCGACCGGATGCCAGGACGCGCCGGTCTCTTCGATGAAGTAGGGCGCCTTCGGATCGACGCCGATCCACGCCAAGGGTCCGCCGTGGCCCGCGCCGAATAGGCGCGGTCGTGCGGGCGTTGTCGGTGCTATCTTTTCTCTCCAATGCATCGGACAATGATGTGCTGGGCCTTTGTGGGCCCGGTCCGGAAAGGCAGGTTCGGCGCCGCGCATGCAAGCCATTTATGCACATCCGACCCGGGTCGAAGACCTGCGCAGTGCCGTGAACGAACGGCTCGACAGTCTCGTGCCGGCCGGGAATCGCGGACCGCAAAGGGTCAACGAGGCCGTGCGCTATGCGCTGCTGGCGCCGGGCAAACGCATCCGTCCCCTTCTCACGCTTCTGGCAGCGGTGGACTTCGGCGCAGCCGTGCCGAATGCCCTCGATGTCGCCTGTGCCACGGAAATGGTGCACACCGCCTCCCTGGTGCTTGACGATCTGCCCTGCATGGATGACGCCGGTCTCCGCCGCGGTCAGCCCACCGTGCACATGCGCTTCGACGAAAGCACCGCCATCCTGGCGGCCGTCGCGCTGCTGAACCAGGCCTTCGCGACCGTGACGCGGGCGACCTGCCTGCCGGCCCGGACGCGTCTGTCGCTGGTCGAGCGTCTCTCGGCGGCGATCGGCTTCGACGGCCTCGTGACCGGGCAGGAATCCGACCTCCACGACCGCACCGCTACCGCCACCGTGGCGCGGCTCGAAAGCCTGAACCATCAGAAGACCAGTGTGCTGTTCGAGGCCGCTCTGGAGATCGGGGCCAGGGTGGCCGGGGCCACCGACCGCAGTATCGACGAGCTGCGTCAGGTCGCGGCCCATCTCGGCCTCGCCTATCAGATCGCCGACGACCTGTTCGATGTCAGCATCGCGATCGGGCCGCAATTGAAGGATATCCGCAAGGACGGGAGCAAGCCCACCGTCGTGTCGATCCTCGGAGCCGATCGGGCGCGCGAGCGCTTCGGCCATCACATGGCCGAAGCGCTGAAGCTCCTGCCGGCGCGCGGCACTGGCGGGCAGCCGCTGCGCGACTACATCGTGGGGACCTTCGCGCAAACGCGCCTCTGCTGATCGAAAACCCATGTCCTCCACGGCAGCATCGGTTCGCTCCACCGATCCCCACTCGCGCCAGACGGTGCTCGGCCTGACGTTGGCCGGCTGCGTGACGGGCGGCTGGCTCGCGCTGCATGTCCTCGACCTGTTCGTGCTGCCGTGGCACATCGCGCTGCTGTTCGCGCCTTTCACCATCGCGTTGCAATGCTGGCTGTCGGTCGGCCTGTTCATCGTGGCCCATGACGCCATGCACGGCTCGCTGGCCCGGTTCAGGCCCGGGGTGAACCGGGGTATCGGCCGCGTGGTGCTGCTGCTCTATGCCGGGATCTGGTACGACGACCTCGTGGCGCGTCATTTCGCCCATCACCGCGCGCCGGGCACCGAACACGACCCCGATTTCGCGGGCGATGGACGTCTGGCCGTGTGGCGCTGGTTCGGCGCCTTCTTCATCGAATATCTGTCGGCGGGCCAGCTTGCGAGGCTGCTCGGAGCGAGCGCCCTTTACGTTTGGCTCTTGCACGTGGCCCCGCAGCGCCTGGTTCTATTCTGGGCCGTGCCGGCGATCCTGTCGGCCGTGCAGCTCTTCTACTTCGGCACCTACCTGCCTCATCGGCGGGAGGAGGAGGACTTCGGCGACGACCATCGGGCGCGGTCGAACCATTTCTCCTGGACGATGTCGCTGCTGACCTGCTTCCATTTCGGTTACCACCACGAACATCATACGGCTCCGTCGGTTCCGTGGTGGCGCCTTCCCGCCGAGCGAACGGTACCGGCCGAGCGGGCCGCGCCCGCCGGGCCGCCACAGCTACGCTGAGTCGGAGGAGATCGTCGTGCCGAGCTTCGCCGGTCCTGCGGTGCTGGTCCTCGCCACCGTGGCCGGGACCGAAATCGCCGCCAACCTGATCCATCGCTACATCATGCATGGCTGGGGCTGGGGCTGGCACAGGTCGCATCACGAACCGCACGGCGACCTGCTCGAACGCAACGACCTTTACGCGATCTGTTTCGCGGTGCTGGCCGTGTTGCTGATGCTGCTGGGCCGCTGGTGGACGCCGGCCTTCTGGATCTCTATCGGCCTCGTGGTCTATGGCGTGCTGTATTTCCTGATGCACGATGTGCTCGTGCATCAGCGCTGGCCGTTCCGCCACGTGCCCCGGCGCGGCTATCTGAAACGGCTCTATCAGGCCCACAAGCTCCATCACGCAGTCGATGGCCGCGACGGCGCGGTCTCGTTCGGCTTCCTTTATTCTCCGCCGCTCGATCGGTTGCGGGGCAGCTTGCGCCGAAGGGGCGCCCTCCATCGCTGAGGCCGCCGGCGCCGGGATGTCCCGACGGGGTCACTCGCGGGACTCAGGGACCGCCTGCCTCCAAGGCGCGGCGGTAAGCGGCGATCGCCGCTGCCCAACCCATCTCGAGCGCGTCGGCCGTCAGTTCGTGGCCGATCGAGGCCTCGTGGATCTCGGGAACCGCGGCCACCAAGGGCCCGAGATTCACGAGATTGAGGTCGTGGCCGACGTTGACCATGAGGTTGAGATCCGTGGCACGACGGGCCGTCTCGACCGCGCGCGCCAGCGCAGCGGCATAATCGCCGCGCGCGAAGGCGGACCCATAAGAGCCCGTGAAGATCTCGATGCCGTCTGCCCCGAGCGCTGCGGCGCGCTCCGCGGCCGCGGGATCGGGATCGACGAACACCATGGCCCGACAGCCCACGGCCTTCAGGGTGCCGATCGCGCCGCGCACGATCTCCGACTGGGCCGCATCGAGCCGCCATCCCTCCTCCGACGTGAGCACGCCGGGGCCGTCCGGAACCAGCGTGCACTGCTCGGGCGACACTTCGGCCACCAGCGCCATGAAAGCTGCGTCCGGATAGCCTTCGATGTTGAACTCGAAACCGGGTCGCCAGGGCCGCATCATGGCGGCCAGCGCCGGCACGTCGCACCGGCGGATGTGACGCTGGTCGGGCCGCGGATGGACCGTCAGTCCGTGAGCGCCGGCATCATGGGCCAGTCGGCCGAACCGCAGGACGTCCGGCACCCCGGTGCGGCGCGCGTTGCGCAGCAGGGCGATCTTGTTGAGGTTGACGCTGAGCCGGGCCATCCTACGCCTCCGATCCATCCCCGCGCGGCTCGCCGCGGAACGTCACCACCAGCACGTCGCGCCAGGCCGGCCGCGCCGGGTCGGCGGGACGGATCGGGCTGACGCCGTGGAGCACGCGGCGGTCGTCGACCAGCGAGGCATCGAGCGGCTCCGTCAGGGTCGCATCCTGCAGGATCGTGCCAGCCGCGTCCGCGATCGTACTGACGCCCTCCGTCACGTTCTCGCGCCGCACCATCAGCACCAGCACCCAGTCCACCCCGTCGCGGTGAAGACCTTCGGGGGTCGGCTTGCCGCTCACGCCGGGATGCGCCTCGATCCTGAACTGGTGCATCTCGACGTGCCAGGCAGCGGGCCGTCGCGCGACGGGGGTGGCGGCCACGAACAGGTCGCGGCAGACCGTCAGGATGGCGCGATTGGCCGGATGCAGCGCGACCGCATCTCGGACCGGTTCGAACAGGCGGGCTATGCCGCCGTTCAAGGGGTTGTGCCGGCGGGTCTGATAATGGGCCTGAGCCGGCTTCGGCCGGAAGCCAGCCGCCCGCGCCGAGAAACACGCGAAACGGCGCTTCCGATAGGTGCCGCCATCGGCCATGAACCGGTCGGGCCCGAGGTCTTCCCAACTCCGCGCGTAGCCGTCCCAGTCGGCAAGGCCGGCACCGACCAGCCGGCGACGCATCGCGGCACCTGGCACGAAACCGTAGCCGTCGCGCCGAAGGCGAGCCACGACCCTCGAGCCCTGCGCCGCGGCGAACGACAGGCTTTGGGCTTCCGGAAGGTCGCTGCTCTGGTTCGACATGATCGGCCGTCCGCGGCCCGAGGTCGGGCTCGCTCCATTCGGCCATGTAGTGCCGGGCCTTGCGGTTTGATACAACCCCGCGCCAACACAGGAGTTCGACCCACCATGACAGCGCCGATCGGCATCACGATGGGAGATCCCGCCGGGATCGGCCCCGAGATCGTCGTGCGCCTGTTCGCCGAGGGGGTCGGGTCGGCTTGCCTGGTCTATGGCGATGTCGCGGCCCTGCGCCGCGCCGCGGCTGTCGTCGGCTCGCGGATCCCGATCGAGACGATTGCGACGCCGGGCGAGGCTGCCGGTCTGCCCGGCGCCATGCCGGTGATCCAGGTCGGGACCCTGCCGGACGACCTCGCCCTCGGCCGCGTCTCGGCGGCGGCCGGTGCCGCCGCCTTCGGCTATGTGACGCACGCCGTCGACGACGCCCTCGCCGGGCGGATCGCCGCCCTGGTGACGGCGCCCATCAACAAGGATGCCTGGCGGTCGGCCGGCATCGATCATCCCGGACACACCGAGATCCTGGCCCAGCGCAGCGGCACCCGGGACTTCGCCATGATGCTGGCCAACGAAGACCTGCGAGTGCTGCTGGTGACGATCCACCTGTCACTTCTAGATGCCGTCAGGGCCGTGACGCCCGAAGCGGAGGCGCGGGCCATCCGCCTGGCCGATCGGGCGGCACGGAGCTTCGGGATCGCAAGACCACGCATTGCGGTAGCGGGGCTCAACCCGCATGCGGGCGAGAACGGGCTCTTCGGCCGCGAGGACCTCGACATCATCGCGCCCGCCATCGCGGCGGCGCGGGCCGAGGGGATCGACGCATCGGGCCCCTGGCCCGGGGATACGATCTTCATGCGGGCGCGGCGCGGCGCGTTCGACATCGTGGTGGCGCAGTACCACGACCAGGGCCTCATCCCGGTCAAGTATCTCGGCATCGACCATGGGGTGAACATCACGGTCGGACTGCCTTTCGTGCGCACCAGCGTCGATCACGGTACCGCCTTCGACATCGCGGGACTCGGCGTGGCCGACCACGCCAGTCTCAGGGCCGCACTGGCTCAGGCCGCCACGATGGCAGCGGGCGGAAGCTTCGGCGGGCGATTTGGCGGCGGGCGCCCCGGGAAGCTCCAAGAGGGCGCATGCCGATCGTGATGCGTGGAAAGCGCGCGACGTCACGACCCCATCATGACTTGCACCCGTCGCATGACGTCATCGTGGTCATAGGGTTTGCCGATGAAGGCAGCGCCGTCCGGGATGTCGCCCGCCCGGGGTAGGGCGCGCCCGGAAACGATCATGGTCTTCACGGCGGGACGGTTGGCATGCACCCAGCGGGCCAGCCCGTAGCCGTCGATCGAGCCGGGCATCTCGACGTCGGTGAAGAGGAGCGCCACATCCTCGCGTTCGCCGAACACCGAGAGCGCCTGATCGGCATTGGCAGCTTCGAGCACCTCGAAGCCTTCGTCCTCGAAGAGTTCGATGACCATCATACGGACCAGCGGTTCGTCCTCGACGATCAGGACCACGGCTTGGCCGACGGATTGCGACTGCGTCATGGACGGGCTACGCCCGAGGCGCGACAATGTTCCTGGGGATGGAGGCTTCCGCAATACAAGAAGCCGACCGTGTCTATTCGGTTCCGGCAAAGCGTTACGACGGCGTTCAGGATCCGTCGGCAGGATCCTGGCGCGACGCCGCGGTCCCCCCGGTCCGCGCACGACGCAAGTGTGCCGCCAGACTTCGCTTTCACGACGTCCATGGTGGAGTGCGGCCGGCGCGTGCCGCCGATCATACGACCGGAGCAACGACGCCGATGGCGGCCGCATTTGTCGGGAATGACGCAGGGCTGCGACGGCCGGACGCGGTTGGCCGACCCGTGCCCATCCAGGCGACGGATCTCGCCGCCCCGTCCCGTACCGCGGGATCGGGAGCCGGCCGCCGGAGGCTCTCGGAAGCGCCCAGCTTCGCGGATCCGGCGCAAACCGGCCGCAGTTCCTCGCTGGGGTTCGAGCTTCCGCGGTGGGGGCGTCCTGCCTCGGGCGGGCGAACCGTCGTCGGAGTCGGCCCGGGCCAGGACCGTGGCGGGCGGACACCGGATTTCAGGCTCGTCGACGCCGGCCACAGGACACCGCCCGGCGCCATCGTGGGTCCGGTGTCGAGTGCGGGTACGATCCTGCGCGCGGTCCGCTGGATGGCGTCCAACGCGGCCCGGAGGGATCCGCCCGTCGGCACGGTCGTGGTCTGCACCGGGCGCAGCGAATTCATCGAGAAATACCTCGCCGTTGCGGCCGACCTTCTTGATCGGGGCTTCGCCGTCGTGGTGTTCGACTGGCGCGGGCAGGGCTTGTCGGACCGTTTGCTGGCCGATGCGCGCAAGGGCCACGTTGCGAGCTTTCGCGATTACGAGACGGATCTCCTGGCGGTGGTCGACCAGATCTTGCAGCCGTTCTGCCCGAAGCCGTGGTTCGCCCTGGCCCATTCCATGGGAGGCGCGGTGGCGCTGAATTTCGCAGCCGACCATCCGGGCGTCTTTCGCCGGCTCGTTCTATCGGCGCCGATGATCGAGATCGCGAGGTTGCCCTTCGCCGAAACGCTGCGCGCCACGGCGCGCCTCTGCCGGTACGGCGGCCTTTCCGGCAGCTTCGTACCGGGCGTGCGGGCGCGGGCGGGCCTTTTCGGCACCTTCGCGAACAATCTGCTGACCTCGGACGAAGTCCGCTACCAGACCGTTCTCGATTATCTCAGGGCGGAGCCGCGCCTGGCGCTCGGCGCCCCGACGATCGGCTGGGTCCATGCCGCTTTCGTGGCCATGGCCCGGCTGCACGCTGACGATTACCCGCTTCGGATGACGACACCGGTGCTGGCGATCAATCCGGGTTACGACCGCGTAGTCGAGGCACGTGCGACCGATCGCCTGGTGGCCCGGCTTCGGGCCAGCCGTGTCGTAGCGGTCCCGCACAGCCGCCACGAGATCCTGATCGAACGGGACGTGTTCCGGCGGCAGTTCTGGGCCGCCTTCGACGCCTTCGTACCGGGTTCGGGCTAGGTCCTGCGACATGCTGCTGTGCCGGATCCGGTTGCTTCTCACCAACCCGCTCGTGCCTGCCGCTTCGGCCGTCCGAGGGTGCCCCTGACCGATAGGCCTGCGAGAGCCATCGAGAGGAGCGCGTTCCAGGCCGCCAGCGACAGGCCCAAGACCTGCAAGGCGGCCTCGTCGCAGCGCACCACCGTCACGCTCTGGAGCTGCTTCAGGAAGTCGCCGACGGCCGCCGGGGCCGTGGCGGTCCCGGAACATTCCGCGGGGCCGGCCCAAAACTTCCATTCGACGCCCGCATGGTAGACCCCGAAGGCTGTGCTCCCGATCCAGACCAGGGCCAGGAGAGCATAGCCGAACCGAAGGGCCGCTTCCCGACGGCGGCCGGCCGGTCGGCGGGAGCTCTCCAGAGCCAGCGCGCCGGAGAGAACGATGGCGACGTAATAGGGAAAACGCTCCTTGAGGCAGAGTTCGCAGGGCGCGTAGCCGCGCCACTGCAGCCACCAGGCCGCGGCGACCGCCGCCAGCGAAACGAGTCCGATGAGGGCCGCCGGAGCGCTTCGGGCGGTGCCCCTGGACCGGGTGACCATGTCGCGCAAGGCGTCCCCCTCCAAGGGTCAGAAGACGTGGGTGGCGATGTAGAAACCGGCCACGACAACGGCCAGGAAGCCGATCAGGATCGCCGCGAAATGCCGCTCCAGCGCGCCCCGGATCGGATCGCCGAAGCGGTTGAGGAGACCCGCCAGGATGAAGAATCGCGCGCCCCGGGTCACCACGGAAAGGATGACGAACAGCGCGAAATTGTAGCCGAGCAGTCCGCTCACGATGGTGACGAGCTTGTAGGGGATCGGCGTCAGTCCCTTGATCAGGATGACCAGCCAGCCCCACTGCGCATAGGCGGCCCGCAACGCGTCGAGCTTGTCGCCGTAATGATAGGCCGCGATCAGCCACTGGCCGAGCGTGTCGTAGAGCATCGCCCCGATGGCGTAGCCGAGCACGCCGCCGGCCACCGATGCCACGGTCGCGATGGCCGCGTAGAACCAGGCCCGGCGCGGCTGGGCCAACGCCATCGGCACGAGGATGAGGTCCGGCGGGATCGGGAAGAACGAGCTTTCCGCGAAGGCCACGGCACCGAGCGCCAGCGGCGCATGCCGGCTCTCGGACAGGGCGAGGGTCCAACGGTAGAGGTTCTTGAACATCCGCCCGCTTAGCCGAGGCCGGCCCCCCTGTCCACGGCGCGAGGGCTCGGCTACCCTGCCGCCACTCACTGACCAGAGCCGAGGACCATCCCCGATGCGTCGACCTGCTGCCTTCGCCCTGGCGCTCCTCGCGGCCTCGCCCGGGTTCGCGGCCGCGCCCGCGCCCGTCGGGGCCGATCGCGGCATGGTGGTGACGGCGCAACACCTGGCGTCCGAGGTCGGAGCCGAGGTCATGCGGCAGGGCGGCAACGTCGTCGATGCGGCGGTCGCGGTCGGCTATGCGCTGGCCGTGGTGTTTCCGGCGGCCGGCAACCTCGGCGGCGGCGGCTTCATGAACATCCGCCTGGCTGACGGCCGCTCGACTTTCGTGGATTTCCGCGAGAGGGCGCCCGCGGCCGCGGCCGCTGCCATGTTTCAGGACGCACAGGGCAATGTGGTCAAGGGTCGCTCGACCGACACCTGGCTCGCGGTGGGGGTTCCGGGCACCGTGGCCGGGCTCGAATGGGCGCGGCAGCACTATGGCTCGAGGCCGCGCCCCGACCTGATCGCGCCGGCGATCCGACTGGCTCGGGACGGCTTCACGCTGGCGCCCGCCGACGCCACCCTGCTCGACCTCGGCGCCAAGGATTTCGCCGCCGACCCGCAGACGGCCGGCATCTTCATGCGCGAGGGCAAACCCCTTGCGGTCGGCGACCGGCTGGTTCAGCCGGAATTGGCCGACACGCTGCAGGCCATATCGGCCGGCGGGGCCGACGCGTTCTACAAGGGAGCCGTCGGCCGGGCGATTGCGGAGGCCAGCCGTGCCGGCGGCGGACTGATCACCGAGGCGGACCTCGCGGCCTACAAGGTGCGCGAGATGGAGCCCATCCGCTGCACCTACCGGGGCTACGCGATCCAATCGGCTCCACCGCCCAGCGCCGGAGGTGTGGCGCTTTGTGAGATCCTCAACATCCTGGAAGGTTACGACATCGGCGCCATGGGGTTCCACTCCGCCGCCTCCGTCCACCTTCTGGTCGAGGCCATGCGCCGGGCCTATCACGACCGGCAGGGCCTCGGCGACCCGGATTTCGTCAGGAACCCCATCGCGGCTTTGCTCGACAAGGCCTATGCGGCGAAGCTTCGCGCCGGCATCGACCCGGTGAAGGCCACGCCCTCGGCGTTGCTCGGTGCTCCGCCCTCCCGCGAGGCGGAAGGACAGCAGACGACGCAGTTCTCGATCGCCGACGGCGCCGGCAACGCCGTCTCGGTGACCTATACGCTGAACTCCTGGTTCGGGCTGCGCCGCGTCGCCGGCGACACCGGCGTGCTGATGAACAACGAGATGGACGACTTCGCCTCGAAGCCCGGCGCATCGAACCAGTTCGGCCTCGTGGGCAGCGATGCCAACGCTGCGGCACCCGGCAAGACACCGATGTCGTCGATGAGCCCCACCATCGTCACCAAGGACGGCAGGCTCGCCATGGTGATCGGCAGCCCGGGCGGGTCGCGCATCATCACGATCACGCTCGAGGCCATCCTCAACGCCGTGGACCACGGCATGAGCGTGTCGGACGCTATCGACGCCCCCCGCCTCCACATGCAGTGGATGCCCGATGTCGTCGAAACGGAACCTTATGGATTGTCGGCCGACACCCGACGCCTGCTCGAAGGTGCCGGCTACACGTTGGTCGAGAAGGCGCCCTGGGGTCAGGCGGCCGGCATCGTGACCGATGTGTTCGGTCCGGACGGAAGTGGGAACGGCCTGGCTGTTTCGTCCCTGGCCAAGCCTCCGGTGCCGCACCGGCTCTACGGGGCCGATGACGACCGCGACCCCGTCGGGGCGGCGGTCGGATTCTGACCGATGTCCGGGCCGCGCCGTCGCTCCAGGCCGGGCAGCATCGAGCCGCTCGCGACCTTGCCGGTCTTCCTCAAGCTTCGCGGGCGGCGCGTCCTCGTGGTTGGCGGCACGCCGCCTGCTGTCTGGAAAGCCGAACTCCTGGCTGCCGCCGGAGCCCATGTCGCGGTCGTGGCGGCCGAACCTTGCGCCGAGCTGGTGGACCTCGTCGAAGCCCTTGGCGGCGGGCTGACCCTGGAACGGCGCGCTTGGACGGCGTCCGACCTCGATGGCGCCGCCATCGCGGTCGGGGCCTTCGAGGGCCACGACGGCGAGGCGTTTCGCGATGCCGCCCGGGCTTCCGGCGTGCCCGTCAACATCATCGACGTTCCGCCGCTCTGCGACTTCCAGTTCGGCACCATCGTGGCACGCTCGCCGCTGGTCATCGGCATCTCGACCGACGGCGCGGCTCCGGTGTTCGGCCAAACGCTCCGGGCCCGCATCGAGGCGCTGCTGCCGGATGGCATCGGCGCCTGGGCGCGGGCCGCCAGGGACTGGCGCCAGCCCTTGCAGGACATGCGCCTCGGTTTCGCAGCCCGTCGCAGATTCTGGGAGATCTTTGCCGACCGTGCCCTGGAGGGTGCCGGGCGGGTTCCGTCCGAAGAGGACCGTCACGCCTGCCTGGAAGCCGCGACAACGGCCGACTCCGCTGCTGCCGGGCGCCTCATTTTCGTGGGAGCCGGGCCCGGAACTCCCGATCTGGTGACGCTCCAAGCCGTGCGGGCGTTGCAGTCCGCGGACGTGATTCTCCACGAACCGGGGGTGGCGCCCGGCGTGCTCGGCCTCGGCCGCCGCGAAGCCAGGCGGATAGCATCGCCTTCGGATCTCGAGCCCGCCATCGACATTGTCGAAAGCCTGCTGGCGGCTGCCAACACGGTGGCTTGGGTCGGGCCTGGCGACGCAACCCTGTGCCCCTTATGGTCATCGCGCGCCGCGGCTCTCTCGAACCGGGACATCAGGACGGACGTCGTTCGCGGTCTCCGCTGCGAGACCTGCCCGCAAGGATGCGCAGCAGGAGGGCCGCGCCCCTCGGCTCAATGATCCGGGTTCAGCGTGCGGGTTCCACCGTGCGACGCGTGGCCGCCTTTGCGGCCCGCCTGAGCGGCAAGCCCGTGGTTCTGCGAAAAGCTCCGCTTTTCGGGATCTACGCTTTGCCCGCCCTTGCGGCCGGCCTGCGACGCCAGAGCATGGTTCTGCGAGAAGCTTCTCTTCTCATTCGGCACGCTTTCACCGCCCTTTCGAGCGATGGCCCGCCTCTTCTCCAGATCCATGGAAGCAAAGCCGCGCGTCGAGCGCGTCGCGAATCGTGTTTCCTCTGGCATATTGCACTCGCTGGCTGTCGACGGGCACCTTGATTTGGAGAACGTCGCAGGCAGACGGGAGTTCCTTTGGCTTGCGGGCTGCTTCGTAGCGGCGCGCCGGCAGGACGCAACATGTCGCGCCACACCAGCACGATTTCGACTTTGCCTTCACAATATAAGCTCGACCCAAGCCGCCGGTAAATCGCTTCCGCAGCGTGCGATCCGCTTAGGCCCCGGCCTCGCGACGCCCCTTGCGGGGCCTTGTCGCACGTTCGTCCCCCCGATGCTGGGCATGGCTGCGACCGTCCTCGTGGCCGGGCTTCGGTCGCTGCAGGGGTGGTTCACTGGCCGTCTCGATGCGTGGATCGAGGTTATGCCCGCTCCGCACGGCTTCGGCGAACTTGCCCGCGGCACTATCGCGAACCTCGAATTTGGTTTCCCGATCGAAGATCCGGATGGCGCCGATATCGCCCTTGCTGAGGCCGCCGCGCCGGCACAGCATCGGCAAGATCCAGCGCGGGTCGGCATTGTTGCGTCGGCCGATGTTCATCCGGAACCAGGATCCGCCCGCGGCTCCGGCCGCGTGCGTGCCCCCGGCATGAGCCTGGGCACCCCCCCGGGCTCGGTCGCGGTCACGGGGGCCGGCGTCGAGTTCGGCGCGGGATCGGCGCGGCGGCTGCTGGCCGGGGTCCGTCACCTCCTCGGGTGCAGGCAGGCGGGACCGGTAGACCCGCACCAGAGCAGCCGCGACCTCCTCGGCCGAGCGCCGTTCGAGCAGGGTGCGAGCCATGGCGAGATCATCCTCGCTGGGCTCTTCCATCAGCAGCGGATCCTGCGCCATGCGGTCCGCAGGGCCTGGAGCGCGTGATGGCGGGCGTGCTGGCTGAGTTCGCCCGACAGCGATACGGTCGAGAAGCCACGTTCGAGCAGCACCGCCTGGAGGTGACGCACGGTCTCCCGGGTGTTGGCGAAGACCAGCGCGCTCGGCGGCTCGTAGAACCGGAGCAGGTTGACGACCGCGTGCTCGATCTCGCGCGGCATTACCCGGATGGCGCGGTACTCGATGTCGGCATGGCCACGCATGGCACCCGCGACGGCGATCCGCAGAGCGTCGTTCTGGTAGCGCTGGGCCAGGGTCACGATACCCTTGGGCAGGGTGGCCGAGAACAGCAGCGTGCGCCGCTCCTCCGGCGTGGTCTGCAGGATGAATTCGAGGTCGTCGCGGAACCCGAGGTCGAGCATCTCGTCGGCTTCGTCGAGCACCACGGCGCGCAGCGCGGAAGGGTCGAGGTTGCGCCGCTCCAGATGGTCGCGTAACCGGCCCGGCGTACCCACCACGATATGGGCGCCTCCGAGCAGCACGCGATGTTCGCGCCGCGGGTCCATGCCACCCACGCAGGACACGATCCGGGCGCCCGCCTTTCCGTAGAGCCAGGAGAGCTCGCGCTCCACCTGCATGGCGAGTTCGCGCGTCGGCGCGACGATCAGGGCCAGCGGTGCCCCGGCAGGGGGCAGGGTCTCGCTCTCGCCCATCAGGGTCGGCGCGATGGCCAGGCCGAACGCCACCGTCTTGCCGGATCCGGTCTGGGCCGAGACGAGGAGGTCGCGGCCAGCCTCCGCGTCGAGCACGGCCAATTGCTCCGGCGTCGGCTCTGCATAGTCGCGCTCGGCGAGGGCGCGCGCGAGAGAAGGAACGGTCGGAGGAAATGCCAAGCGCTGTTCGAGCCTTTTTGGCCTGCGGGCGAGCCCGAGCGGGACCGTGCCGTTGAGGCGACTGCGCCTGCGGTGCAGGCTCGTGAGGACGCGCGGGTCAGGCAGCTGCCCACAGGGACCGGTGAAGATCGTCCCTGCGACACATCCACCCCTGGCGGCGTCCCTGCAGTCCTTGACATGGCCCTTAAAGCCCGACGGGGCAATCGCCGAGGCCTCGGCATCCGAAGATAAAGGGCACCGATCGATGGGCCGCGCGAGCCGTCACCTGTGCGGTCCATCCCCGAAACTGTGCTCCTGGCACGCCCGGCGCACTTGCGAACCGCGTGCGGGATGATGAAATCCGTTCTGACGCGGGGAGAGTGTGGCGGTGAGCGACGAGTCCGACGATTGGGAAATCTCGCCCCGGGCGCAGCCGCGCCCGGCGAATTATGGCTTCGACCTCGATCGCGCGCTCAGCGCCGTGGTCGGATTGAGCGCGCGCGTGTCGACCGAGGCCTACACGGCGGACACGCTCGGCGTGGAGCGCGGCGGCAACGGCGTGCTGATCCGCGACGACGGCGTGGTCCTCACTATAGGCTACCTGATCACCGAGGCCGAGGAGGTGCTGCTCGAGACCTGCCGCGGCCGGGTGGTGGCCGGCCATGTGCTTGGATATGACGGCGGTTCGGGCTTCGGCCTCGTGCAGGCGCTCGAGCCCTTGGACCTGCCGGCGCTGAAGCTCGGCGATTCTCGTCATGCCGGCGTCGGCGAGAGCGTGATCTTGGCGGGTGCGGGCGGACGCCGGCATTCCGTTGCAGCCGATATCGTGGCCCGGCAGGAGTTCGCCGGTTACTGGGAGTACCTGATCGAGGAAGCCATCTTCACGGCGCCGGGTCACCCGAACTGGGGCGGCGCGGCGCTGATCGGGCCGGCCGGCGACCTGCTGGGCATCGGGTCGCTGCAACTCCAGCACCAGGCGAATGGCGGCCGCGTGAAGGCGCTCAACATGGTGGTGCCGATCGAACTGCTGGTCCCGATCTTCGATGACCTCCTCTCGGGCAAGACGGGACGCTTCGCCCGGCCCTGGCTCGGCGTCTACGCGCACGAGATGGAGCGCCACGTCGTCATCGTGGGCGTGGCCGACAAGGGTCCAGCCGACCGGGCGGGCCTGCGCAAGGGCGACATCGTGAAGGTGGCGGCCGGCATGGATATCGTCAACCTGGCCGATTTCTATCGCAGCATCTGGGCGCTCGGGGGCCCGGGCATCGAGGTGCCGTTGACGCTGGAGCGGGAAGGCGACGTGTTTGAGCTGCGGATCACCTCGGCCGACCGGCGGCAGTTCCTCAAGACGCCGCGGCTGCACTGAACACTGTCGGACCCACGTCGAAGCGCAAGCTTCAGCGCGGGTCTACGACCAGGCCCGGTCTTGTGCGCTGGCGCATGGCAGCGACGGCACGGCATGGGCCAGCGAGCCCAAGGTCCCGGTCGGCCCGGCAACCGGCGGGTAACGATGCTGCTTTAAGGGTGATCCCACGGTTCAGAGTCGTAGGGATCTTCGATGGGCACTGCAACGCTTCACAGCCTTCGGAACCGGATGGTGCCGCCTGCCACGTCGCGGCAGGACGCGTCCCGGCAAGGACACGGCCCATGCACGCGGCGCGCCGAGATCGACCGGGTGCTGCACCTGGCGACGGACCTGTTCGCGGTCGGCGCGGCGGCGCTGGTCCTGGCGGCACCGGAGGGCTTGAGGGTCGAGGCCCTGTCGACCGCCGGCCGATCGAGCGCCGACCGCGCGCTCGATGCGACCCGTCGCCTCTTCGAGGTTCTGGCGGTCTCCGGCACGTCCGGTTCGGAACTCCCGCGCAGCGCGGCCGGGGTGATGGAAGAGGTCGCGCCGCGGGGCGGCTTCCTGGCCGCGACGCCGATCCTTTCGGCCGATGGCCGCTGCCGCGGTGCGGTCTGCCTCATGGACCCGGACCGCAGGACGCTGTTGACCGGGCTCCAGCGCCGCCTTTTCGCCAAGTTCGGCGAACTCGTGGCGCCCGCCATGGCGCATTTGCCAGCCTGCGACGCTTCGGGAACCGCGGCGCTCGAGGAGAGTGCGGCGCTGTTGCGGGATCTCGCGGATCGCGAACCCGACGCCATCGCCCTGTTCGAGCCCGACGGGCGCTGCCTGTTGCGCAATCGGCAGTTCGACGCCTTGCTGGGATTGTCGCCCGGTGGTGCGGCCTGGCCCGCGATCCCGGCGGCCCGGGGCCGCGAAGCCGGCTGGCTGGCGCTCCGCATCGGGCGCGATGTCGAGCCCGTTGCCCTGTACCGGGCCGTCATGGCGGATGGCAACCGGCTCTGCGTGGAGGAGCGCCGCGGTCCGCAGGGCGGCAGCCTCGTGGCCCGCCTGGAAGCGCGGGACGCCTTCGGCGACTCGGTCGAGCGCGCGGCCTGACGCGACGGTCTGCGCCCGAAGCGGTCCCGGCGTTTGATGCCCGGACTTCGGACGCCGCGAGGTCGGGCCTCGCTCGGTGGTCCAAGCTCAGCGGCGCGCCGGCGCCGACTCGACCATCCCGGCCATGATGTCGCCGCCCGCGCCGGCGCCACGGTAGCCCTCGATGACGCCCTGGCGGTCGGCCTCGGAACGGTTCTGGCTCATCTTCCATTTGCCTTCGATGCGCGAGACCGGGATCTCGATCCCCACGATCGCGCGGATCTGCGCCGCCACGAAGGGCGCGGGTGCATCCTCGACCGCCCAGGGCACCGCCCGCGATGTGAAACGTCATGATCACAAGCAT
>CAXUCF010000043.1:19514-19838 GCA_964249275.1 uncultured Lichenihabitans sp.
GCGCGTGAGGTCGTCGATCTGGCGCCGCAGCCAATCGGTATCCTCGATCACCCGAGGGCGCCCCCAGGCGTGCACCGTGGCGTAGTTCCAGGTCGGTACCACCTTGCCGGTCTCGCGCTTGGTCGCGTACCAGGAGGGCGTCACATAATCCTGCGGCCCCTGGAACACGACCAGGCATTCGTCGACCGCCAGGAGATCCTGCCATTGCCCGTTGGCCCGAGCCACGTGGCAACGGAGGGTGCCCGCGACGGAGCCGTCGTCGTCGATCAGGAACGGCACCGGGTTGGCATCGCGCCCTCCCGCCCCGGCCGAGTCTAGGGGCCG
>CAXUCF010000043.1:19848-23388 GCA_964249275.1 uncultured Lichenihabitans sp.
GAGCCCCAGCGGATAGCTGCGGATGAGGTCGTGCTGGATCGATAGGCGATCCTCGCGATGGTGCGGCGGCTGGTACATCGAATGGGCTCGAGCGACGGGGAAACGACGCGGCACCGTCGGACACCGAACACGCAATGGCAAGCGCGCTTCTCCCTTGCGGCTATCGCCTTCGTCCGACTGTTTCAGGACGAGGAGGGGCCGACCCCGGCTGGCAACCGGGCCCGGGACGCCTTCCTGGCGGAACTGCCGTCTCTCGCCGTTTCACTGCAATGAGCCGATCGGCCCTCTCGAACGCGGTCGGCGCGGCCTTGCTGACTCTCTTCCTCGCGAGCGGTCCATCACGCGCGGTCGCGCATGAGCACCACGGGCAAAACTGGCACGATGTGAAATGCGCTCGCCCGAATGGGATCACGGGGCCCGGGGAAGGAGTTCCTCGACCGTCACGAGGCTTTCCTCGCTTCAAACTGCACGAGGGCATCCGATGTCTGTCTCCGGTCGACCGCGGAGTTGGAACGCGCGAACCTCATGGTGATCCTGGCCATGAACGCGGGAACGGCCAGCACCTTTCCAACCCTTCTTCTGCCGCAAGTGATCCTTGAAGTGATCCTTGCCGAACCTGCGTCCATGTCCTGCACATGGCACGGTATCCGCTTGATCGCTTCCTCGCCGTCATTCCGGGCCAAGCGAAGCGCGCATCGTCGCGCTGGCGGGAGACCCGGAACCCAGACTCTCGATCCTGCAGGATCGGTCCGAGGCGGCCGTGCGCTGTTTCGGAACCGACGAGGTCCGGACCCCGGATCTGCGCGCCTTCCGGCGCTGGTCCGGGATGACGGCCGGAGTTGATCAGGCGGCGACCGTATGAAGGCAAGCCGCCGTCAGGGAGGAGGCTGGACCGGCTCGCGACTTTTTCAGTGCCGAACCGTTATCGGGTGCGCGCACCTATCCGCATGCTACACCGGTCTCACAGATCGTCGACACGGAAACGACCATGATCCGCACCGTCGCATTCGCAGCAATCCTGATGTCCATCGCCACGCCTCTCCTGGCGCAATCGGCTCCCGCTCCGGGCGCCGCGGACAAGCAGCTGAGTTCCGACGACAAGGCGTTTTTGAAATACGCCGCCGAAGACAACCACGACGAGATCTATCTCTGCATCATGGCGGAGAAGAAGGCGCGGTCACCGGCCGTCAAGGCTTTCGCTCGCCTGATGGTCGACGATCATGTTCAGATCGAAAGCCACCTTGCTGCCGTGTCCGAGAGCGAGAAGGCCGAACTGCCTGACGGCATCGGCCAAGATGGGCACAAGACGAGAGCGAAGCTGCAGCCTTTGTCAGGGTCGGCTTTCGAGAAGGAGTTCATGCAGGCGCAGATCGAGGATCACGACAACGACGTGAAGAAGTTCGCGCACGAGACCTCGTCGACACAGAATGCGGCTTTGCGTGGGTATTCCGCTGAGACCGGGCCGTTGCTGGAGCAGCACCTCGATCTGGCGAGGGCGGTTCAGGCCTCTCTCAAAAGCGAGTAGATGTCGCGAGATTCCGCGCGCCATCGCGTTGCACATGGGCCGCTCTGGTTCGCGGCCCTCATCATCCGAAGGCCTTCTTGCGGCCGCGGGGCTTGGGCTCCGGTTTGGGATGGGGAAGGCCCGTCAGCACGCCGTCGAGCGTCGCCTGCGCGGGCGCGTTCGCAAAGGCGGGCTGGTCCTTCGGTGCCACCGAGGTCGGCGTCTTGCGGCCGCGCGGCTTCGGTTCGGGCTTGGCATGCGGCAGGGCCGGGGGATCGACCTCGGCGCGAGGATGGTGAGCCGCTGCGATGGCGGGCGCCGCAACCGGCCGGGGCTTGCGTCGCTCTGGCGGGCTAGGCCGCTCGTCATCGGAGCCCTTGTCGACAAATCTGATCGCCATCGTCGCCTCCGGATCGCTCCACCCAGCCGTACACGCTTCAACCCCGGCCCAGCACCTTGTCGACCTCGGCTCGCGTCGGCGGCTGGGCGCCCTGGCGGGTGCAGGTGATGGCGGCGGCCGCGACGGCGAACATCAGCCAGCGGCCGACCTCGGCCTCGGTCGCCTCCCGGGAGCCGGCCCCCAGCGCCTTGGAATCCGCCATGGCGCAGAGCAGCGCGGCCATGAAGCTGTCGCCGGCCCCCACCGTGTCGACGACGTCGACCGCCGGTGCGGGCTGCACCATGCGCTCGCCGCGGAAATGCGCTTCCGCCCCGCCGGTGCCCCGCGTCAGGACGACGAGGCGCGGCCCCGATCCGGCCCAGCGTGCGGCGGATTCGGCCGGAGGCGCACCGGGATAGAGCCAGTCGAGATCCTCCTCGCTCGCTTTGACCACGGTCGACAGTTTCACGCGCGCTTCGACCATGGGCAGGGTTTCGGCCCGGGGCGGCACCACGAAGGGCCGGATGTTGGGGTCGTAGCTCGTCGTGGCGCGCCCTTCCGCCCGGACCAGGGCATCGAGTGCCGCGGCGCCGAGGACGCCGTCGGTGGCCGAAAAGGAACCGACGTGGAGGTGGGCGGCGTAGTCGGGCCAATCGTGCGGCAGGGTTGCCGGAGAGTCATAGGCGGTGGCGCCGAGGTAGAAGCTGTAGCGCGCGCCGGTGGCGGCGGTGCCCCGCGTCACGAAGGCGAGGGGGGAGGGCCTCGGGTCGCGCAGGACGAAGCGCGTGTCGATCCCGGTGCTCGCGAGTTGGGCCGCGAGGGCATCGCCCATGCTGTCGCTCGACAGCCGTCCCGCCATGCCGGTCCTTACCCCGAGGCGGCCCAAGCCGATGGCCGTGTTGAACGGCGATCCCCCCAGCGCTGCCTCGTAGGTGGTCTCTTCGCGCGGGATCAGGTCGACGAGAGCTTCGTGTCCGAACACGAGAACGAGGAGTTTGTCGTCCATGGGTGCTCCGAGCTCGTTGGGGCGGCTTGGCGGCCAGGTGTCACAGGACGCCGCGGCGGGCGAGGTGGCGCATGAGGTGGCTCGCGCCATAGGTCCAGGGCGGGCAGTCGGCGCAAAGCCTCATGCGGTTGACGAGGCTGCCGAGTTCGGGCGCCGCCACGGTGACGATGTCGCCGATCTTGTGGGTGAATCCCTCGCCAGGCACGTCGCGATCCTCGACCGGCGTGAACAGGGTGCCGAGGAACAGCACCGCGCCGTCCGGATACTGGTGGTTCGGGCCGATCATCTCGGCCACGAGGTCGGCGGGGTCGCGGCTGATCCGCGACATCGACGAGGCACCGTCGAGCCGGTAGCCGTCCGGCCCCACGACCGTGAGGGTCACATCCATGCGCCTCACGTTGTCGAGCGAGAAGCTCGCGTCGAAGAACCGCAGGAAAGGACCGATCGCGCAGCTCGCGTTGTTGTCCTTGGCTTTGCCGAGCAGCAGTGCCGAGCGGCCCTCGAGATCGCGCAGGTTGACGTCGTTGCCGAGCGTGGCGCCGACGATGCGGCCGTTCGACGCCACGGCCAGCACCACCTCGGGCTCGGGATTGTTCCAGGACGACGACGGATGCAGGCCGGCGTCGGCGCCCGTGCCGACCGCCGACATGG
>CAXUCF010000044.1:0-23282 GCA_964249275.1 uncultured Lichenihabitans sp.
CGGATGAACCGGACAGCCGTGGCACAAGGCCGGCCATGACAGTCCCTTGTTAACCTGAGTTCGCAGCCCTGCCGGCAAGGCAGGGTCGGCTGTACAGCCCGGTCGTGGAATGACAGATTGGACCGGACGGATAGGTCACGGTTCGGGTCGTGTCGGAGATCGGCCGGCAGTCTCATGGGACAGGGGAGGCCTGTTCCGGGTGACGTTCGAGATGGGTCGGCAGCGAATTGGACCCGATAGCCGCCCGCAGGCCGCACGCATTACGGGAGCGCCACCATCACCATAGCCAAGCCGGTAGGGCGCGACACCGGCGATATCCGGGCGATGGCGGCCGTGGTCCTGCTGATCGGGCTGTTCGGCCTCTGCCAGGGCCTGACCTATCCGTTGCTGTCGCTGATCCTGGAGCGGCAAAGGACCGATCCGATGCTCATCGGCCTGAGCGGCGCCATGACGCCGCTGGGCATCATAGCGATGGCGGCGCTCCTGCCCCATGCGGCTGCCCGGATCGGGTCCGCGCAGGTCGCGCTGGTCAGCACGCTGGCGCTGGCGGTCCTGATCGCGCTGATCGGCCTCGCCCAGAACATTGTGGCGTGGTTGCCGCTGCGCTTCCTCCTGGGCTGCGCCATCAGCGGCCTCTACGTCACGAGCGAGACCTGGATCAACAGCCTGGCGTCGCAGCGAAACCGCGGCCGCGCTCTGGCGCTGTTCTCGACCTCGCTCTCGCTCGGCTTCGCGTGCGGACCCCTCGTGCTGATCCTCACCGGCACGGCCGGCGCCCCACCCTTCGTGGCCACGGTGGCGATCGAACTCGCCGGGACGGGCCTGATCCTGGCGGTCTTCCGCCGGCTGCCCGATGTCGGCGCCAGGGCGCGCATCTCGGTCATGGGTTTCCTGCCGCGGGCGCCGTTCCTGTTCCTCGTCGTGGCGGTGGTGTCGGCCTATGACGGAGCCTTCCTGACCCTGTTCCCCGTCTACGGCGTCGCCGACGGCTTCACGGAGCGCGACATTGCCGCCGCCATCACGGTCTGGGCGTCGGGCAACATCGTCTTCCAACTGCCGATCGGCATCCTGGCGGACCGTTGGTCGCGACGCGGCACGCTGCTGCTGCTCTGCGTCGTCACGGTCGCGGGCGCGGCCCTGCTGCCTTATCTCGCGGGCTCACGGCTCATGCTATGGCCGCTGCTCTTCGTCTGGGGTCCGGCGTCCTACGGCGTCTACACGCTGGCGCTGGTCGAACTCGGCACGACCTTCGAGGGCGCGGCCTTGATGGCCGGCAACGCCGGCTTCGCGGTCATGTGGGGGCTCGGTGGTCTTCTGGGGCCGCCGCTCGTCGGGCTGGTGCTGCATGGCGCCGGACCGGGCGGGCTTCCGGCAGCCCTGGCCGCCATCTATGCGGGGCTGTTCCTCATAGCGGCGCTGCGGCGGTGGCCGGGTCCCACACTCAGGGCCAGATGACGGCCGGGGGCAGCGACGAGAGGATCGACTCGACGTTGCCGCCGGTCTTCAAACCGAAGATCGTGCCGCGGTCGTAGAGCAGGTTGAACTCGACGTAGCGGCCGCGACGGATTAGCTGCTCGCGCCGGTCGGCCTCGGTATAGGGCGTCGAGGCGTTGCGGGTCACGAGTGCGGGGTAGACGCCCAGGAAGGCCTCGCCCACGGCCCGGGTGAAGGCGAATGCGGCCGGAAGGTCGCCGGCGAGATGGTCGTAGAAGATGCCGCCGATGCCGCGCGGCTCGTCGCGATGCTGCAGGTGGAAATAGGTGTCGCACCAATCCTTCAGCTTGGCATAGGGCGCCACGGCCGCGTGCGCGTCGCAGGCCCGCTGCAGGGCCTCGTGGAACGCCAGGGTGTCGGGATCGTGCTGGGTGCGGCGGCGATCGAGCACCGGCGTCAGGTCGGCGCCGCCGCCGAACCAGGAACGGGTCGTCACCACGAAACGCGTGTTCATGTGCACGGCCGGCACATTGGGGTTCCAGGGATGGGCGATGAGCGACGCGCCCGAGGCCCAGAAGCGCGGATCGGCGTCGGCGCCCGGCATCTGCTTCGCGAATTCCGGCGCGAAGCTGCCGTGCACCGTCGAGGCGTGGATGCCGGCCTTCTCGAACACCCGCCCACGCAGCATCGCCATGGTGCCGCCGCCGCCCGGCACCCCCGTGTGATCGGTGCGGAGCCACGGCTTGCGCAGGAAGCGTCCAGGCTCGTCCGGCACCTCGACGGCGCCTGATCCGGCGAAGCCGGCCGGTCCGGCGTCTTCCAGCGCCTCGAAAGCCGCGATGAGCCTCGCCTGCAGCCCCTCGAACCAGGCCCGCGCCCGCCTCTGGCGACCGTCGAGACCCTCCGACGCCGCGGTCGGGCCCACCGCGGTCACGCGTCCCTCTTCGCCGTCATCTCGCCGATGGCGCGGGCCGCGGCCACGAACTCGCTCGGCATCATGATGATCGTCATGGTGTTCTGCTCGGCCCCGACCTCGGTGATCATCTGCATCCGGCGCAGTTCGAGCCCGGCTGGATTCTGCATGATGACTTCGGCGGCGTGGCGCAAGCGATCGGCCGCCTCCAGCTCGGCATCCGCCTTGATGATGCGGGCCCGCTTTTCGCGCAGAGCCTCCGCTTCCTGCGCCATGGCGCGCTGCATGGTGGGCGGGATCTCGATGTTCTTGAGCTGCACGCGCTCGACCTCGACGCCCCACGGTTCCGTGACGGTGTCGATGGAGCGTTGCATCATCTCGGCAATGGAATCCTGGCTCTTCAGCAGTTCGTCCATGGAGTGCTGGCCCAGCACGGTGCGCAGCGTGGTGAGCGACACCTGCACCACCGCGTTCTCGACGTCGCGCACCTGCATCACGGCGCGTTCGGGATCGGTGATCCGGAACCAGAGCACGCCGTTGACCTTGATGGGCACGTTGTCGCGCGTGATGCCCTCCTGGGCCTCGACCACCCGGGTGATCGTGCGCAGATCGAGCTTCACCTGGCGCTCGAGCGGCGGCAGCAGGACGTAGACGCCCGGCCCTGCCGTGCGGTTGTAGCGTCCTAGGCGGAACACCACCGCGCGTTCGTACTGGTCGGCGATCCGCAAGGCCCGCCGGGCCAGGACGCCCAGGATCGCGAGCGGGATGAGCAGGAACGCGTAGCGAAAGAAGATGTCGACCAGCATCGGGCCTCCCATGGTCGCCGTGATAGGCCCATCGGGCCGCCGAGGCGAGGGTGTCTCGGCCCGCCGCCCCGCCGGCAGACTTGCACCGCTGCGGTCGAGCGTCCATCGACGGACGGATGTCCGTCGCGCAATCAGGCTCGCCCGCACCCTTGCCGCTTCACCCTCCCGATGTTGCCGTGATCGGCGCCGGCCCGGCCGGACTGATGGCGGCCGAGGTGCTGAGTCGTGGCGGGGCGCACGTGACGGTCTACGACCGCATGCCGTCGGCCGGACGCAAGTTCCTGCTGGCCGGCCGCGGTGGCCTCAATCTCACCCATAGCGAGCCGATCGAAAACCTGCTGGCGCGCTACGGCGCCGCGGCGGCGGGGCTACGCTCGCCCGTCGAGGCTTTCCCGCCAGCCGACCTGCGGGCCTGGTGCGCGGCCTTGGGGCAGGAGACTTTCGTCGGGACGAGCGGCCGGGTGTTCCCGAGGAGCTTCAAGGCGTCGCCGCTGTTGCGCGCCTGGCTGCGCCGTCTCGATGCCGTCGGGGTGCTGTTCCGCCCGCGGCATCGCTGGACCGGATGGGGGCACGACGGCGTCCTCACGTTCGACACGGCCGACGGTCCGCTCGCTGTTGCGCCGGACGCGACCGTGCTGGCGCTCGGCGGCGCCTCGTGGCCGCATCTCGGCTCCGACGGCGCCTGGACCGGCATCCTGGCGCGGGATGGCGTGGCGGTCTCGCCCCTGCGGCCCAGCAACTGCGGCTTCACGGTCGCCTGGTCATCACTGTTCCGCGACAGGTTCGAGGGCCAACCTTTGAAGGGCATCAGCCTCGCGCACGGAGGCCGGACGGTCCGGGGCGAGGTTACGGTGACACGGGCCGGGCTCGAGGGCGGCGGCATCTACGCCCTATCACCGGTACTGCGCGACGCGATCGCGGCCGACGGGCACGCGGGAGTGCAGATCGGTCTTCGGCCCGATCTGGATCGCGGCGAGATCGAGCGCCGCCTCCTCGCCCGCGCCGCGAAGGCGTCGCTCGCCAACCATCTTCGCAAGGCGCTGAAACTCTCGCCCGTGGCGATCGGGCTCTTGCAGGAGGCTGCCCATGCGGCGGGCGAGCCCTTGGGGGCGCTGCCGCCCGTCCGTTTCGCAGCGCTGATCGGCGCCGTGCCGGTCCGGCTCACCGGGACGGCGCCGCTCGCCGAGGCTATCTCGACCGCGGGGGGCATCATGGAGGGCGAAAGCGACGGACGAGCGATGCTGCGCCGCCGCCCCGGCACCTTCGTGGCCGGCGAGATGCTGGACTGGGAAGCGCCGACCGGCGGCTACCTGCTTCAGGCCTGTTTCAGCACCGGCGCTGCGGCCGGTGCCGGCGCGCTGGCCTGGCTGGCCGAGGGCGGCCGTGCCACCGCCTCCGCGGCCCGAAGCTGACGCAGTGCTTCGCCCAGCACCATGGCGGCCGCGACCGCGACGTTGAGCGAACGGAAGCCGGGCCGCATCGCCACGACGATCCGCGCATCGGCGGCCGCATGAACCTCGGGTGGCACGCCGGCCGACTCCCGCCCCACCATCAGCACGTCGTCGGGCCGGAATGCGAAGTCCCGGTAGTCGAGTGCGGCCCCCGTCGTCAGCAGTACGAGCCGGCGCGTCGCCGGCCTGTCGCGCGACGGCGTCGCCCGCCAGGTCTCGAAAGCCGCGAAGGAAGCGTGGCGCACCAGCGCGACCGCGCCGAGATAGTCCATCCCGGACCGGCGAAAGTGCCGGTCCGAGGTCGGGAAGCCGGCCGGCTCGATGAGGGCGGCCCCGAGTCCGAGGCAGGCGCAGGCGCGCAACAGCGTGCCGGCGGTCTGCGGGATGTCGGGCTGGAAGAGGGCCAACCGAAGCGACGCTTCGGTCACCTGCGCGCCTCTCGGGCACCCGTCCCGAAGCCCGCGAGAAAGCCCCGGCCGAGAGGCGCTTGGCGGGCTGGACAAGGCTCGGCAAGGGTGCGACACAACGCTGAGGAACAGCCCGCTCCGGTCCTGTCCGGCTTCGCTGCGCTCACGTCTCGTCGGCTCGGGGCGCGGCAGGACTTGGTGGCGATGGGTCGCATTGTGGGGGTTCCGGGGCGGTTCTATCGATCCGGACGGATCCCGGCGTGGCCCGGGCGGCTATCGAGGGAGCGGCCCGTCGTTCCGGGTTGAAGCGTTTGATTTTGGAGTGACTCGTTGTCGACCGCAACAGTGAATGCCGGCCCATCGAGCTCCGGCCCCGTGACGCGCCGCGACATGCTGTTCATCGCCACGGGTGCGGTCGGCGCCGTCGGCATCGGCTCGGTGGTCTGGCCGATGATCTCGCAGATGAGCCCCGATGCTTCGACCCTGGCCCTGGCGTCGACCGAGATCGACATCTCCAAGATCGAGGTCGGCCAGATCGTCACGGTGAAGTGGCGCGGCAATCCGGTCTTCGTGCGGCGCCGCACCCCCAAGGAGATCAAGGAGTCCGAAGATACGCCGCTCAGCGAACTCAAGGATCCGCAGTCCGACCAGGACCGCGTGAAGAAGCCCGAATGGCTGATCGTGGTCGGCATCTGCACGCATCTCGGCTGCGTGCCGCTCGGCCACGACGGACCCTACGACGGCTGGCGTTGCCCTTGCCATGGCTCGATCTACGACACCTCGGGCCGCATCCGGTCAGGCCCGGCGCCGCTGAACCTGACCGTGCCGACCTATGCGTTCCTGTCCGATACGAAGGTCAAGATCGGCTGAGCCGGGCCGCCCGCGCGCCGGCCGAATGAATCAAGCGAGGAAGCACGAGCCCATGAGCGGAGCCTCAGCCTACGTCCCCAAGAACCCGGTGCTGCGCTGGTTCGAGAGCCGGCTGCCCATCATGGGTCTGGTCCATTCGTCGTTCATCGTGTTCCCGAACCCGCGGAACCTCAACTATTTCTGGACCTTCGGCGGCATCCTGGCTTTCATGCTGGTCTGCCAGATCGTCACCGGCGTCGTGCTGGCCATGCACTACACGCCCGAGGCGACCCTCGCCTTCGCATCCGTCGAGCATATCATGCGCGACGTGAATTGGGGGTGGATGTTGCGCTACATCCACGCCAACGGGGCCTCGATGTTCTTCATCGCGGTCTATATCCATATCGCGCGCAATCTCTACTACGGCTCCTACAAGGCACCGCGCGAGATCCTGTGGATCCTCGGGGTCATCATCTTTCTGCTGATGATGGCCACGGCCTTCATGGGCTACGTCCTACCCTGGGGCCAGATGAGCTTCTGGGGCGCCAAGGTCATCACCTCCCTGTTCTCGGCCATCCCGGTGGTGGGCGACGCCATCACGGTCTGGCTGTGGGGCGGCTATTCGGTCGGCAACGCCACGCTGAACCGCTTCTACTCGCTCCACTATCTCATGCCGTTCATGATCGCCGGCGTCGTCGTGCTGCACATCTGGGCCTTGCACGTTCCCGGTTCCAACAACCCGGTCGGCGTCGAGGTCAAGAGCAAGAAGGACACGCTGCCCTTCCACCCCTATTTCACGGTGAAGGACGGGCTGGCGCTGGCGTGCTTCATGCTGTTCTTCAGCTACTTCATCTTCTTCGTGCCGAATTACCTCGGTCATTCGGACAACTATATCGAGGCGAACCCGCTGGTGACGCCTCCCCATATCGTGCCCGAATGGTACTTCCTGCCCTATTACGCCATGCTGCGCGCCGTGCCGTCGAAGCTCGGCGGCGTTTGTGCCCTATTCGGCTCGATCTTGCTGCTCGCCTTCATGCCCTGGCTCGACACGTCGCGCATCCGCTCGTCGAACTTCCGCCCGATCTACCGCGTGTTCCTGTTCATCTTCTTCGCAACCGTGATGGGGCTCGGCTATTGCGGGTCCCAGGAACCGGTGGGCAACGTCGTATACGCCTCCGAGATCCTGACCTTCTGGTACTTCTTCCACCTCCTGGTCATCACGCCGGCGCTGGGTTTCTTCGAGACGCCGCGGCAGCTGCCGGTCTCGATCACGGAGGCGGTGCTGGGCCCGCGTGGGGCAGCAGGGTCGGGCGCCTTCGCCAGCGCCAGGACGGCGGCGAGCCCGTCGGTCGACGGATGACGGTCGCCCGCTCGACTGCATCGCCGCGTCCCGGATCACGGAAATCATCGATGTTCCCCAGAACCACCATGATCGCGGCGGCCCTGCTCGGCGGCCTGACCGGGGCGACCGTAACGGCGGCCGTGGCCCAGGAGGCGGGCACGGAGCCGTTGCCGGCCCACGAGTCCTGGTCGTTCTCGGGGCCGTTCGGCACCTATGACACGGCCCAGCTGCAGCGTGGCTACCAAATCTATCGCCAGGTCTGCTCCAACTGTCACGCTGCCAAATTCATGTCGTTCCGCAACCTGGCCGAGGCCGGTGGCCCAGGGTTCTCGGACAGCCAGGTCAAGGCGCTCTCGTCGACCTTTAAGGTGCAGGACGGGCCGGACGATTCGGGCAACATGTATGAGCGTCCCGGCCGGCCGTCGGACCCGTTCCCCTCGCCCTTCGCCAACGAACAGGCGGCCAGGGCCGCCAACGGCGGCGCCCTGCCGCCCGACATGTCGACCTTGGCCAAGGCGCGTTCCTTCGAGCAGGGCGGATTGTGGTTCCTGGTCGATCCTTTCACCCAGTACCAGGAAGAAGGGCCGGATTACATCCACGCCCTGCTGAACGGCTACAAGGACGCGCCCCCGAAGGACTTCAAGCTGCCCGAAGGCAAATATTACAACGTCTACTTTCCGGGCCACGCCATCTCCATGCCGCCGCCGTTGAGCGACGGCCTCGTCGACTATTCGGATGGCTCGCCCAAGACGGTCGAGCAATATTCGAAGGATATCGCGGCCTACCTGCAATGGATGTCCGAGCCGAAGCTCGACCAGCGCAAGCAGACGGGCTTCAAGGCCGTGATCTTCCTGGCGATCTTTGCCTCCCTCCTGTTCCTCATCAAGCGCCGGATCTGGGCGGGTGTGAAGGACACGAGCGGCACGGCGGGCGCGGGAGCGGCCCCGCTGATGGAGCCGAAACCGCGCGTCTGAATGCAAGACGATGCCGCAGAGACGAAAACCCCGGGCCTCGCGGCTCGGGGTTTTCGTCTCTGCGGCTCGTGGCGAAGCGGTCTCGGCGCCGCCGGTGCGCCTAAGCGGCCTGCAGGGCGCCGGCTTCGCCGAGGGCCGCCTTCAGGGAGGTTTCGCGCTGCTCGGGACCATGGGCGATGCCCTCGGCCCGGACGACCTCGAGGTCCTTGACCCCGATGAAGCCGAACAAGGCGCGCAGGTGGGACTCCTGGTGTTCCGCGACTGCCGCCGGAGTGCCGACGCCGTAGAACCCACCGCGCGACACGGCCAGGATCACCCGCTTGCCGTGGACGAGCCCTTCGGCACCGCTGGCGCTATAGCGGAACGTCTTGCCGGCCACGAGAATGCGGTCGATCCAGGCCTTGAGCTGGCTCGGGATGCCGAAATTGTACATGGGCACGCCGATCACGACGATGTCGGCGGCCAGGAACTCGTCCAGCACCTTGCCGCCGAGCGCCAGATCCTCCTGTAGGGCCTGGTCGTGCTTCACGTCGGCGCTCTGCCCGGCCAGATAGGCGCCCGACAGATGCGGGAGCGGTGTAGAGGCGAGATCGTGATAGTGCACCTCCAGCCCCGGGATCTCGCCCTGGAGGCGGCCTACGATCGCGGCCGAGATGGAGCGGCTGACGGAATTCCCGCCGAGAATGCTGGAGTCGAGGTGGAGGAGCTTCATGGACAGCCTCATGGTTACGGAACGTTACCAAGGCTGTATGAGTGACTTGGTCGAGGCGCGCAAGGAGGCACATCGGTGGAACCAGATCACAGCCATGATACCGCGGCTCGTCCCGTTTTCCGGGTACCGACACCCGCTCCGACCTCTCACGCCAGCCGGGAGTGCGGGGCCGTGGCCCCCGTCCTGGCGCGCGTCGGCGACAAATGGAGCGTGCTGATCGTCATGCTGCTGGGCGATGGGCCGAAACGCTTCAGCGAGTTGAAGCGCATGGTGGGCGGCATCTCGCAGCGCATGCTCAGCCTGACGCTGCGCGGCTTGGAACGCGACGGCCTCGTGACCCGCACCGTCACCCCCACGGTGCCGCTGCGGGTCGACTATGCGCTGACCGACCTCGGCCGCTCGCTGTGGGCGCCCGTCGAAGCCCTCGGCGCCTGGGCCCGCCAGCATCATCCCGAGATCGAGGCGGCGCAGAAGCGGTTCGACGGGCGGGGCGAGGGGGCGTAGGGGGGCCAAGCGGTGCGGGCCGTCGAGCTGGCCTACGGAGGCGAAAGAGCGTCGGCCGAGACGGCGGCGAGACGCAGGCCCGTCCCCCGGTCGAAGACGTGAAGATGACGAGCAGGGAAGGAGACGCGGACGGTGTCGCGGATCGTGGGGCCGTTCGCGAGCTTGACGGTCAGCGACGCCCCACCTTGCACGCCGGCATGCACCAGCATCTCGGAGCCGAGAAGCTCGATGAGTTCGACCGGCCACTCGGTGCCGGATGGGTCCAGCACGACATGCTCCGGACGGATGCCTACGGTGATGGGATGACCGTCGGGTTCGGCGAAGCGCCGCCCCGCGAGGCTCACCTCAGCGCCGTCGATCACCACCGCCGACCCGTTTCGGCCCAGAACCCCGGGGAGCAGGTTCATCGCCGGCGAACCGATGAAGCCCGCCACATAGGTGTTGGCCGGCCGCTCGAAGATCTCGGTCGGCGTCGCCAGCTGGACCGGCAAGCCGAGGTGCATCACGAGCAGGCGATCGCCGAGCGTCATGGCCTCGACCTGATCGTGGGTGACGTAAAGGCTGGTCACCCGGAGCCGACGCTGCAGGCGGCGGATCTCGCCCCGCATCTGGAGGCGGAGCTTCGCGTCGAGGTTGGACAGCGGCTCGTCGAACAGGAACAGCTTCGGGTCGCGCACGATCGCCCGTCCCATGGCGACCCGCTGGCGCTGGCCTCCGGAGAGCTGGCGCGGCTTGCGGGCCAGAAGTGCTTCCAGGCCGAGCAGCAGCGCTGCCTTGTCGACCCGGGAACGGATGTCGTCCCGGGACAGGCCACGAATCCGGAGGCCGTAGGCCATGTTGCCGAACACGTCCATGTGGGGGTAGAGGGCGTAGTTCTGGAACACCATGGCGATGTCGCGGGCCGCGGGATCGACGCGGGTGACGTCGCGGCCGTCGAGCACGATGCGGCCTGCGGTCGGCGTCTCGAGCCCCGCCACCAGGCGCAGCAGCGTGGACTTGCCGCAACCGGACGCGCCGACGATGACCAGCATCTCGCCGTCCGCCAGGGTCAGGTCGATCCCCTTGAGGATCTCCGTTCCGCCGAAGCTCTTGCGCAGCCCTTCGAGCGTCAGGCGGGCCATCACTTGTCCCCTTCCGTCAGGCCCTTGATGAACCAGCGCTGCATGACGAGCACCACGGCCACGGGCGGGAGCAGCGCCAGGACGGCCGTCGCCATGACCTTGTTCCATTCGGTGGCGGTATCCACGCCGATCATCTTGACGATGCCGATCACGACGGTATCGAGACCGGGATCGGTGGCGACGAGCAGGGGCCAGAGATACTGGTTCCAGCCGTAGACGAAGAGGATCACGAACAGGGCCGCGATGTTGGCGCCCGAGACCGGGATGACGATGTCGCGCAGGAAGCGCAGCGGCCCGGCCCCGTCCATCCGGGCCGCCTCCACCAGTTCGTCCGGCAGCATCAGGAAGGTCTGGCGGAACAGCAGCGTCGCGGTCGCCGAGGCGATCAGCGGTAGCGTCAGCCCCGCGAAGCTGTTGATAAGGTCGAGGGAGGACATGACCTGGAAGGTGGGGATGAGCCGCACTTCCACCGGCAGCATCAGGGTCATGAAGATCAGCCAGAAGGCCGTCATGCGGAACGGGAAACGGAAGAAGGTCACCGCATAGGCCGACGGAATCGAGATGGCGATCTTGCCGAGCGCGATGGTGAAGGCCATCGCGGCCGAAATCAGGAGTTCGTGCCAGACGGGTCCTGCTCCGGCCGAGCCGTTGCGCAGCACGTCGGCATAGACGCCGAGGCCCGCGAGGCGCGGGAGAAGCGAGATCTGCCCGCGGGCGATAGCGGACGAGTCCTGCGTGGAGCCCACGACGGCAATCCAGATCGGCAGGGCGAAGAGGATCAGCGCCGGGATGAGGACCGCATGTGGCAGCCATCGTCCGGTCATGTGCCTAGACCCATGTCGGTCCTGTCACGTGATGGTCTTCCGCCCGAGGAAGCGGAACTGGAGGGCCGACAGAACAACCACGCCGAGCATCAAGACCACGGACTGGGCCGAGGACGACCCGATGTTGGCGTTGACGACCCCGTCCAGATACACTTTCAGCACCAGGGTCTGGGTCGACTGGCCCGGACCTCCGCCGGTCAGGGCAAAGACCGTGGCGAAGGTGTCGAATGCAGCATAGACGAGGTCGACGACGAGAAGAAAGAAGACGGTGGGCATGAGCAGCGGCAGCACGATGGTGCGGAACCGATAGAAGCCCCGACTCCCGTCCATGCGGGCCGCCTCGACGACGGTTTTCGGGATCGCCTGGAGCCCGGCGACGAAGAAGATGAAATTGTAGCTGACCTGCTTCCAGGCACTGGCCAGGATCACCATGACCATGGCCTGCGTGCCATCCACCTTGTAGTCCCAGGACAGGCCGACCCTGTTCAGCCACGCGCCGATGAGGCCGATCTGCGGGTGAAGCATCAGCACCCACAGCACTGCCGCCATGGCAGGCGCGACCGCGTAGGGCCAGATCAGCATCGTTCGATAGAACGCACGGTTGCGGATTTCGTTGTCGGCGAAAACCGCCAGGAGGAGTGCGGTCACCATCGACAGGCCGGCGACGCAGCCGCAGAACAACAATGTACGCTCGACGGCCGCGACATAGAGCGGATCGGCGAACAGATCGGCGAAGTTGTCGAGTCCCACGAATTCCGTCGTGGTGCCGAACGCATCCTCGCGCCTCGCGCTGGACCAGATGGCCTGGCCCGCGGGCCAGAGGAAGAACACGAACGTCAGGAGAAGCTGTGGCAAGATCAACAGGGCGGGCAGCAGTCGCCCCGGAAACAGCGTGCGGCGCTCCATGGGTCGTCACCGCTCTAGGCGGCCTGCCCGCTCATCCCCGCGCAGACTTCTGGAAGTCGCGCAGCACACGGTTGCCGCGCTCGACGGCACTGTCCAACGCCTGCTGGGACGTTTGCTGGCCCTGCAGCGCCTTCTCGATCTCCTCGTAGATGACGGTGCGGATCTCGGGCAGGCGACCGAGCCGCAGCCCGCGCGAGTTCTGCGTCAGCTCACCGCGACTGAGTTGCTGCACCGGCAGGTCGGCACCGGGGTTCTTCGCGTAGTAGCCCTTCTGCTGCGTGAGTTCGTACCCGGCCGTCGTCACGGGCACGTAGCCCGTGTGCTGCGCGTAGAGCGCGACCTGTTCGGGCTGGCCGATGAACTGGAAGAACTTGGCCACGGCCCTGTATTCGGCCTCGGTTCGCTTAGGTGCAGTCAGGGTCCACAGACTTGCCCCTCCGATGATGGAGTTGTTCGGCTTGGGATTGAGCGCCGGTTCATACGGCAGCAAGGCCTCCGCGTAGCGGAACTGCGCGTTCTTGACGATGTCGGCGCGGCCCGACGAGGAGCCGAAACCGATGGCGGCCTGTCCGGAATAGAACGCCGCATCGGGGGCCGTGTCGCGGCCGGTGTATTTGAAGGATCCGTCCTTCGACATGTCGATGAAACGCTGCAACTGGCCGACGAACGGCTTCGCGTCGATCAGCAGCTTGGCATCGAGCCCGTCGTAGCCGTTGGCCGCGGTCGCATAAGGTAGGTCGTGAATCGCCGCGAACTCTTCCAGCTGGATCCAGGTCATCCATGCCGAGGTGCTGGCGATCGGCGTCGGTGCCTTGGAGGCCAGCGCCTGCGCGGTCTTGATGAAGTCGCTCCAGACCAGCGGTGGCTTGTCGGGATCGAGCCCGGCCTGCGCGAAGGCGTCCTTGTTGTACCACATGACGGCCGTCGACGAGTTGAACGGCATCGAGGCGAGATCGCCGTTTGGCAGGCTATAATAGCCGCGCACGCCCGGGATGTAGGCCTTCGGATCGACGGCGAGCCCGGTCTCTTTCGCCAGCTGCCAGACCGGCTTGATCGCCGGCCCCGCCTGCAGCATCGTTCCGGTGCCGACCTCGAATACCTGGACGATATGCGGTGCCTGGCCGGCCCGGTAGGCGGCGATCGCCGCCGTCAGCGTGTCCGGATAGGTGCCCTTGAATACGGATTCGAGGACGACCTCGGACTGACCGGCGTTGAAGTCCCGCGTCAGCCGATTGACCTCTTCCCCGTTGGCGGCCGACATGGCGTGCCAGAGAACGATACGCGTCTTCTCGTCAGCCGCGGCCCGGGCGGCCGCTGGAACGGCAGCCCAGGCGGCGAGGCCGCCGACGCCCGCGAGCACATTGCGCCGATGCATGAACTGTCCCCGCGGTCGCGGGATCGATTCGCCCCGCCTCGGCGCGGACTAGAGACGATATCCCGCGGCGTCGCAAGCGCCGATCCCCGCCGCGCGCGGCGGTCACTTTGTCCGGGTTGCCGCGCCGGGCGGGCGCGCCCATTTCCATCGGGTCGCCACCGCGGACCCATCCCATGAGCCTCGTCTTCGAAGAACCGATTCGCGCCGTACCTCGGCCGGTCTCGGCTGACATCCGCGGGGTGCGGGCGCCGGCGCCGGTGCCGCTCGAGACGCCGCCCGGCACGCTCGAACTGCTATGGGGCCTGCGGTCGAACCCCGTCGCGACCTGGACGCGCTATCACTTCGAGCACCTGATCGTTCACGGCAAGAGCGTGCTGGGCCGCGTGGCCGTGGTCAGCGACCCCGACGTGATCCGCCATGTGCTGGTCGAGAACGCCGCCAATTACGGCAAGGGCGGTCTGCAAAGGCGCATGCTCGGCGGGGGGCTCGGCACCGGCCTGCTGCTGGCCGAGGGCGCCGACTGGCGCGCCCAACGTCGCGCCCTGGCACCGCTGTTCTCGCCCCGCCACGTCGCCGGCTTCAGGGACAGCATGGTGGCGGTGGCGGACGAACTGGCCGAGCGTTGGTCGCGGCTGCGCGACGGGCGCCGGATCGATGTCTCGACCGAGATGGCGCGCGTGACCCTGCGGGTGCTGGGCCGCACCATCTTTTCCGAGCCCATGAACGGCCCGGAGGACCGCTTCGCGCGGGCGGTGTCGCGCTATCTCGAATCGGTCGGCAAGATCGACCCGCTCGACATCCTCGACATGCCCGAGTGGGTGCCGCGTCTCGCCCGCATCCAGACGAAACCCGTGCTGCGCTACTTCGAGGAGGAGGTGGACGCCATGCTGGCGAAGCGCCGGGCCGCGATCGCCGACGACCCCGCCGCAGCACCGCGCGACCTCCTCACCCTGCTCATGCAGGCGCGCGATCCCGAGACCGGCGAGGGCCTGAGCGACCTCGACATCAAGGCCAACCTCGTCACCTTCCTGATCGCCGGCCACGAGACGACCTCGAATGCCTTGACCTGGGCGTTGTTCCTGCTCTCGCAGCATCCGGAGGCGCGCGAGGCCGTCGAACGCGAGGTCGACCAGCTCATGCCGAACGGCCGCGTCGACCCCGCCCGCGTCGACGATTTCCTCTGGACCCGCGCCGTGCTCGACGAGGCGATGCGGCTCTACCCGCCGGCCGCGTCCATCTCGCGCGAGGCGATCGGCCCCGACACGCTGGGCCGGACCAGGATCAGGGCCGGCACCATGGTGGTGGTGTCGCCCTACGTGCTGCATCGCCACAAGCTGCTGTGGGACGCGCCCGACCATTTCGTGCCCGAGCGCTTCCTGCCCGAGAACCGGGGCGGCATCGACCGGTTCGCCTATCTGCCGTTCGGCGCCGGACCGCGCATCTGCATCGCTGCCTCCTTCGCGATCCAGGAGGCCGTGGTCGTGCTGGCCACGGCGATGCGCCACGTGCGCCTGACGCTGGCGCCGGGCCACGAGGTCATGCCGGTGCAGCGCGTCGCACTGCGCTCGCGCGGCGGCATGCCGATGATCCTGTGGAAGCGGTGACGTGGTATCGGCCACCGGCGCCGCATCAAGGCCCTTGATCCTGTATCTCAATTGAGATACGTCGTGGGACGTTCTTACAGAGGATATGAGGTTATGACATCGACAATGGTTCACATCCGTGTCGACGAGGCAACGAAAGTTCAGGCAGCCGAGACTCTCGCGGGGCTCGGGCTGTCTGTGTCTGACGCGGTGAGACTTTTCCTCAGGCGCGTGGTGATCGAGCAGGGCTTGCCTCTCAATCTCAAAGTGCCGAACGCAGAAACTCAGGCCGCCATGGAGAGAGCGAGAGCTATGACGAACCTGAGATTTTCAAGCGCAAAGGATTTGGTTGATGCCATCGAAGAAGACCTCAAGGGAGCGGAGGGCTAACCTTCCGCGTCAGAGTGACTTCGATAAAAGCTTTACCAAGGATTGGCATCGGCTGAACAGAGCCGGCAAGTTCGATATGCATCGCCTCAAGGAGGTGATGGCCTTGATTACCGCGAACGACGCCCCGCTCGGAGCAGAATGGCTCGACCATGAGCTTAAGGGCGAGTGGCACGGCTACCGCGAGTGCCATATTGGCGGCGACTTCCTTCTGGTCTACGAACTCAAGGAGGACGGCGGCGTGGTCTTCGTCCGCACCGGCACCCACTCTGACCTGTTTGAGTGAAACCGGCGGTTTCCGCGATAACCTGCTGTCGGAGGTGAGGACCCGGGCTCGGCGGCGTCGGTAGTGTCGCAGTTTGAATCCGAGTGGCTTGACCCCGCTCATGGCCGCTGGCATCTCGGGCGGTCTTTTAAGCAGGGAGCATGTCACTGCCCTGATCGAGGGGACGGAGGCGAAGCCGGGTAGGCGTGGATCTTATGGTTAACTCTACCGAGGCGTAGTGAGACTCTACAAATGAATGCAGCTCAGATGTTCATTCATCGTTGGCGCCGAGCCTCGCGTGTCGCTCGCTCTGCAGTACTGCAGAAGGCTTGTGCGCCGATTATGTGCTTCTTGCTAAGCGGTTTCTTCTTATGGCAAGCATGTCATCCTGTTGATCCTTCTACGCCGAGCCGCCTACGCGTTGGCCTTCTGCTTGAGTTTCTTACTCGCCATCCAAATCCGCTGGTGAGATTACCTTTCGACTTGGCTTTAATCGGACTTTATCGTTTGCCGGGTTCGTGCTCGTCAAGGGCGTCGGATCGCCCTTCGCTCTTGATAGTTGGCGCCCACCCATCAATGATCCGGGAAAGTCGGATTACCTGTGAGGCAAAGCAGCGCTTCAATAAGCGTCTTCAAGAATTTGAAACTGATACACTGCCACGGCGTCGGGCCGGTTGATCCGAACGCCCGCGCGCCGTAAGCCGGTACTTTGGGCCGAAACGATCCTATGTCCGTGTCCACCGCACTGCCACCGCTCGAGGGCATCCGCGTCCTCGAACTGGCCCGCATCCTGGCTGGTCCCTGGTGCGGGCAGTTGCTGGCGGATTTCGGGGCCGACGTGGTCAAGGTCGAGCGCGCCGGCAGCGGCGACGATACGCGCCAGTGGGGACCGCCCTTCGTGGCCGCCCGGGACGGCCGCGAGGGCGGCGACCCCGTCGCCGCCTATTTCCACAGCTGCAACCGCGGCAAGCGCTGCATCGCGGCCGATTTCGAGACCGCCGAGGGTCGGGCCCTGGTCCGACGCCTCGCGGCCCACGCCGATGTCGTCATCGAGAACTTCAAGGTCGGCGGCCTCAAGCGCTACGGCCTCGACCCGGAGTCGATGCGGGCGCTGAACCCGCGGCTCGTGGTCTGCTCGATCTCCGGCTTCGGGCAGGACGGTCCCTATGCGGCCCGGGCCGGCTACGACTTCCTGATCCAGGGCATGGGGGGCGCCATGTCGATCACGGGCGAGCCGGACGGCGCTCCGACGAAATCCGGCATGGCCATCGCGGATCTGTTCACCGGGCTTTATGCCGCCAATGCCATCCAGGCGGCCCTCATCCGCCGAGCCGGCACGGGGGAGGGGGCCTGGATCGACTGCGCGCTGCTCGACACCCAGGTCGCGATGCTGAGCTTCCAGGCGACCAACTTCCTGGTCTCGGGACGGGACGCGCGGCGGCTCGGCAATGCGCATCCCGTCCTTGTGCCCTACGACGTGTTCCCGGTGGCGGACGGCCATGTCATCATCGCGACCGGCAACGACGGGCAGTTCCGCAGGCTCTGCGACATCCTGGGGGCGCCGGCGCTGGCGGCCGATCCCGACTATCTCGTCAACAAGCGGCGCGTCGCCAACCGGGACGCCCTGACGGCCGCGCTCCATGCGCTGACGTCGCGCTGGCAACGCGACGAGCTTCTGGTGCTGCTCGACGCCGCCCATGTGCCGGCCGGGCCCATCAACAGCGTGGCGCAGGTCTTCGCCGACCCGCAGGTGCGGGCGCGCGGCATGGCGCTGTCGCTCGATAATCCCGCGGCCGAGGGTGGCGCCACGCCCGGCGTCCGGTCGCCGATCATCCTCGACGGCGTGCCGCAGGCGAGCCCGCGCCCCGCGCCGGGGCTCGATCAGCACCGGGCCGAGATCCTGGCCGACCCCGCCTGGGGCGGCCGCGGAGGACAACCATGACGGACCAACCGCACGCGGCCCGCACGGGCGGCCGCATCCTGGTCGACGGGCTCGTGGCCCAGGGCGTCACCTACGTCTTCTGCGTGCCGGGCGAGAGCTACCTCGCGGTGCTCGACGCTCTGCGCGATGCCCCCATCGCGCTCACGGTGTGCCGCCACGAGGCCGGCGCCGCCATGATGGCCGACGCGTCGGCGCGCCTCACCAACCGGCCCGGCATCTGCATGGTGACGCGCGGCCCCGGCGCCACCAATGCGGCAGCCGGCCTTCACATCGCCGAACACGATTCGGTGCCGCTCATCCTGTTCGTCGGGCAGGTCGAGCGCGGCATGCGGGGCCGTGGCGCCTTCCAGGAGATGGACTACCGGGCCGTCTTCGGCTCGGTCGCCAAATGGGTCGTGGAGATCGACGATCCCCGCCGCATCCCCGAGACCCTGTCGCGCGCCTTCCATGTCGCGCTGCAGGGCCGTCCGGGCCCCGTCGTGGTGGCGCTCCCCGAGGACGTGCTGACCGAGATGGCGAGCGTGGCGGATGCGCCGCGCGTCGAGCCCGTGCTGCCCTGGCCGGGGCTGCCCCAGATGGCGGAGTTGCAGAAGCTGCTCTGGTCGGCCGAGCGGCCCGTCGTGGTGCTGGGCGGCGGCGGCTGGACCGCACAGGCCACCGCCGCGGTGGCCCGCTTCGCCGAGCGCTTCGCTTTGCCGGTCGCGACCTCGTTCCGTCGCGCCGGGCTCTTCGACGCGAGTCGTGCGAACTACGCGGGCGAGATCGGCATCGGGCCCAACCCCAAGCTCGAGGCCCGCATCGCGGCGGCCGACCTCGTCCTGCTGGTCGGGGGCCGCATGGCCGAGATGCCGTCGCAGGGCTACACGCTCCTCGACATTCCGGTGCCGCGCCAGGCGCTGGTGCATGTCCACGCCGATGCGGGCGAGATCGGCCGCGTCTATCACCCCGTCCTCGGCATCCACGCGGCGCCGCGCACCTTCGCGGCATCGCTCGAAGCCTTGCAGCCGCCGAACGACATCCCATGGGGCGCGCGCTGCGCCGAGGCCCGGGCCGACTACCTTGGCTGGACCGCAGCATCGGCCGTCGCCGCGGGTGCGGCCGAGCGGGAGTTCGTCGACATGGGCCATGTCGTGTGCTGGCTGCGCGACCGGCTGCCGCCCGACGCCATCCTGGCCAACGGTGCCGGCAACTACGCCATCTGGCCGGGTCGCTTCTACCAATTCCGCCGATGGGGCACGCAGCTCGCGCCGACCTCGGGGTCGATGGGCTACGGCGTGCCGGCCGCGATCGGGGCCAAGCGGCTCGATCCGTCGCGGACGGTGGTGGCCTTCGCGGGCGATGGCTGCTTCCTGATGACCGGCCAGGACTTCGCCACCGCGGTGCAATACGGGCTCGCCGTGATCGTCGTGGTGGTGGACAACGGCATGTACGGCACCATCCGCATGCACCAGGAGCGGGAGTACCCCGGCCGGGTCAGCGGCACGGCGCTCGCCAACCCCGATTTCGCGGCCTATGCCCGGGCCTTCGGCGGGCATGGGGAGATCGTGCGGCGGACGGCCGATTTCGCGCCGGCCTTCGAGCGGGCGTCGGCTTCGGGCAAACCCGCCATCATCCACGTGACGGTCGATCCCGACGTCATCACGCCCGCCACCACCTTGACGGCGATCCGCCGGACCGCGCAGAGCTAAGGGACCCTGGAGATCGGCGCCCCATCTGACGACGCCGCGAGCGGAGGAGGAGCGAGCCCATGATGCTGCGGGGCGGCTGCTACTGCAGGCAGGTGCGCTATGAGGCCGAGGGGTGCCCATTCCACGAGACGATCTGCCATTGCGTCGACTGCCGAAGGGTCGTCGGATCGGTCTCCGTGGCCTGGTTCTCGGTGCCGCGCGCGTCGTTTCGCTTCACGTCCGGCATGCCGACGAGCTTCAGGTCGAGCCCGGAGGTGAGGCGGCGGTTCTGCGGCATCTGCGGGACGTCGCTGACGTTCGAGCACGAGACCCTGCAGGACGAGATCGACATCACCACGGCCAGCCTCGACGACCCCGACACTGTGCCGCCGATGGACCACGTCCACACTGCTACGAGGCCGGTATGGGCGGTGCTCCACGACGGACTTCCGGCCTATTCGGGGCCGCGGCTCGCGGACGAGAGCGGGTCGATCTGAGCCGCAGGCGAGCTCCGCGGGATCCTCTTCTCCGCCTGCTCAAGGCAGGGGCCAAGCGGAAGCCGAGGGGCTCAATCATCTCCCGTCGGGGCGCCCAAGGGGTCCTGCATCCAGTCGTCGTAGGTCGGAGCGAAGGGCGCGTAGGCCAGCGGGTTCTCGTCCGTTTGCCGCCGACGCGCGTCATCGTCGTAGCGATCGTTCCGGCGGCGACGAGAACTCGCGACCCGGATCTCGTCGCGACGACGGGCGACCTGGACATCGCCGCGCCGCGAGTTCCCTAAGATGCTGATGCTGGCGCCCTCGGCCCGCACCATCGCGTAGAGTTCGGCCGCGTGGGTGGGCGACAGCCGCACGCAGCCGTGCGACGCGGCGGCGCCGAGCGAACCCGTCTGGTAGGTGCCGTGGATCGCGTAGCCACCCTTGAAGAAGATGGAGTGGGGCATCGGCGAATCGTGGTACTTGCGCGAGTAATGCATGGCCTGGAGGCTCTGCACGCCGTAGCGCCCGCGCGGCGTCACGAAACCCTTGCGGGCCGTCGAGACCGGCCAATCGTAGCTTTGGCCGTCGCCGGATGTGACATGCATGGTCTGGCTCGACAGGTCGACCTGGATGTTCACGGCTGCATGCGCGTTGCCGGTCCAGATGCCGAGACCGAGGGACATCGCGGTTGCGGCCAGTGCATTCTTTGCCCGCATGGCTTCGATCCTCGACGTCCACTTGCCCCACTCCTGTCACGATCTAGCTGGATTGCCGCCTTGTAAAGGCGTCGTGAGAAACAAAGTTACGCTCCTCTGAGGCCAATCCCCTGGTTTGGAGGCTTTCCCACCACCGCTCGGTGCAGTGCTTCGCGCCCCGGCCGAGACATGCGACAAGATCTGCATGCCGATCGATGTCGTCGACCTCCGTGCCTTCTACGCCGCGCCGCTCGGCCACATCGCCCAGCGCTCGATCGCACGCATCGTCCGGTCCTGGTGGCAGGACACGGGCGGGCTCGCCGTGGCGGGGCTCGGCTATGCGATCCCCTTTCTCGAACCCTTTCGTGACGAGGCCGTGCGCGTCATCGGCCTGATGCCGGCCGAGCAGGGCATCGTCCATTGGCCGCCCGGCGGCACCTCGGCCACGGCCCTCGTCGAGGGTGAGCAACTTCCGCTGCCCGATGGCTCGATCGACCGCGTGCTGATGGTCCACATGCTGGAACCGACCGAGCACCCGCGCGAGGTGCTGGCCGAGGTCTGGCGCGTGCTGACGCCGGGCGGCCGCATGATCGCGGTGGCGTGCAACCGGCGCGGTTTCTGGGCCCGCGTCGACACGACGCCCTTCGGCTACGGCCAGCCCTTCTCGAAACGGCAGATCGCGGCGCTGCTGCGCGAAACGCTGTTCTCGCCCGAGCGCTTCGGCGAAGCGCTTTACGTGCCGCCCTTCGAGCACCGCCCTTTCCTCCGTCTGGCGCCGTTCTTCGAACGGACCGGCAGGCGCATGGCGTTGCCCGGGGCGGGCGTCCACCTGGTCGAGGCCACGAAGCAGCTTTACCGCCCCATCATGCTGCGCGGCCGAGCCTCCGTCCACCACGCCATTCCGCGCCTCGAGCCGCGCTTGTCGGGCTCCTACCGGCTTGCCGGCGATCCTCCGTCCACAGTCGGACAGGGCTGAGGAGCCCTCACGGTTCACCATGCCCCCGCCTGCGTCACCGCGCGGCAGGAACAGGTCGCGCGGGGTTGGCATTCCAGAGTCCGGAGGTTGCTCACGATGCTGCAGACCGTGACGGAAGACGATGAAGAGGCCGTCCACGAGATCGTCGATCCGCGCGACGCCGCGGAAGGCGCGGGCCTCGTCTACGTCCACGACGACCAGCCCGGTATCACCCGCCGCAAAGCCGGCAAGGGCTGGTCCTTCCGCAACCCGGACGGCTCGGCCGTGAAGGACCCGGCCGAGGTCGCGCGCATTCGCAAGCTCGCCATCCCGCCGGCCTATACCGACGTGTGGATCTGCCCCGATCCGCGAGGCCACATCCAGGCGACCGGCCGCGACGTGAAAGGCCGGAAGCAATACCGCTACCATGCGGCGTTCCGCGAGGTTCGCGACGGCGCCAAGTATGAGCATGTGACGGCTTTCGCGGAGGCCCTGCCGACGATCAGGGCCACCGTGAAGCAGCATATGGCGCTGCACGGGCTCGTTCGCCAAAAAGTGCTGGCCACGGTGGTCTACCTCCTCGAGACCACGCTGATCCGCGTCGGCAACGAGGATTACGCCAAGCACAACGAGTCCTACGGGCTCACGACGCTGCGCAACCCCCACGTCGACGTGCACGGGGCAGACCTGCGCTTCGAGTTCAAGGGCAAGAGCAACAAGGTCTGGAAGCTGAAGCTGCATGACAGGCGAGTCGCCAAGATCGTCAAGGCCTGTCACGACCTACCCGGGCAGCAGCTGTTTCAGTACGTCGACCACGAGGGCCAGCGCCACGGTGTGACGTCCCACGACGTCAACGAATACTTGCGTGAAATCACGGGGCGCGACATCACGGCCAAGGATTTCCGCACCTGGGCCGGCACGGTGCTGGCCGCGCTGGCGCTGAGCGAGTTCGGCAGCATCGATACCGAGGCCAAGGCCAAGAAGAACGTGCGCGCCGCGATCGAGCGCGTCTCGGCGCGGCTCGGCAACACCGCCACGATCTGCCGGAAGTGCTATGTGCACCCGACGATCGTCAATTCCTACATGTCGGGCGAACTGCTCCTGGAAATCAAGCAGGAGGTGGACACCGAGCTGCGCGAGAACCTGCCGCAGTTGAAGCCCGAGGAGGCTGCCGTGCTGGCCCTGCTCGAGCGCCGGATCGCTCACGAGATCGACGACAAGAAAGAGGCGGCGCGCGCCCAGGCGGCGTGACGGCGGAACGATGCAGGGTGGTGCTGATCGCATCCTGCGGCGAAACGGGGTACGCCGCGGCTGCGCTGGTTCATGCGCGTGCTCGACGGCGCCTTGAACGATGCGGAAGGCCGCTTGGACGCGGTCCTTCGGAAGGCGAGGTTCTGGGCCGGCCCTGCCGCAAACGGAGTGAACGATCGCCAGCGCAAGATCCTGAACCGATTGCTCGACGGTTTCGAAGGTAAATTCACGTCGTCCAAATACGCCAAGATCGCCCATTGCTCGCAGGACACGGCACTCCGCGACATCGATGACCTTTCGACGCTGGGTTTGCTGGCCAAGGAGGCGGCAGGCCTATGCTCTCGTGAACGTCTGATGGGGCGCAGCTCACGTCCCGCGCGGCTGGGCGCGCGCCGGCGGGGCCGCGCCGGGCGCGGCAACCAGCCGGACCACCGTGTAGCCCT
>CAXUCF010000045.1:0-3645 GCA_964249275.1 uncultured Lichenihabitans sp.
GGGTGGCGCGGGAGTCTCGGCCGCCTGCGCGCGTGCCGTCGCGGCGGCCTGGGCTTCCCCGTCAGCCTGGGCCTTCGCGTCGGCACGTGCCTGGGCGGCCTGCACCTGAGCGGCAGCCGCGGCCCTGATCTGCTCCTGCCGTTGCATTTCCTGCGCGAGACGTTGTTGGGCCTCGGCCTCGGAGGGTTCCGCACCGGCCGGCGGCAGCGCCGCGACCTGAACGCGAGCCCCTCGACCGCGGCGTGCCGGAGCTTGTGCGACCGGGACCGCGACGGTGTCGGACGATGGCGCCCCGTTCGAGGCGAAGAACGAGTGCATGCCGGCGTCGTTGCGGTTGGCAGTCACCTGCTCGCTCACGACCGAGCCGGCGGAATTGCGATCGATGGAGGCGACCATGCGACCCGGCGCCGGCGTGCCGGGGCGCGGACCGCCGCTGTCGCGTGCGGCCTCGCCGTCGCCTTCCTCTTCGCCCCCGCCACCGAACAGCCAGGCGAAGAAGCCCTTGGATTTGACTTCGACCGCCGTGGGGTAGCTGAAATTGTCGCCGCGGGCTTCGAGTTCGGCCCGTGCCTCTTCGTAGCGCGCCAGCGGCTGGCCGTTCGACGGTATGTGCACCGTCTTGCCGTCGGGAAACAGGCGCGACAGTTGATCGTAGCTCATCCGCGGCCAATGGCGGACACCGCCGACGTCCATATGCACGAAGGGCGATCCCGCGGTCGGGTAGAAGCCGACGCCGCCCCGCTGCAGCCGCATCGCGATCTCGCGGATCCGGGACATGGGAACGTCGACGTAGTGCTGATCCATGGCCTTGCCCAGGATATGCTGGGAATGCTCGGCGACGGCGCGCGACCGACGGCGCAGCATGGCGTTGGTTTCAGGCGAACGATAGGCCGACATGACGACGATCGGCTGCTGGGAGCCGGATTCGCGATAGACCTCCCAGATCGTGTCGAACAGGCGGGGGTCCATCCTGGTGGCTTCGTCATGCCGCCAATCCCGCAAAAACCAGTTCAACTTCTGGAGCACGCCGGGATCGTATTGACCGTCCACCATGAAGGTCGCGTCGATGGTTTCCTGAGTGTGGGCGTGATGGAGATGGATCGTCCGGGTGTCGCCGTTGGCGATTGCGTCTTCGGTGGTGCCGGGCGCCAGCAGGATGAGGGCTCCCGTCATGGCGGCGAGGAACGAAGGTAGCCGGGCAGCGGCCTTGGGCCAGGATCGCGGACGCCAACGTCTCAATGCGGAACTCGCTTCTTTGGCGCGTGCGACCCGGAGGACACGCGCAAGGACTCGACGGACTATTGTCGGACAAAGTTAACGACTGATGAGGCGATCGATCATTTTTCCGGCCGGCATTCCCGCCCGCCCCCCTTTCGGACCATGGTCAGAGCCTGATCCTTATGTCTCCTTACAGTGACGATGAACAGAAAAATAGAGCCAAAACCGATCGGGAGGGAGCCGCCCAAGGTGACGCCGGCCGCCCGTTCGGATCGCGGAGAAACGCAGCTGGAAAAAGGCCGGTTCCCGGAACGGCAAGGCGACTTGCGACGAACCCGGCGACGCAGGTCATCCCTGCAGCCCGAGCGCCGCCCGGACCCGGGCCGAATAGCCGTAGACGTCGTCACGCAGGCGCAACTCGCCATGCTGGTCGACGAAGGCCGTGAAATAGTCGATGTGGATCGGCAGGGGATGCGGGAGATTGATGGTTCGCTCGTCGCCGCCGACCATCCTGGCCAGTCTCGCCTCGGTCCAGCCGTGGTCCCGCCCCAGCACGGCCTCGGCGAGGCTCAGAGGCTCATCGACCCTTACGCAACCATGGCTCAGCGCCCGCTCGGTCTTGCCGAACAACGCACGGGCGTTCGTGTCATGCAGGTAGACCGAAAACCGGTTCGGAAACATGAACTTGATGTGGCCGAGCGCATTGCTGTCCCCGGGCGGCTGCCGCACAAAGGTCTCGCCGTTGCGTTCCACCGTCTCGTAGCCATGATTGGCGAAGTAGTTCGGATCGGCCGCGAGCTTCGGCATCATCTCCTTCTTCACGATGGAGAGTGGTACGTTCCAATAGGGATTGACGATGACGAACTTCATCGTCTCCGAAAACAGCGGCGTCTCGTGGTCGGGCTTGCCCACCACGACGCGAGCATGGTGAACGATGCTGTCGCCCTGATAGAGGTCGAGCGAATAATCTGGGATGTTGACCGCGATATAACGCTGCCCGAGGTCGCGCGGCAGCCAGCGCCAGCGTTCCATGTTGGCCAGGATCTCGTCCTCGAGCCGGCGCGGGTTGCCGCCCGACAGGCTCGCGATGGTGCGGGCCGTCAACACGCCCGAGGCCGGCAGGCCATGCGCCCGTTGGTAGTCGGCCACGGCGCCAGCCACCTGCGTGTCGTAGACGAGGCCTGCATCGGCATCCCGGCGGGGCGCGATGTCGAGATTGAAGCGGGCGCGGATCAAGGGGACGCGAGCGTCCCGCATGCCGGGTCTGAGCGCCGGGCCAGAAGGGATCGGACCCCGATCGGCCATGTCGCTGTTCCGGCGCAACTCGGCCAACTTGGCCCGGAGCAGGGCGTAGCCATTATGGGGCGGGTTGAAGCCCCGCAGGGTTTCCGCAGGGTCGGCCGCATCCCTCAATGCGCCCAGGACGCGCGTCGCATCGGCAACGTCGGGCTTCACCGCCACCGATGGACCGATGCGCGATGGGTCGACGCGTCCGCCGCTCGCCTGGTGACCATATTGGGCCGCGGCATCGCTGAGCGAGATCTCGGACCTCGCCAGGACGTCGGCCTCCCCGCCGTGCGGCACCGAGACCGATACGCCGTGAAGGTCGAGACCATCCTCCGCCGCGTGATCGATGCGCGACAGCAACGCGCGACCGCGCGCGTCGAAGCGACCCTCCTCGACCCAAAGGGGAGCGAAGCCACGGTCCGCGTAGAAACTCTGGATGGCGGCGCGTTCTGCCCGCTGCCGCGCCTCGGCTGGCCCCGGCTTCCGATCGAGGGCCGGTTCGGGACCGACCCAGTCGGCCAGCGCTTTCTGCAGTGTTGCCGCATCGAGCACCGGCATGTCGCCCGATACGGGCGCGAAGGCCATCGGGTCCGCCGTTCCCGCATTCGCCGACATCGAGGGGTCCGGGGCCAGCCGCGCGAGGTCGGGCAAGGCCGCAGTTCCGGTCGCGCTCGGTTGCCGAGACGCGACAGAGCCGGCCGGCAAGGCCGCGTCGCCGCGGTTGGCAGAGGCTACGACAGGCGCGATGGCCGACGGCTTCGTCCGCCGCAGGGCGTCCGGCGATGGCGGGACGATAACGTCCTGGGCTTCCCCATCCGGGGTCGGCGCATAGGCTTTCAGCACGACGCCGGGCTCGGCCACGAGACGCGCCAGCGCCGCCCTGGCGTCGCCGCCAGGGGCGAGCAGGTCGGGATCCTGCACTCCCGTCGACTGGGACTTGCGGGAGACCTGCCCGGCCACCGCCGGCAGCACGGCCGCGAGGCCGAGCAGTAGGGCGGTGGACGTCATGAGGGCGGCACGGCCGCGCTGCGCAATCATCCCGGCTGCAACCTTCCTAAAACGCGGGAACCGTCGAGGACGCGACCCAGAGGCGGATGGCCTTCGCTTCGGCCGGAGGTGGAGCGCGGCGGCGCCTCGAAC
>CAXUCF010000045.1:3655-16707 GCA_964249275.1 uncultured Lichenihabitans sp.
GCCTCGAACGCAACCGGGACTCCTGCCAAAGCGGAACGAAACGCGATTATCCCCGGCACCGTCGCACTCCGGTGACAGTTCAGGCGGCCGCCTCGTCGTCGGCCTGATCGTCGTTGAGGCCGAAGTCTCTCATCTTGCGATAGAGGGTCGATCGGCCGATGCCGAGCTTGCGCGCCATCTCGGACATCTGGCCCCGGTAATGGCCGAGCGCGAAACGGATAAGTTCGGCCTCCATCTCCTCCATCCGGCGGACGTCGCCGCAATCGTCGAGCAGCTTGAGGACGTTGGGGTCGCGGACCTCGACATGGACGATGTCCCGTTCGACCGCGACCGGGGCGGCGGGAGGCAGCGGGGGGACCCTGACCTCGAAGCCTTCGACCTGGGCCGCGATCTGCGGGAATTCGGCGATGCCGAGTTCGCCGCCGTCGGCCAGCACCACGGCCCGAAACATCACGTTCTCGAGCTGGCGCACGTTGCCGGGCCAATCGTAGCGCGACAGCAGTGCCAGCGCTTCGGCCGCGATGCCGGCGATCTTCTTGCCCTCCTCGGCGGCGAAGCGGGCCGCGAAGCGCCGAGCGAGGTCGGGCACGTCGGCGCGGCGCCCCCGTAAGGGCGGGATGGTGATCGGGAACACATTGAGCCGGTAGAACAGATCCTCGCGAAAGCGGCCCCGTTTGACCAGCTCAATAAGGTTCTGGTTGGTGGCCGAGATCAACCGGATATCCACCTTGGTCGAGCGCTTGGCGCCGACGGGGTCGACCTCGCCTTCCTGCAAGGCGCGCAGCAGCTTGACCTGCGCTTCGAGCGGCAGTTCGCCGATCTCGTCGAGGAACAGCGTCCCGCCGTTGGCCTCGACGAACTTGCCGAGATGCTTCTCGGTCGCGCCGGTGAAGGCGCCCTTCTCGTGGCCGAACAGGATCGACTCGATCAGGTTCTCGGGCAGGGCGCCGCAGTTCACCGGCACGAAGGGCTTGCCCTTACGATCCGAGGATCCCTGGATGGCCCTGGCCATCAGTTCCTTGCCGACACCGGATTCCCCCTCGATCAGCACCGGGATGTTGGACCGTGCAGCGCGCTCGCCGAGCCGGATCGCCCGGCCCATGTCGTCGCTCTGCGTGACGATATCGCGGAACGTCAGCGCGCCGGAGGCTCGCCGCGTCATGCGGCGCACTTCGTCTTCCAGCGCGTCGAAGCGCAGGGCATTCTTGATCGACACCGACAGGCGCTCGGCCCCGACCGGTTTGACCACGAAGTCGATGGCCCCGGCCCGCATGGCCGAGATCACGGTGTCGATCGTCCCGTGAGCTGTCTGCACGATGGCCGGCACGGCAATCTTGCGCTCGCGCAAGCGCGCCAGCACCGCCATGCCGTCGAGGTCCGGCATGACGAGGTCGCAGATCAGGAGATCGACGGGCTTGAGGTCGGGTGCTTCGAGACGCGTCAGGGCCGCGGCGCCACCGCCGAGCACCTCGGCGTCGTAACCGAACCGGCGCACCATCGCTTCCAGCAGTCGGCGCTGGACGGGGTCGTCGTCGACGATGAGGATGGTGGCTGTCATGCATTCCCGGGCCGGCGGATTCCATGCCGCTCGCATCTCCACCCTGGCGGAGCAGGGTAAACCCCCCCTTAACGCCACGCGGTCGGCACCGCCGATGCGGCCCGTCGCGGTGGGGCGACGGGCGCCGTGCCCCCGTGACGCCATCGTCGGATGGGCTTACTGGAGCAGCGGGCTCGCCCCTGCGGCCGAAACCAAGGACCACCCAGTTCGATGACCTTCTTCCGTCGCCGTCTCGCCCTCCACCAGGCCCTCGCTGCTTCGTCGTCCGAGTCCCTTGGTGCCGTCCCGACCTGGAACCTCGCGGACCTTTATGCCGGCATGGACACGCCACGCTTCGCGGACGACCTGGCGCAAGCCGAGCGGGACGCGGAGGGCTTCGCCGAACGTTATCGCGGCCGACTGGCTTCGCTCGCCGACGATGCCGACGGCAGCACCCGGCTCCTCGAAGCCATCATGGCGTTCGAGGTCCTGGAAGACGTGCTGGGCCGCGCCGCGTCCTTCGCCCAGTTGCTCTATGCCGAGGATACGTCCGATCCGACCAGGGCCAAGTTCCTGTCCGACGCGCAGGACCGGGTCACGTCGGTATCGTCGAACCTGCTGTTCTTCGTGCTCGAGCTGAACGGTATCGCCGATGCGGTGATCGACCGGCTCGCCGCGTCCGGGCCGCTCGCCCGCTACAAGCCTTGGCTGGACGATATCCGCAAGGATCGCCCACACCAGCTCGACACCAAGCTCGAGCAGCTCTTCCACGAGAAGTCGGTGACGGGGCGCTCGGCCTGGACGCGGCTGTTCGACGAGACCATCACGTCGCTGCGCTTCGACATCGAGGGCGAGTCGCTGTCGCTGGAGCCGACGTTGAACCTGCTGCAGGATCAGCAGGGCGACAGGCGGGAGAAGGCGGCGAATGCGCTCGCCGAGACGCTGGCGGCGCATCGGCGCACCTTCGCGCTGATCACCAACACGCTGAGCAAGGACCTGGAGATCTCGGACCGCTGGCGCGGCTTCGCGGACGTAGCCGATTCACGCCACCTGTCGAACCGGGTCGAGCGCGACGTCGTGGACGCGCTCGTCGCGGCCGTGGAGGCGGCCCATCCGAGGCTCTCGCACCGCTACTACAAGCTCAAGGCGCGATGGTTCGGCGTCGACCGGCTGAACCACTGGGACCGCAACGCCCCCCTGCCCCAGGCGCCGCTCGCGACCGTGCCCTGGGCCGAGGCCCGCGACACGGTGCTCGACGCCTACGGGAGCTTTTCGCCGAAGCTCGCGGGCCTCGCGAAACGCTTCTTCGACGAACGCTGGATCGATGCCGAGGTGCGGCCCGGCAAGGCGCCGGGCGCCTTCTCGCACCCCACCGTACCGGGCGTTCACCCTTACGTGCTGATGAACTACCAGGGCCGGCCCCGCGACGTGATGGTGCTGGCGCACGAACTCGGCCACGGCGTGCACCAGACGCTCGCGGCCCCGCAGGGCGCGCTGATGGCGCCGACGCCCCTTACCCTGGCCGAGACGGCCTCCGTCTTCGGCGAGATGCTGACGTTCCAGTCGATGGTGGCCCGGGCCGCGACGCCGGAGGCGCGCTTCGGCCTCCTGGCCGCCAAGGTCGAGGACATGCTCAACACGGTGGTGAGGCAGGTCGCCTTCTACAGCTTCGAGCGCAAGCTCCACGAGGAACGGCGCCACGGCGAGCTGACGGCCGACAGGATCGGCGAACTCTGGATGTCGGTCCAGGCCGACAGTCTCGGACCGGCGATCCGGTTGGGACCGGGCTACGACGTGTTCTGGGCCTATGTGCCGCACTTCGTGCACTCGCCCTTCTACGTCTACGCCTACGCGTTCGGGGACTGCCTGGTTAACTCGCTTTACGGCGTGTACCGCACAACGCCGGAAGGCTTCGCCGAGCGCTACTTTGCCATGCTGGAGGCCGGCGGCACCAAGCACCACAGCGCGCTGCTCGGACCGTTCGGCCTCAACGCCCACGACCCCGACTTCTGGAGCATCGGCCTCGGCGTCATCGAAGGGCTGATCGACGAACTGGAGCGGCTGCCGGCACCGTGAACGCAGCCGAGGTCCAGCCCCCGTGCGTCAGACGGACCGTGTCACCACATGTCGAGCGCGACGCGAGCCTCGTCCGACATGCGGCTCTGATCCCACGGCGGGTCGAACACCATGGTGACCTTGGCGCCTGCAACGCCCGGCACCGCGGAGGCGGCCGTCTCGACCCAGCCCGGCATCTCGCCCGCCACCGGGCAGGCCGGAGCCGTCAAGGTCATGTCGATCGACACGAACTTCGAATCGTCGATATCGATCTTGTAGATCAGGCCGAGCTCGTAGATGTCGACCGGGATCTCGGGATCGTAGACAGTCTTCAGGGCCGCCACGAGCCCGTCGGTGATTTGGTCGAGCTCGGCCGGCGGGATCGCGGGAGCCGGCTCGATCTCGGGCCGGTTCGGCTCTGCGGCGGCTGGCGCCTTCAAGGCTGTGTCTGACATCTCGGTCCCGTTCAAGCGAAGAGCGCTTCGGCCTTCAACAGCGCGTCGGCCAGGGCATCGACCTCCTGGCGCGTGTTGTAAAGCCCGAAGGACGCGCGGCAGGTCGCGGTCACGCCGAAACGCTGCAGCAGCGGCATGGCGCAATGCGTGCCGGCCCGCACCGCCAGGCCGTATCGGTCGATCACGGTGGCGACGTCGTGCGGATGGGCGTTCTCCATCGCGAAGCTCAGGATCGCACCCTTGTGCTTCGCCTTGCCGAAGATGCGCAGCGAGTTGATGCGGCCGAGCCGCTCATGGGCGTAGGCAACCAGGCCCTGCTCGTGCGCCCGGATGCGGTCGCGGCCGATGTCGCGCATGTAGTCGAGCGCGGCCCCGAGACCGATGGCCTGGACGATCGGTGGCGTGCCGGCCTCGAAGCGGTGGGGTGGCGCATTGTAGGTGACCGACTCGGTCGTGACGACATCGATCATCTCGCCGCCGCCGTTGAACGGCGGCAGGCTCGCCAGCATCTCCTTCTTGCCGTAGAGCACGCCGATGCCGGTCGGGCCGTAAACCTTGTGACCCGTGAAGAGGTAGAAGTCGGCATCGAGGTCGCGGACGTCGACGTCGAGGTGCACGGCACCCTGCGAGCCGTCGACCATCACGGGGATCCCGCGCGCATGGGCGATACGGACCATCTCCTTGATGGGCGTGATCGTGCCCAGCATGTTCGACATATGGGTCATGGCGACGATCTTGGTGCGCGGTGTCAGCGCCCGCTCGAAATCGTCGAGCGACAGGTTGCCGTCGTCGTCGACCCCGACCCACTTCAGCACCGCGCCCTTGCGCTCGCGCAGGAAGTGCCAGGGCACGATATTGGAATGGTGCTCCATGATGGAGAGCACGATCTCGTCGCCTTCGCCGATATTGTTCAATCCGAACGAGGACGCCACGAGATTGACGGCCTCGGTGGCCGACCGCGTGAACACGATCTCGTCGACCGACTCGGCATTGAGGAAGGCCCGCACCGTCTCGCGCGCCATCTCGAAGGCGTCGGTCGCGGCATTGGCCAGGTAGTGGAGGCCGCGATGCACGTTGGCATATTCGGTCTCGTAGGCGAGCGTCATACGATCGATCACGGCCCGGGGTTTCTGGGCCGATGCCGCATTGTCCAGATAGACGAGCGGCTTGCCGTAAGGGGTCAGCGACAGGGCCGGGAAGTCCTGACGGATCCGGGCGACGTCGTAGGCCGGGACGCCGGCGCGGGGCTGGTCGAGCATATCGTTCACTTTCCGTGCTGGCGGAGCCATTGCCCCACGCGGCCGCCCATCTCCTCTTTCAGCGCGTCCACCGAAACCGCATCGATCGCTTCGGACGCAAAGGCTTCGAGCAGCAGGGCCTGCGCCTCGCGCAGCGGGATGCCGCGGGCGCGGAGATAGAAGAGTTGATCGTCGTCGAGGGAGCCCGCCGTCGCGCCATGGCCGCAGACCACGTCCTCGGCAAAGATCTCCAACTCCGGCTTGTTGTACATGCTGGCGCCCTCCCCGAGGAAGATCGCCTTGGACAGCATCTTGCCGTCGGTCTTCTGCGCGCCGGGCGCCACCACCACCTTGCCCTGGTAGATCCCGGTCGCTTCGTCGTCCAGGATATGTTTGTAGAGTTCCCGGCTTTCGCAATGCGGCGCGGTATGCGTCACGATCAGCGTGGTGTCGGCGTGGCAGCGCCCGTCGAGCAGCGACACGCCGTAGAAGTGTGCCGTCGAATGCGGACCGGCAAATTCCAGATAGGCCTGACGACGGGTTACGCCGGCCGTGGCGATCAGCGTGGTACCGCTGAACCTGGCATCGGCTCCGAGTCGGATCAATGTCGTCCCAAGGTGCACGGCCTCCGCCCCGAGCCCGTCGATGCGGGCGAGGTGCTCGAACGAGGCCCCGTCCCCGCCCGAGACGACGAGGACCGCGTTGGCCAGCGACTGCGCATCGCGGAGCGCTTCATGGCGCTCGATGACGGTCGCCGAGGCATGCGCGCCGAGCTGCAGATAGCTCCGCTCATAGGTGGCGGCCGGCACCCGGCCCGAGAGCAGCGAGATCATCTCGATCGGCCTCTCCACGGTCGTGCCGGGTTCTATCTCCACCATCACGCCGCCTTGCAGGAACGCGGCATTGAGCGCCACCATCGACTCCTCGACGCCGAGCGCCTGCGCGGTCACGAGGTCGGCGTCGAGGTCGCACGTCGAGAGTGCCTCCAGCACCGGGCTGACCCGGACACGGCCGCCCAACGCCGCGATGTCCGACAGCTCGGGGCGGAAATGGCCATCGACCACCACGATGCGAGCGGCACCCGGCACCGCATGGGCCTGCAGCCGCTCGCGTGCCACAGCGATCGTCTCGGCGTCCGGTTCCGGAGCCGGCGGCGGGGCCTCGCGCAAGAGGGTCCGGAGATCCGTGTAATGCCAGCTCTCGATCCGGCGATGAGGAAGGCCGGCGGCGGCGAACCGCCTGAAGGCGTCGTGCCGATCGGTCGCCAGGAGACTTCCCGGCGCCCTGGCGTGGAACTGCTCTTCGAGCGCCTGCTCGGCTCCGTTCGGCATCCTGGCCATCGTCGTCATGGCGCCGCCCTCAGGCCGCGTCGGCGACGTAGTCGCGGTAGCCGTTCTTCTCCAGCTCCAGCGCCAGCGAAGCATCGCCGCTCTTGATGATGCGGCCCTTGGACATGATGTGGACCACGTCGGGCTTGATGTAGTCGAGCAGCCGCTGGTAGTGCGTGATGACCACGAAGCCGCGGTTGACGGCGCGGAGCGCATTCACGCCCTTCGACACGATGCGCAGCGCATCGATGTCGAGCCCGGAATCCGTCTCGTCGAGTAGGCCGTAACGCGGTTCCAGCAGCGCCATCTGCAGGATCTCCATGCGCTTCTTCTCGCCGCCCGAGAAGCCGACATTCAGCGGCCGCTTGAGCATGTCGGGGTCGACCTCGAGCCTGGCGGCCCCCTCGCGCACGTGGCGCATGAAATCGGGTGTCGACATCTCCTTGTCGCCGCGCGCCTTGCGCTGGGCGTTCACGGATGCCTTGAGGAACGTCATCGTGGCGACGCCGGGGATCTCGACCGGATACTGGAACGCCAGGAACAAGCCCTTGGCGGCGCGCTCCTCCGGATCCATCTCCAGCACGTTTTCGCCGTCGAGCAGCACTTCGCCCGCCGTGACATCATAATCCGAGCGACCCGCGATCACGTAGGACAGCGTCGACTTGCCGGAGCCGTTCGGACCCATGATGGCCGCAACTTCACCCGGCCGCACCGTGAGATCGAGCCCGTTGAGGATCTTCTGCCCGTCCACTTCGACGTGGAGGTTCCTGACTTCAAGCATTCCGTTACCCTGTCGATGATGAGCGAAGGCGTCCACCGCCTGGGAACGCTTCGATCCTTGCAGTGATCACCCAACACTGCCTTCGAGCGAGATGGCGATCAGCTTCTGGGCCTCAACCGCGAATTCCATCGGCAACTGCTGGAGCACGTCGCGCACGAAGCCGTTGACGATCAGCGCGGTCGCTTCCTCGGCCGACAGCCCGCGCTGGCGGCAATAGAAGAGCTGATCTTCGGAGATCTTCGAGGTCGTGGCCTCGTGCTCGAACACGGCGGAGGCCGTCTTCGCCTCGATATACGGCACGGTATGGGCGCCGCATTTCTCACCGATCAACAGCGAATCGCAATTGGTGAAATTGCGGGCGTTCCTGGCTTTGCGGTGGGCCGAGACGAGGCCGCGGTAGGTATTGTCCGACTTGCCGGCCGCAATGCCCTTGGAGATGATGCGGCTCGTCGTGTCGCGGCCGAGATGGATCATCTTGGTGCCGCTGTCGACCTGCTGCATGCCGTTGGAGATAGCGATCGAGTAGAACTCGCCGCGGGAATTGTCGCCGCGCAGGATGCAGGACGGATATTTCCAGGTGATGGCCGACCCGGTCTCGACCTGGGTCCAGGAGATCTTGGCCCGTGCCTCGCGGCAGTCGCCGCGCTTGGTCACGAAGTTGTAGATGCCGCCCTTGCCCTCGGCATCGCCCGGGTACCAGTTCTGGACGGTCGAATATTTGATCTCCGCGTCTTCCAGCGCCACCAACTCGACGACGGCCGCATGCAGCTGGTTCTCGTCGCGCATGGGCGCCGTGCAGCCTTCGAGATAGCTGACGTAGGAGCCCTTGTCGGCGATGATCAGCGTGCGCTCGAACTGCCCGGTGCTCTTTTCGTTGATGCGGAAATAGGTCGACAGCTCCATCGGGCAGCGTACGCCCGGCGGGATGTAGACGAACGACCCGTCCGAAAACACGGCCGAGTTGAGCGTAGCGTAGTAATTGTCGGTCACCGGCACGACCGAGCCGAGGTACTTCTTCACGAGGTCGGGATGGCTGTGCACGGCTTCGGAGATCGGGCAGAAGATCACGCCCGATTTGGCGAGTTCGGCCTTGAATGTGGTGGCGACCGACACGGAGTCGAACACGGCGTCGACGGCAACGCGCGAGGACGGCTCGACGCCTGCCAGGATCTCCTGCTCGCGCAGCGGGATCCCGAGCTTCTCGTAGGTGCGCAGCAGTTCGGGATCGACCTCGTCGAGCGACTTCGGCCCGGGAGAGTTCTTCGGCGCCGAGTAATAGTAAAGGTCCTGGTAGTCGATCGGCGGGTGCTTCACCCGGGACCAGTCGGGGGTCTCCATGGTCTGCCAGCGCCGATAGGCTTCGAGGCGCCACTCGGTCAGCCAGGCAGGCTCGCCCTTCTTGGCCGAGATGAACCGCACGGTGCTCTCGTCGAGACCTTTCGGGGCCTTGTCGGACTCGATCTCGGTGATGAAGCCGTACTTGTATTCGCTGACGTCGATCGCCTTGACGCGATCGACAGTATCCTGGACAGCCGCCATTTCAATTCTCCCGACCGAGCGCTTTTGCGCTCCGATCCTTACGTTCTATGGGCTCGCGGGAGCCGTTGTCTCGCGCGTGTCAGGCAGCGGTCCGGAGCCGCCCGCGTCGCATGCGATCGAGCGACGTGCCCAGCACGTCGACGACCCGCTCGACATCCGCATCGACCGAAGTCCAACCGAAACTCACGCGGATGGCGCCCCTCCTGAGATCGGGCGCCACACCCATGGCTTCAAGGACATGCGACCGCCCGACCTTGCCCGATGCACAGGCAGAGCCCGACGATACCGCGATGCCGGCGAGATCGAGCGCCATGAGCAGCTTTTCTGCCGCGACCCCCGGCACCGCGAAGGCGCTGGTGTTGGGAAGGCGTTCGGCATCGTGCCCGAACAGGACGGCGTCGGGGGCCAATTGCAGCAGCGCGGCTTCGAACCGATCACGCAGCATCCCGATCCGCCTACTGCCGGCGTGGCCACAGGCCGCCGCTGCCCCGAAGGCCGCGATGGCGGCCACATTCTCGGTCCCGGCCCGCAGCCCCCGCTCCTGCCCGCCGCCGCGCAGCATCGGCGTCCCCAGCGCGAGGTCGCCGGAGAGCAGTACGAGGGCGCCAGCGCCAGCGAGGCCGCCGAGCTTGTGGCCCGACAGGAGGACCATATCGGCCGGCAGGGCGTCGCATGCGACCCGCCCCGCCGCCTGGACGGCGTCCGCAACCAGGATCGCGCCCGCGGCATGGGCAATCCCTGACACGGCCTCGAGCGGCTGGATCACACCCGTCTCGTTGTTGGCCGCCTGGATCGCCACGACGGCACGTCCCCCGCCCGCCAACGCCCGCGAAAGCGCCGCGAGGTCGATGACCCCGCTCGACAGCACCGGGACGACCGACACGGCCTCGACCGGGAACCGGTGTCCGTGCAGCACGGCCGCGTGCTCGGTCGATCCCACGACGAGACGGTCGAAGCCGCGGCGTCCGCCGCGAGCGAGGTCGGGCGCGAGCGCCAGGCTCGCAGCTTCGCTGGCCCCCGACGTGAAGACGACGCGGTCCTGAGGCGCCCCGACCAGGGCCGCGACACGGACGCGCGCTTCCTCGACGGCGGCTCGGGCGCGACGACCCTCGGCATGGACGGAAGACGGATTGGCGGCCATTTCCAGCACCGCCAGGGCCGCGGATCTTGACTCCGGCCGCAGCGGTGCCGTGGCGTTGTGGTCGAGATAGACACGCGGGCTGGCGGTCGATGCGGTCAAGGACGGCTCACTCAAATGTCTTGCAATTGCAAGGGGCAGGCATGCTAAGAGGCCGCTTGCCCCAGGGGCAAGCCTTCGCTGGACGCCCGAAGCGGAGACCGTATTTCTCTTAGAATTATTCTAACAGGATTACGGTCTGGTGCGGACGGAGTCAAGCGAGCCAGCTTGGCCAGAGCCATCCGCCGCCCCGGCCCGGTCGGACGGCTGGTGCCGGGGGATCGATAGGCTCGCGGCGTCCCAGGGCAGTCCCGGATTTTCGGAGTTCCCATGCCTGAAGTCATCTTTGCCGGACCTGCCGGACGCCTCGAAGGGCGCTTCCACCCGGCCAAGAAGCGCGGCGCACCCATCGCCATCATCCTGCACCCGCACCCGCAGTTCGGCGGGACGATGAACAACCAGATCGTCTACAACCTTTACTATGCTTTCGCCGAACGCGGCTTTTCCGTGCTGCGCTTCAACTTCCGCGGAGTCGGCCGCTCCCAGGGCAGTTTCGACCATGGTGCGGGTGAGCTATCGGATGCGGCGGCGGCACTCGATTGGGCGCAGACGGTCAGCCCCGATGCCCGCGCCTGCTGGATCGCCGGCTTCTCGTTCGGTGCCTGGATCGGCATGCAACTGCTGATGCGCCGACCGGAAATCGAGGGATTCATCTCGATCGCGCCGCCCGCGACATTGTACGATTTCTCGTTCCTGGCGCCCTGCCCGTCGTCGGGGCTCTTCGTCCATGGCGACAAGGATCGGGTCGCACCCTTGAAGGAGGTGCAGACGCTGATCGAGAAACTGAAGACCCAGAAAGGTATTTTGATCGAACACGCCGTGGTCCCGAACGCCAACCACTTCTTCGAGAACTGCGTCGACGATCTCGTGGTCGAGGTCAGCGCCTATCTCGACCGGCGGCTCGACAACCCGGTCCGCACGGCAATCCCGGCGCGCAGCGGCGGATAGCTCCCGGACGGTGAACGCCTTGCTCACTGTGCGGCCCCCTAATTGCGCAATGTACGTGACCGGACCGCAGCTCGCGTTCGAGTTTAGCTGGCGAAATAAGCCGGTTGGCCGAGGTCGGCCAGCAGGGTCGGCCCGGTGGGATTCCAGCCGGTAAGCTCGCGCGTCCGGGCGCTCGACACGGGCGCGTCGGCCCCCACGAAACCCGCGAGAAAGCCGAAATGCTCACGGGGGCGAGGTTCGACCGGCAGATCGAGCGCGCGCCCGATCGCCTCGGCAATCGCGCGGAAGGCGATCCCCTCTTCCGCGCTCGCATGATAAGTGCGGGCCGGCGCACCCGCTTCCAGTGCCAAGCGATAAAGCCGACCCGCGTCTGTCACGTGCACTGCGGGCCAGCGGTTGGCACCGTCGCCGATGTAGGCCGACACACCTTTGTCGCGTGCGAGCCGCGCCAGAATCGCCATGTAGGCGGGGTCGCCGATCCCGTGCACCGTGGTGGCGAGCCGGACCGCACCGACCCGCACGCCGCGTTCGGCGAGCGCGGCCGCCGCCGCTTCGTTCTTCCTGGGAAAGTTGGGATCGAAGAGCGGCGGCATGTTCGCCTCCGTCGCGACCCGGCCGGGCGCGAGCCGCGCCATCCCGCTGGTGTAGAGGATGGGCTTGTCCGTCCCGATCAGCGCTTCGCCCATCGCCGCGATCGCGCGCCGCTCCTGCTCGCTGTTCTCGGCGAACTTCGAAAAATCGTGGTTGAAGGCGAGGTGGATCACCGCGTCGGCGTCGCCGGCCGCCGCGGCGAGCTGACCGAGGTCGTCGAGCGTGCCATGCAGCACGGCTGCGCCCTTCGCGGCGAGCATCGCCGCCTTCTCCTCCGAACGCGAAAGGCCAAGTACCTGGTGTCCGGCACCCAGTAATTCGTCCACCACCACGCTGCCCACCCAGCCGGTGGCACCCGTTACAAAAACGCGCATCGTAAACCCTCCTCATTGTTGGGCGGAATTGTCGGGAGGCGCGTAACCGGTGTAAAGTTGAGAGCTTATCCAGGTATATTCTTTAACAGGCAGTAGCCTCATGCCCGGCAGCGGCTCGCTCGGCGCTTATCTCCGCGAACGGCGCACTCGGTGCGACCCGGTGGCTCTCGGCTATACCGGCGGCAGGCGGCGCACACCTGGACTTCGGCGCGAGGAGGTGGCGCAGCGCGCCGGGATCAGCGCTACCTGGTACAGCTGGCTGGAGCAGGGGCGCGGCGGCCCGCCCTCCGCTCACGCGCTTGATCGGCTGGCTGAGGCCTTGATGCTGACCGCGGTGGAACGTGAGCACTTGTTCCTGCTTGCGCTCGACCGGCCTCCGGAGGTCCGCTACCAGCCCCCGGGCGGGGTGACCCCCCGGCTGCAGTATGTGCTCGACGCGCTGGATGCCTGCCCTGCGATGATCCGGACCGCGACCTGGGACGTGGTCGCCTGGAATCGGGCGGCGGCTGCCGTGTTCACCGACTATGGCGCGCTGCCGTCGGCGGAACGCAACGTGCTCCGCCTGATCTTCCTCGATCCCCGGGCGCGCACGGTCAATTCCAACTGGGAGAGCGTCGCACGCTTCATTGTCGGCGTGTTCCGCGGCGACGCTGCCCGCGCCGGCGCGGCTGCGACCGTGCAGCCGCTGGTGGACGAGCTGTGCGCAAAGAGCCCCGACTTCGCCACGATGTGGCGCGAGAGCGCGGTCAACAGCGCCTGCGAGGGCGTGAGACGCCTGTGCCACCCTGAACTCGGCGAGATCGCGCTTGAGTTTTCCGCGTTTGCGGTCGACGGCCGGGCGGACCTCGCCATGCTGGTCTACACGCCCGTCTCAGCCGACGATGCGGCCCGGATCAGGGCGCTCGCCGCCGCCCATGCCGGCTGAGCGAGCGGCGCGACTCGCACCGCACGGTCGTTCCGGACCATCGC
>CAXUCF010000045.1:16717-23184 GCA_964249275.1 uncultured Lichenihabitans sp.
CTGCCGCTCAGCGCCCCGGATGGAACACGCCGCCCGTCATCGGGGCCGCCACGCCCGTGGTGCCGGGAAACGTGATGGGCAGGCCCAGGCGGGAGCGCACTGCGAGATAGGCGAAAGCCTGGGCTTCGATGGCGTCGGCGTTCCAGCCGAGGGCGGCAGCATCCTCGACCGGGCTAGGCAAGTGGGCTCGGAGGCGGGTCATGAGGGTCGGATTGCGGGTCCCGCCACCGCAGACCCCGATGAGCTTGGGCCGCGCCGGCAACAGAGGAAGGGCGCGGGCCACGGCTGCGGCGGTGAAATCCGTCAGGGTCGCGGCCGCATCCGCGGTCGAGAGCGACGCTACGGCCTGTCGCGACCAGTCGTTGCGGTCGAGCGACTTCGGCGGGGGCGCCTCGAAATAGGGGTGCCGCAGCATAGCGTCGACGCAGGCTGCATCGATGCGGCCGCTCGCGGCCGACGCGCCGTCACGGTCGAAGGGCTCGCCGGTGCGCTCCATCATCAGGTCGTCGATCAGCGCATTCCCCGGCCCCGTGTCGAAGGCGATCGGGTCCGCACCGTCGCCGGGCAGGAAGGTGATGTTGGCGACACCGCCGACATTGAGCAGCGCCACGGGCGCGGCCACGCCGGACGCCTCCGCGAGGGCGCGATGGAACACGGGTACGAGCGGCGCACCCTGCCCGCCCGTCGCGACGTCGGCGGCCCGCAGGTCCGCCACCACGTCGATCCCGCAGCCGCGGGCCAGCGCCGCGCCGTCCCCGATCTGCACGGTCAGACCGCGCTCGGGCCGGTGCAGGACGGTCTGGCCGTGAAAACCCAGGATGTCGAGTCGGCCGGCCTCGTCGGGATACCGTGCCATGAAGCTCCGCACGGCCTCGACGTGGAGGGCCGTCAGCCGGGCCTCGGCTTCGGCCAGGGGAGCCGGCCGCGCGTGCCGGTCCGTCAGGCCGGTGGCCGCGCCGATGGCGCGCCGCAGCAGCGCACGGTCCTCCTCGGCATAGGGCGCGAAGGCCGCCGAGCCCGACCGGATGGCGGCCCGTCCGTCCGTTTCCAGCACGGCGAGGTCGATGCCGTCCATCGACGTGCCGCTCATCAATCCCAGTGCCAACATCGACGCCGTCCCGGTGGAGCCGCGAGGACGGCAGGGTCGCCCATGTTGCATCACCCCGCAAGACACCCTAGACGAGCGGCCCCGGGGTCCGCCGTCACCGGTTGGGGCCTGTTTGTGCATCCCGACCTGCCGCGTGCCCATCGAGCGAGCCGTTCCATGTCCTCCAACGCCGAGCCGGTCGCCGCTGCGGATTTCATCAGGGTGCTGCGCGGGCGGGGCTATATCCATCAGGTCTCGGACGAGACCGGCGTCGACGCCCTGGCACGGCGTGGCGAACTCCACACCTACGTGGGCTACGACTGCACGGCACCATCGCTCCACGTCGGCAGCCTCGTCTCCATCATGATGCTGCACTGGCTCCAGGTGACGGGCGCTGGCCGGCCCATCGTGCTGATGGGCGGCGGCACGACGCGGGTCGGCGACCCGTCCGGGAAGGACGAGTCGCGCCAGATCCTCTCGGTCGAGCAGATCGACGCCAACAAGGAGAGCATCAAGGGAAACTTCTCACGCCTCCTGCGCTTCGGGGACAGCGATCTGGGCGCCGTCATGGTCGACAATGCCGAATGGTTGACCCGGCTCAACTACATCGATTTCCTGCGGGAGGCCGGGCGGCATTTCTCGGTCAACCGCATGCTGTCAATGGATAGCGTCAGGATGCGGCTCGAGCGCGACCAGGAATTGTCGTTCCTGGAATTCAACTACATGTGCCTGCAAGCCTACGATTTCGTCGAACTGCAGCGCCGCTACGGTTGCCGACTCCAGATGGGCGGCTCCGATCAGTGGGGCAACATCGTCACGGGCCTCGATCTCGGGCGGCGCATGGGCACGCCACAGCTCTACGCCCTCACCTGCCCGCTCATCACGACGGCGTCGGGCGCCAAGATGGGCAAGACCGCCTCGGGCGCCGTCTGGCTCAAGGCCGAGATGCGCAGCCCGTACGATTATTGGCAGTTCTGGCGCAACACCGAGGACGGCGACGTCGGCCGCTTCCTGCGGCTGTTCACGTTGCTGCCGCTGGGTGAAATCGCCCGCCTGGAGGCCTTGGGCGGCACCGAGATCAACGAGGCCAAGAAGCGCCTGGCGACCGAAGCGACGGCCCTGATGCACGGGCGCGAGGCGGCCGATGCCGCGGCCGAGACGGCGCGATTGACCTTCGAGCAGGGGACCCTGGCCCAGGACCTTCCCAGCGTCAGGGTTCCGGCACGGGAGTTCGACATCGGCATGGGGGTGCTGACGGCCTTCACCCGGGCCGGGCTCGTGGCATCGACAAGCGAGGCGCGCCGTCAGATCAGGGGTGGCGGTCTCAGGGTCAACGACGCAGCCGTGACCGACGATGCGGCGATGCTCGGCCCGCACGACCTCCGCGGCGGCGTCGTGAAGTTGTCGCTGGGCCGCAAGAAGCACGTGCTGCTGAGGCCGGAGTGACCGCGGCGGCGACCGGCCGCCGTCCCATCGTTGCAGCGGCGTCGGCACTCGACCGGTCCACTCACTCCTCCCCGGCCCGTGGCCTCGGGCCATCGGCCCGGTCGCGGGGCTGGGCTTCGCCTCGTGCCGAGGCGTCGAAGGCCCCGAAGACCTCCCTGAGGAACCCCGGCGCCAGGACCGATAGCGGGTTGACGTTCAGCACCGGGTTTCCCGCCGATCCCGTGATCCGATAGCTGAGGCCGAGCAGTCCCTCCTGACGACCGCCCCCCAGCAGGGGTCCGAACAACGGCACCTGCGAGAACAGGTTGTTGACGCCGAACAGCGGCACGAAAGTGCCAGCGAGGTTGACCTGGTCGCGGCTGAAATCGATCGTACCGGCAACGGTGGCGCCGAGTGCGGGTCCGACCATCGACCCGTCCCGCACCTCGACGATATTGCCGGTCTTGCTGAAGGATGCCTCGAGCTTGCCGAACGACATGGCCGACGTATCGACGCTCGGGGCGCTGGCCTCGCCGCCGTCGGCGGCCTCGCGCTTCTGGCTGGCCAATCCCTCGACCGCCAGCTTGCGGATGGCGGGATCCTCGCGGATCGTGAAATCGTGCACGGTCGCGTAGCCATCCAGGCGCTGCCCCGCCATGACGAGGTTGGCGTCCAACTGGCCTCGCACCATGCGCTTATAGAGATCCATGAACAGCAGCGTTGCACCTGCGTCGCCCGATCGGATGAGGAAGTGCGGCGCGGCGTCGTTCTGTGTCGTCGTGACCGTCAGCGGCTGACGGCCGATGTGGCCGGCGATCGTGAGTCTCTTCACCTGCCCGCCCCGTCGCGTGAGGTGGACGTCGGCCCCCGTCACGGCCTGGCTGTTCTGGCCGCTCAGGACGGTGCTGCGGAGGTCGAGATCGAGCGCGCCCTTGGCACCGGTATCGGCGTTGGCGCTTCCTCCCCCGGCCGGTGTCGGCGTAGTAAGCCATTTCAGGAACGGCCGGGCGTCGAGATTGGCGCCGCGGGCCGTGACCTTCAGCACGTCGCCGCTCTGTTGCGCTTCGACCCGCAGGTCGTCGCCCGGCGACAACTTGACCTGACTCAGCCTGGCGGCGACGAAATCGCCATCCCGGTCGAGTTCGGCCGTGCCGCGCACCGTGGCTCCGCCACCCTCGAAGGCGATGTTGTCGAGCGTGATGCCGTTGTCGCGCTGCAGCACCGTGAGGGTCGCCTTGCCGGGCCGGCCCAGCGGTTTCGAAAATCCCGGCACCAGGCCATCGATAGCAGCCCTGGCGAAGTCGAGGTCGACGGCGGCCCTGGTCTTGTCGCCCGGAACCAGTGCGGCGGTGATCCGGGCCGTCACGGTGCCTTTTACTCCCCCGCCGGCACTGAGCCCCGCCTTGGCACGCGCCGCATCGTCGAGCGCCATGCTGATGACGGCCTCGCCGACGCCGCTGACGGCTTTCCTGACGTCGATCGTGGCCGGCGACCCGTAGATTCGACCTTCGCCCTTGGCGTGCATGCCGGAGGGGTCGACGTCGAGTCTGATCGTCGCGTCGCCGAACCCTTCCTTGCCGATCAGCTTGTCGAAGCCGAAGTTCGTGGCCATCGCCGTCACGCCGATCTTGACTTCGTCGGGCGGCACGTCCTTGCCGAGTTTCAGGCGAACCGAGAGATGCCCGTCGATCTGGCCCCTGACGGCCGCCAGCTCGAGCGGCGGGCCGGCGTAGCGCTTCAGCGCATCGCGCGACAGGAGGTCGGCCACCGTGTCGACGCCGCCCTGCACATGGGCCTCGATCGTGGCCGGCGTCGGCTTCGGGTCGCTGTCGGCGACGCGGAAGTTGCCGTCGGCCAGCGTCAGCCGGCGGTTGGGCGAGACGTCCATGGTGCCCCGGGCGACGTCCATGTTGAACGTGTGTCCTGTCACCACGCCCTGCGCGTCGATCCCATCGAGGGTCGGAACGCCCGGCATAAAGGCCAGCGACAGGTTGGACACCTTGAAATCGACTCGCACGTGATCGTCGGCGACCGAGCGTTCGGCCCGCATCAGCGCCAGATCGGCCCCGTTGAGGTCGACCGTCGACCTGCCGGACTCCACGATGCCACCCCGGAGGTTGGCCAGCAGCCAGGCCCGCACCGGCGCCGCGATCAGGCTTGGCCAGAGCCGCGCCAGCACCTCGGCCGGCATGTGCTTCACGCTGGCCGTGTTCCTCAAGTGGATCCCGGTATCGTCCTGGCGGATCTCACCGGTGTCGCTGAAGTCGACCTCGGGGCCGGTGACGTCGGCGCGGTCGATGATCAGGCGATGCCCGGACGGGTACAGTCGCAATCCGGCGGAGGCCCGAGCGATGCGGACGGGTTTTTCACCCGGCCGCTCCGCTCCGAAAATGCCCGAAGCCTCGATCCGCATGGCCCAGGGATCATCGGCGGCGTGCGGGACGTCCACATGTCCCGTCATGACGAAATCGGAGCCGCCGGCCCGGAACTCGGTGCGGTCGATGTCGATGCCGTTCGTGGTTCGGTCGAGGTGGAGCCCTCCCGACACGCTATCGATCAGCAAGGGTTCGTGATCGGGATCGTCGAGCCTGAAGTAGCCCTGACCGAAGGTGAAGGTGCCCGTGAGGGTATCGACTTCGCCGTCGGAGCCGAGCCTGATCGCCACATGGGCCGACACCGGCGTGTCGAAATCGAAACCGAGACTGTGCAATCCACCCGCGAGCGTGATTTCGTCCAACGACAGATCCTGGGCATCGACCGTCAACTCCTTCGAGTCACCGGCCCCGGCCGCGGCGTGGGCGCGCAGCGACCAGCGACCAGCGGGTCCGTCGGCCGCGACCGACAGGGTCGCGGCGCCGTCGGGCGCCCTATCGAAGCTCAGAACGGTGTTGCTGAATACCGTCTTGGTGCCGTGGGTTCGGTCGTCGAGCACGAGGCGCCCCGTGACGCTGACGCGTTCGAGGGCGTTCAATGCGCTGTCCGATGCCGTCGTGGCATCGACCAGCGACCGAAGTGCGGCCGACATGGCGCGCAACGCCGCATTGACGGGCCGAGGTGGGGTCGATCCCGTGGCGTCAGGCCGGGAGACCGGGATCGCAGCGCTCTCCCCGGAACCGCCGGCCGGCGCCGAAAAGGCGTTCGACAGGGGAAAAGCCGCCTCGTTCGAACCTGCCGACACCGCCACCTGGCCGTCCGGCAGGATGACGAGGTGCAGATCGACGTCGTGGATGTCGAGCCTCCTCGGCGCGATCCGCCCGACCATGAGGGCCATCGGATCGACCGCGATGGCGGCGCGAGGCGCCGAGACCACCAGCCGGGCCGAGGCGTCGCTGATCGACAGACGATCGATGGTCAACGCGGGTCCATGGTCCGTGGCCTCGATCGAGGTTCCGGCAAGATCGAACCCATAACCATGGCCGACGCGGCTGTTCAGGGCTGCCACGATCTGAGATTTGAGGTCCAGCGCGATCGGCCCCTGCCGCAATCGAACGAACACCAGGGTGGCGGCCACCGCGGCGATGAACAGCAGGCTGGCCGCAAAGGCCGTCAAGGCCAGGCCGGCACTCCGGATGCCGGTGCGGCGTGGCGGCCGGCGCACCAGGTGACGCATGCAGGCCGTGTCAGCCGGGTACGGGTCTGCCCCGTCCAGGGCGGATCGATCCGCAACCCCCGGCCCCACCGCCGCAGCGCCCGCTCGCCGGATATCCTCGTCCGATCTGCTGAACGGTTCGGCCAAGCCGTCAGGCTCCCTGGATTGACGGAAAGGCTGGTTCCAACCTTATGTGACGCCATGCGCCTCCGCGGACGGCATCGGCCGAATGGCATCCGCCCGCAATGGGACGAAAGGAAGACTTCATGGCCGATCCCCTGCAAATCGGCGATCCCGCGCCGGCGTTTCGCCTGCCACGGGACGGCGGCGGCGAACTGAACCTCGAGTCCTTCATCGGTCGGATGC
>CAXUCF010000046.1:0-211 GCA_964249275.1 uncultured Lichenihabitans sp.
GTTCGGCACGCTGCGCTTCGTGGCGCACCGCCACCCCGAGCTGATCGCGGAGCTCGAAGGCAGCCTGACCCACCTGTGGGACAAGGCCGACGACGACACGCGCGACGACGAGGCCGTCCGCGCCGTCGCGCGCCGCTTCATCAAGAGCCTCCGCGTCGAGAGCTGACGTGCCGCGGGCTCTGCCGTGGCGGTGCTGATCGCCCGCCGGCCC
>CAXUCF010000046.1:290-17336 GCA_964249275.1 uncultured Lichenihabitans sp.
GAGGCTGGCTCGCCGGATGACCGAGGCCGCTCGCCATGACCGGCCACCGATCCCGCCGCCGCGGCTTTCAGGCTTCGCCATCGGAGAACGTATAGACGTCGAGGGGCTGACCGACGCCCCGCAGCGGATAAGTGCCGAGCCGCCGCAGCGCTGCCCCGCAGCGCGTGCGCTCCACGAAGGCGCCCGAAAACAGCGCCGGGGCGCCGACCTCCTTGGTCAGCGCTTCGAGCCGGGACGCGACGTTGACGGCCGGCCCGATCACGGTGAAGTCGAGCCGCGTCCGCGAGCCGATGTTGCCGTACATCACGTCGCCGTAGTTGACCCCGACGCCGTAGCCGAGCGGATCCCGCCCGTCCGCGACGCGGCGGGCGTTGAGCGCCGCCATGGCGACGCGGATGCCCGCGACGGCGCCGATCGCCGCCTGCGCGTCGTCGGGGAAGATGGCCAGCAGCCCGTCCCCCATGAACTTCAGGATCTCGCCGCCGTGCCGCTCGATGGGTTCGGACAGGGCGTCGAAGTAGTCGTTGAGCAGCGTGATGACGTCGTCGCGCGGCCACAGGTCCGAGATGGCGGTGAAGCCGCGCAGGTCCACCACCACGATGGCGGCCTCGACCGTGAAGCCGCTGCCGCGCGTCGTGGCGCCGTTCAGGATCGCCTCGCCGGCATGCGGGCCCACGTAGGTGTCGAGCAGCAGCCTGGCCAGCCGGTTCTTCAGGCGGACGTCGGTGGCGTTGGCCAGCACCGGCAGCAGCTCCGAAAGAACCCGAAGATCCTCGTCCGCGAAGCCGCCCGCCCGATCCGTCGAGAAGGTGATGAAGTGGCGCTTGCCCTGCGTGAATTCGAAGGGCCATGCCACGTAGTCGGTCACCCCTTCCTGCCGCAGTTCCTCGTAGAATGGATAGACATCGTCGGCGGGCGCGGTCGCCTCCAGCCGGGCTCGTACCTCCCCCGCCCCGTCGTAGATCGCGGCCGCAGGGCTCCGGCGATAGGCCTCGGTATCGCGGGCGCCGTAGGGCGTCGGCCTCATCTCGGCTTCGGTCAGGCCGCGCCGCCAGAGAATCCGAACGCCGAGCCACTGCGGGTGAAGGGTCTCGAGGAACATCGCGGCCCGGACCAGCGGCACACCATGCTGCTCCAGCCTCCGGCAGAGCTCGACGAAGATGTTGTCGAGGAAGCGCTGGTCGCGCGTGCCCTTGACGAGCCAGTCCAGAACCGGGGTCCGGCGGCTCGGCCACAGGCCGCCGTCAGCCTCGCTCGGGTCGGCGTGGGTCATGACGGGCTCTCCCTTGTCTCAAGCCGCGCGAGCGGACCCGCGCGGAGCCAAGATGGGGAGGGCAGGTGTGCGGCACCATGGGGGGCATCACGGCCCGCCGCACCGGTTTTCGATGCCGAAGCGCCGATGCATTTTGCGTCTTGCGTCGCGGCACGGCTGGCATTGCACGCGCCGGGATCGTAGCGTGGCATGTCGCACGAAGGCCCTCTCACGCGAAGAAGGGCCGAGAACCGCGAACCGGGAGGGCGAAGATGCGCAACCTGATGAGATCCACGGGCAGCTGCCTCGTGGCCGCCATGGCGTTGGCCGGCGGTCTGATCGCCTCGATGGCTGCCGGCGCCGTGACCCTGGCCGAGATCCAGGGGCGCGGCGCCGTACGGATCGGCGTGCTGACGGGCTCCCCGCCGATGGGCATGATCGACGAGAAGGGCGACCCCAGCGGCTACGACGTCGACGTCGCCAACGTCATCGGCCGCTATCTCGCGCTGCCCGTGAAACTCGTGCCCTTGACGCCGCCGGCCCGCATCCCGGCCCTGCAGACCGGGCAGGTCGACTTTCTCGTCGCCACCCTGGCCCCCACCGGCGAGCGCGCCAAGACCGTGATGTTCACGACGCCCTACAGCGCCTTCGACCTCGTCATCGTGTCGGCTCCCGACAAGACCTTCGCCAACCTCGACGCTCTCAGGGGCAAGCGCGTCGCCGTCAACCGCGGCTCCTCGCAGGAGACCGCCCTGCGCAACGCCAACGTCCCGGGGCTGGAGATCGTCGTCTACGAGGACGATTCGACCTCGACCCAGGCCGTGCTGTCCGGGCAGGTCGACGCCGCCGCGATCCCCTCGACGGTGGCCCAGGGCGTCATGCGGCAGATGCCGGGCGCCATCCGGTCCGACTTCAGCCTGTTCCACCAGGGCAACAGCATGACGACGCTGCTCGGCGACTTCGAACTGCACCAATATCTCAACACCGCCATCTACGTCATGAAGGTCTCGGGCGAACTCGACAGGATCTCCATGAAATGGACCGGCGAGCCGCTGCCCCCGACGCTGCCCACCTTCTGAGCCGCGACGCCGGCGGTCGGGGAAGCGGGCACGCGCCATGACCTACGTGTTCCAGTTCGGCGTCCTGACCCAGTACCGGGACCAGTTGCTCGCCGGCCTTTGGCTGACGGTCGAACTCTCGGTCGCCTCCATCGTGGCCGGCACGGCCTGCGGCATCGTGCTGGCGTGGCTGCGATCGACCGGTGGCCGCCCGCTGCGCACCCTCGTCGACGGCTATGTGGAACTGATCCGCAACACGCCCTTCCTGGTGCAGCTCTTCCTGATCTATTTCGGCCTGCCGGCGGCCGGCTTGCGGGTCGGTGCAGTGGCGGCCGCCATCATCGGCATGACGGTCAACCTCGCGGCCTATTCGACCGAGATCATCCGGTCGGGCATCGAGGCCGTGCACCGGAGCCAGATCGAGGCCGGCGAGGCCCTGGGCTTCACGCCGTTCCAGGTCTACCGCTACGTCGTCATCGTGCCGGCGCTGCAGAAGGTCTATCCGTCGCTCTGTTCGCAGTTCGTGCTGATGATGCTGGCGTCCTCGCTCTGCTCGGCCATCTCGACCGGCGAACTCACGGCCGCCGCCTCCTTCGTGCAGTCGCAGAGCTACCGCTCCTTCGAGGTCTACCTCGCCGTGACGGGCATCTACCTCGTGCTGGCGCTTCTGCTGCGCGGCATCCTGGCGCTGGTGGGCTGGTGGCTCTTCGGGCGGCGCACGGCCCGGCGCGCCTCGAAGCCGATGGCGGGGGTGGCGGCGTGATCTTCCGCACCTTCGGCTGGTCGGAGTTCTGGTTCCTCGTGCAGTCGATGCAGTGGACCGTGATCCTGACCGGGCTGACGCTGGTCGGCGGGGGCTTCCTCGGCTTCCTTGTCGCGCTCGCGCGGGTGTCGCGGCTCGCCTGGCTGCGGGTCGCGGCCGGCGCCTACATCCAGCTGATCCAGGGCGTCCCGGTGCTGATGATCCTGTTCCTCGCCTTCTACGGGCTGGCGCTCTTCGGCTTCCACCTGCTGCCCATCGTGGCGGCCGGCCTGTCGATGGCGATCTACGGTTCGGGCTATCTCGCCGAGATCTGGCGCGGCTCGATCCAGTCGGTACCGAAGCCGCAGTGGGAGGGCTCGGAGTCGCTCGCCATGACGCGGACGCAGCAATACCGCTACGTGATCCTGCCCCAGGCGCTGCGCATCGCGCTTCCCTCCACCGTGGGCTTCGCCGTGCAGGTCGTGAAGAACACCTCGGTCGCCTCGCTGATCGGCTTCGTCGAACTCACGCGAGCCGGGCAGCTCGTCAACAATTCGACCTTCCAGCCGTTCCGGGTCTTCATCGTGGTAGCGGCCCTCTATTTCGTCATCTGCTATCCGCTGTCGCAACTGTCACGCTGGCTGGAGGGGAGGCTCCATGCCGGAAGTGGTGGTTGAGCGGGTCCACAAGAGCTTCGGCCCCGTCGAGGTGCTGAAGGGGATCTCCATGAGCGTCGAGCGCGGCGAGGTCACGGCGCTGATCGGCCGCTCGGGCTCGGGCAAGTCGACGCTGCTGCGCTGCATGAACGGGCTGGAGTCGATCCAGTCGGGCGCCATCACGATCGCGGGCCACGCGGTGAGCCAGGACAGGACGAAGCTCCGAAAGCTTCGCGCCGATGTCGGCATCGTGTTCCAGAGCTACAACCTGTTCCCGCATCTCTCGGTCGGCGACAACATCACGCTGGCGCCGCGCATCGTGAAGAACGTGTCGCGGGCGGAGGCGCGCACTTTGGCCGAGGAGGTGCTGGCGCTGGTGGGGCTCGGCGAGAAGTTGGGCGCCTATCCGGACCAGCTCTCGGGCGGCCAGCAGCAGCGCGTCGCCATCGCCCGCTCGCTCGCCATGCGGCCCAAGGTGATGCTGTTCGACGAGGTGACCAGCGCGCTGGATCCCGAGCTCACCGGCGAGGTGCTGGCCGTCATGGAGAAGCTGGCGCGCGACGGCATGACCATGCTGATCGTCACCCACGAAATGGGCTTCGCGCGCCGGGTCGCCGGCACGACCGTGTTCATGCACCAGGGCCGCATCCACGAGGCCGGGCCGTCGCGCGAGCTGTTCGAGCGCCCGCGGACGCCCGAGATGGCGCAGTTCGTCAGGTCGGACATCAAGTAGGGGCCGCACCCCGCGACGGACGGCACCGCCGGCGGGTGATGACCGCAGCGCAGCGGCGAAGCGTCTCAGGGCGGCGCCGGCGCGATCGGAGCCGCAACATTCGCGCCCTTTCGGACTTTGAGTCCGCGCCGCAAGAGGCGGCAGCGTTTGCCCGAGGAGTTTTTGCGATGCCCCAGTTCGACGCGACCATCAAGCACATCAAGGACGGCGTGAAAGGCTTCACGGTCAAGGCCGCGGTCTCGAACATCGAGGGCTGGGAAGCCACGCTCGAGAAGACCGATACGCCCGCCGCCAAGACCATCGTCAAGGATCTCGAGAACCTGAAGAAGCATCTGCAGGCCGAGAAGGTCAACGGCGAGCAGGTCAAGAAGCTGCTGGTCAAGCTCGGCAAGGAGACCGTGACGATCGCCGGCAAATCGGAGGGCAAGAATGCCGAAAAGACCAAGGCGCTCGGCGAAGCCCTGAGCCATATGGCCGAGGAAGCCGGCGCCGCGTGAGCCGACGCGCTTTCGCCCTTCTCCCGCTTGCGGCAAGGCTGTCCGGGGAAAACGAGGACAGTTGAGATCCTCGGCGATCAACAACCTCGTCGCGTCATGGCCGGCCTTGTGCCGGCCATCCACGCCGTGCGGAGCGGGCGCGCGATGCGGAAAAGGCGTAGGCCTCTCTCCTGGCAACGTAGCAGCGGACCGGCATGGGTGCCCGGCACAAGGCCGGGCATGACCCGAGGGACTGAATCGACGTGAAAAGGCCCTCTTGCGCCTGATCGGATTTCCCCCGGACAGCCGTGCACTTGCGGGAGAAGGTGCCTGAGCGCAGCGAAGGCTCCCTTCCAGATACAAGGGGATGAAGGCCGCATATGGCTCTTCCCCTCGATGAGCAGGCTAGGACGACGCCCTAGCGCACAGCGGGCCCGCGCCGTCGGCGGGGCCGAACACGTAGCGCTGATCGCAGACCGCGACCCGGGGCGGTTGGGCCGTCGCCGCGAAAGTGTCGCTGCCGGCCTTCAGCATGGCCCAGAACGGCGCGTTGGCATCCTCCCGGTGGCGCTCCATGTTGGCGACGTTCATGCGGAACGGGTAGGCCTGGAGCTGGATGGCGGTCTGCCCGCCGGCGAAGGCCTCGTGGGCAAGGCCGTAGATCTCCTCGATCTGTTCGTTCGTCATGGCGTAGCAGCCGACCGAGCGGCAGCCGCCGTGCACCATCAGGCTGTCGCCGGTGCGGCCGAGCGAACGGTCGTAGGCATTCGGGTAGCCGACGTTGAACGACAGGTACTCGCGCGAATGCGGGTTCATCTGGTTCGGCGCCACGCTGTAGAACCCCTCCGGCGCCTGGTGGTCCCCCTCGGCCTTCTTGGGGCCGAGCCCGCCCGAGTAGCGGCAGATCCCGTAGGTCTTAAGCGGGCGGTAGCGGCCCGACCGGTCCTCCTTCCAGACCTCGAGCGCCGAATCCTCCTTGAAGATGCGGATCAGGATCGGGGCGGCGCGGTCCATGTCCTTCGCCTGCATGAGGGCGACGGTGTCGGGATAGACCGTGCCGATCTTGACGTGTTCCTCGATATCGCCTGCGCAACCCGCCAGCAGCAGGATCGCGAGCAGGGCCGGGAGGAGGCGAAGGGCGCGGTGTGTCGGAAAACGCATCACGATCGAAAACCACCTCACCCAAGCCTGGACGGACGACGATCCTGCCCGCAGAGCGCGGACGGAATGTGGCGCCGGCGGGCGATGGCCGGCCCCTGGGACAGGGATAGGGGGTGATGGTGAACGGGACGTTCAGGGCCGCCCGGCCGCAGGCGGGGCCGTCAGCAGTTCGACGACGCGCGCCACGAAGCGGGTCGCGGCCTCGATCATCTCGGCGGCGTCGCTGTCGGTGATGATGGCGTCGGGGTCGACCGAATAGTCGGCCAGTTCCTTATATCGATAGCCGTCCGGCAATATCCGTCCCAGCCTGCGATCGTCCTCGACGCGGTCCTTGATGAGACGGGCGAATTCGCTGTGAACGCCCCGGTGGGTTTTCGCGATCTTGCCCGTGCGGTCGACGATGAAGGCTTCGGCGGCATGGAACGCCGCGTAATAGGCCGATCGTGCTGCCGCCCGGGCGAGGGGAAGTGCCGCGACCAACCGGGCTTCGTCGAGATCTCTCCGAGCCCGGACGAGCGAGGCTTCGGCTTCGGGCGTCAAAGGTCGACTCCATCACGGCGGACTTCGGCCATGAAGCCCGTGCGGTCATGATAGGAGCCCTCGCGCAGGGGCATCGCGCCGATCACCGCCCCGGTGTCGAAGAGAATGTCGGTCTCGATCACGGCGAGGCGCTTCGATTCCCGTCCGAAGCTGCGATAATCCCTGAGGAACACCGCCACGTCGTAGTCGGAATCAGGTCGCGCGTCGCCGCGCGCGCGGGAGCCGAACAGCACCACGCGCTCGATGCGCGCGCCGTAAGCGGCGTCGAGCGCGGCGCGGAAGCGGAGGAGGACGGGATCGACGGTCGCGGCCATGGGGAGAGGGTAGCACGGCGAGGGTGCGGTGTGCACGCGGGCGCATCGGTGATGCCCCGTGGGGCGGAAAACGGATCATGGTTGAACACCACCGACCTGTGCGGGACGCTCCCGCCAGCGTCGGCCCGTCGCTAACCGGGCTGCTTCAGCCGCTCCAGCTCCCGGACGAAGTCCAAGCGCAATTGATCGGCCTCCTCGTCCGGCAGCCAATTGGCCATGTTCGGGAACACGGTCTGCCACATCCGGGCGTCGCGCTCCGACCACGGCATCGTCTCGGCGGACCGTGCCTTGGCGAGCAAGGAGAGCAGCCGACTGCGGATGACGCCAGGATCGGGCAGGGTGTGTTGACGCGGCGGCTGCAAGCGATCGTCGCCGGCCCCGAACAGGCTGCCCTGCGCCGATGCAGGGCCGAAAAGGTCAGTCTGAGCCGTCATTTGCGTCCCGTTTCCCGGCATCGAGGCCGAGCGCCTCGCGGGTCAGCGCTTCATCGAGTGTCATCGCCAACACGCTATCGGCTTCAGCGAAGAGGTCAATCATCTCGGCCGTGCGTCCACAGGCGTGGCGGGGTTCGCGGGCCGAGGTCGGCCGGCAACCCTGGACGATGCAGTGTCGGCGGCAAGAGAAACCAACCGCCCATGCAGCGATACGTCACGGCAGGTTTTCTACCGAGTGAACGTGCAGTATGCGATAGGCGTGAGGAGCACCTCGAACCGTCTCAACATTGACGTCGACGAGGAAGGCTTTCTTTAGCGGGTTATCATCCTCCCGAAGTTCGCTTTTTATCCTCCGTCCGGCCAACTCTGACGCATAAACGATCTTCAAAGGCTTGTCGCTTATTGTTTCGATGATGCCTTTCTCCCCTGCAGGCTTACCAGTTTTGATCTCCTCAAGACTGGCTTGATGAAGGTACATAATGACCTGTGAAAATTCTTTTTCTCCAGGAGCTTGGATTTCCTGCCGCTCCGCCTCGATATTACCTTGAACGATACGTGCCTGATCACTATTAATCAAGAACTCGCTCCGAACCTCCTCTCCTTTCCCATTTTTCTGTACATACCGAGCTCTTAAAGCCAGCGACCCGTTGCTGTCCTTCGCGATCCCATCCAAGGCCTTGTGGAAACCGTTCAAATCGCCGATTGTCGCATTCGGGTTGCGGCCGCCTTCCTTGAACCACGGCAGGACTGTGGTCCGAACCTTGTCGACATAGCTAACGATGGTCTTTATCTGCTCCAGCTCAGCGACAAAGGGGGCGAGTGCCGGAACTAAATCGATGAAAATTGAACCGGAACGGACGTCCTTCACAAGTAGACCAGACTCCCTTTCCTTATAGTTCGGAAAGCGCCCTTTGAAAAATCGAGCGTAGTCGGATCGCCAAGCCGCGAGACTTTGAGCGAAATCGTCGAGATCGATCAGACGCTGGGTGTCGATCGCAATCGTTAAAACCGCATCGAATTCATCGATCATCGCCACAGCCTCGGTCATAAGGCCTTCCATCCTTCCAGGGGACGGCGTCGGCCTTGGCTGCGGCGTAGTTGGCATCCAGAGCCGGCCCTATCAGCTGGATCGCGGCGATGCGCCGGACCATTTCGGCCACATAGGCGGCCTCGGCGGGTTTCAGCGCGCGGCCGAGCACGGATCGCTCGCGGTAGCTGAGCCACTTCTTAACGACCTGGTAGCCGCCAAGCGTGTAGTCCCACACGCGCTCCGGCACGTTGGACCACCAAGCGTCGCGGTTGAGGTAAATGTCAAACGTCCGGTCGCCCAACAGAGCGAACGTTCGCTCTGAAGAAAGGCCGAGCGCCTGCCCCTCCGCGTCCAGGGCGGCGCGCTCGGCTTCGGTGTAGGGGCGCGGCACGGTGAGGCCACGGCCGGGCATGACGATGGTGTTGCCGGAACCGGCGCCCTGCGTCGACCCCCAACCGGCCGTCAGCGCGAGGTCGACCAGTTCCAGGCCTCCTCCGCCGCGTTTGGTGGGCAGGGCGAGGGTGCGCTGCCCGATGCGGAGCGTTCCCGTTGACACGCCCTGGGCGGCGGTTTCGGGGTCGAGCAGTGTCGCGAGGGTCGCGCCGAGGTCGGCCGACGCGCGGAGCGTGTCGGCACGCTCGGGAAAGGGCACGCGGGGCCAGTCCATCCGCAGCGCGCCGGCGTTTTCGTTGCCGTAAGCGGGCGCGTGCAGGACCGCAACGATGTGGCGGAAAGCAGTCTCGAAGGGAAGTGAGCGCGATGCGAGATAGTCCGAAACGGATTGCGACAGGTTCGGTCTCCGCCCATCGCTGCCGATCTCGGCAAGCTCCAACGGAAAGTTGCTCGACCCCCGATCGATCAGGTCCAAACACGCGATGCTCTGGACCACCTGCGAAGACTGCCACTCCCCCCTTGGCTTCTGCTGGGTCGACAACGTGGGATTGCCGTGCCAAGCGTGTGGCCAGTAGTCAGGGCTTTTTTCTCCAAGCAGTTTGGTTTTTGACTCCCAATAAATCCACCGAATATCAAATGGTCTATATGCATGCATTACTACATTATCCCACGCCGGCCTGCGGGATATTAGAATTTTTCTAATCTCTCCGGGATTGTACCGTCGAGTTTTCATCCAGATTTCGGGATAAAGTCGCGCAACGTCGCTATCAGAAATGCTTGGGTCAAAATAGGCGTTGATGCGCTTTTCAAGAACATCGCGTTCGATATCGATCAAAAACAAGTCACGCTTCGTTTGAACTCCGGCAAAATAACTAGGTAGCAGCTCTGGCAACAACGGCCACTGTAGATACGTCTCAGCATAAGCCAAGGGCATATAGGGAAGTCTTAATTCCATCGGCGGCGTCACGGGCGCATAGACCGCCGACGGTGCCGCCTCGGCCGTGTCCAGCAACTCCCGCCGCTTGCCCACGCCCCACACCTGCCTGAACTCCACCGATCTCGCCGGCGCGTGGTCGGGCTTGCGGATCAGCGTCGCGATGGCGGTGCCGACCTGGATGCCCTCGCGGTTGTGCTCAGTCGAAAAGATCGAGGGGTCGGGCGCGCCGTCGGGCGTGGTCTTGCCGGTCTTGTACTTGTCGCCGTTGAGGCAATCGATCCGGATAGCGTCGAAGGCGTCGAGGTAGCGTTCGCGCATCCCAGTGAACGACAGCCCGTCGAGCCACGAATAATTGGAGATGAAGCAGACAATTCCCTGCCCGGTCTTGTCGGCGATGCGTCGCTCGGCCATGCGGAAGAAGCGCACGTAAGGGTCGTTGAGGCCCTGCCCCTCGGGGCGCCGCACGCTCTTCGTGCGCTTGTAGGCCTCCGTGAGCCTGCGCTCCTCCTCGCCCTCGCTCACGCCCGCGAACCCGTTGTAGGGCGGGTTGCCGAGGATCACGAGGATCGGCGCGTCCTGCTTGACCCGGTCCGCGGCCGCGCGCTCCTGTTCGAGTTCCGGGAAGGGCAGGGGCTTGTTGACGTGCGGCTCCCAACCCGTCAGGGCGTTGGTCAGGAACACGCCGGGGCGCTCGCTCGCCGCGTCGAGCGTCGCGCCGAGTTCCGCCAGCACGAGGCCGACCTGGAGATGCGCCACCACGAAGGGTGCCGGCATGATCTCGAAGCCGAACACGCGGGACAATGCGGCCTTCTTGACCATCTGGCCCCGGAGCGCGCCGAAGCCGCGTTCCATGAGGCTCGCGTCGATGCGGCGCAGGACGGCGGCAAGGAACGCGCCCGTGCCGCAGCATGGATCGAGGACGTAGACCTGTTCGGAGGCGAGCCCGTCGGCGATGCCCAAATCCTCGCGCAACGCCTTGTCGACGCGCGCCACCATGTAGGCGACAACCTCGCTCGGCGTATACCAGACGCCGAGTTCCCTCCGCAGTTCTGGGTCGAAGGCTTCGAGGAACGGCTCATAGAAGAACTGCACCGCGTCGGCATCGTTGAACCCCGTGAAAAAGGCAGGCGCGTCGACGCGGTTCAGCGTGGCAGCGGTCCAGTCGAGCACCTCGACGAGTCCCAGCGGCTTCAGGTGCGTCGGGCTGGCGATCTGCTCGAACAGCGTCCGGATGAACGGCACCGTGAGGTGCCAGATGGCGGAGCGCCAATCGAACTTCGGCGACGAGCGCGCGGCGTCCCGCGCCCACAGCACCCAGGCCGAGAAAACCCCGTAAAACAACGTTTGCACCAGGGTCGAACGGAAGAAGTGGTCGCCGCGCTCGGCCTCGAATGTGACCCCCAGTGCCTCCTCGAGCGATGAACGCAGGTTGGCGAGTGCCGGCAGGCTGCCCACGGCCTCCACTCTTTGCAGGGCATCGCGCGCATAGGAGGCGAGGAACCACGCCACATTCTTGGGTTCGCGCAGCGCGACCGACTGTGTCATCGCCCGCTTGACGAACTCCCCGAAAGCCCGCCCCACGCGCTCGGCCGATTTTCGAGGCGTCGAGACGATGTCCCAGAAAGCGCTGGGGTCGGTCGCGAGTCGGAACGTCTCAAGCCTCACGGCGCGGCCGTCCGGCCCCTCACCGACGATGAGGAAGGCGCGCAGGTTGGTGACGATAACCAACGATACGCGCCGAAATATTTACTGACCTGATCGCCCGCGGCCGTGAACCAGGCGTCCTCGGCAACGCCTTTCATCTCGATGACGCCGCGCTCAGGCACCTGCCCGCGCCGCGGCTCGCCCTTCTGTAGTTGGCCAGCTGCGAAGAGGCCGAAGTCGGGATGGCCCGCGCCGGTGTTGCCGAGATCGGACAGGCACAGGACGTTGGGCTTCAGATCCTGCCCTATCCCGTTCAGAAGTTCCGCAAAGGCGGGGTAAAACGACCGCTCTTTCGTCCCGGCTGCAAGCCGATGCACGTCGCGGATCGAAGTAAAGTATGTCTCAACTGCACCGACCAGCTTGTCTGCCAACGCCGCCCTCGACCTTACGTCCGTTCACCAACGTGTCGGCGAAAACAGACGCACTGTCTACAATCGACCTAATGGGATATGCGGGTTGTGGTACAAAGCAGCTGCAGTCCTCGCCACGTGCCTTTGCGTGAGGCATGCTGCGGCTTGTCTCAAGCACGGATGGCACGATGCGCCGACGGCACCGCACGCCTGGCAATCAGCCCGACCTCTTCGGCGATCCGCAGCCCGACCTCTTCGGCGCGGAGCCGCCGCCGCCCGCCGTGTTCCGCGGCGACCCCGACCGGGTGCGGGGGCGGCTCGAGGCCATCGTGGCCGAGGCGCGCGCCGCCGACGTGCTGCCCTGGGATCGCAACGAACTCAGGCTCTACCGCACCATCGTGCCCCAGATGGTGCGGTGGCTCCCCGACGACGAAGCCGCGCAATGGCGCTTCGCCTTCGAGGCCGAACTCAAGCGGCTGGACGGATAGGGCAGGGCACCCTCATCCGTCACGGCTTCGCCGCGCCACCTTCTCCCGCAGGCGGGAGAAGGGCAGACGACCGCCCTCAAAACAAGAAGTATCGTTGCGCCATCGGCAGCACGTCGGCGGGCTGGCAGGTCAGCAGCACGCCGTCCGCCACCACGGCATAGGTCTCGGGGTCGATCTGGAGATCCGGCGTGGCGCCGTTGTGCACCATGCTGGATTTGCGCAGGCCGCCGCGCGTGTCCTCGACGGCCACCAGCGGCTTCGACACGCGAAGCGTGTCGCGCAAGCCCTTGGCCAGCGACGTCCCCGACACGAAGGTCATGCTGGTCGCCGCCAAAGCGCCGCCATAGGCGCCGAACATCGGCCGGTAGTGCACCGGCTGCGGGATGGGGATCGAGGCGTTGGGGTCGCCCATGGGGGCGGCCGCGATGGTGCCACCCTTGATGACGAGGGCGGGCTTCACGCCGAAGAAGGCCGGGGTCCACAGCACGAGGTCGGCGAGCTTGCCGGGCTCGATCGAGCCGATGTGTCGCGATACGCCGTGGGCGATGGCAGGGTTGACCGTGTATTTGGCGACGTAGCGCTTGACCCGCGCATTGTCGTTGTCGCCTTGCTCCTCCGGCAACGCCCCGCGCTGGCGCTTCATCTTGTCGGCCGTCTGCCAGGTGCGGATGATGACCTCGCCGACCCGGCCCATCGCCTGGCTGTCCGACGACATCATGGAGAGGGCGCCCAAGTCGTGCAGGATGTCCTCGGCCGCGATGGTCTCTTTCCTGATCCGCGACTCCGCGAAGGCCAGGTCCTCGGGGATGGCGCCGTCGAGGTGGTGGCACACCATCAGCATGTCCAAGTGCTCGTCGAGCGTGTTGACCGTGAAGGGCCGCGTCGGGTTGGTGGAGGAGGGCAGCACGTTGTCGAGCCCCGCCACCCGCATGATGTCGGGCGCGTGGCCGCCGCCCGCCCCCTCGGTGTGGAAGGCATGGATGGTGCGGCCCTTGAAGGCCGCGATCGTGTCTTCCACGAAGCCCGATTCGTTCAGCGTGTCCGAGTGGATCATCACCTGGACGTCGTGGTCGTCGGCGACCGAGAGGCAGTTGTCGATTGCCGCGGGCGTCGTGCCCCAGTCCTCGTGGAGCTTCAGCGCGCAGGCGCCGGCCTCGACCTGCTCGACGAGCCCGGCCGGCGTCGAGGCATTGCCCTTGCCGGCGAAGCCGAGGTTCATCGGGAAGGCGTCGGCCGCCTCGATCATGCGGGCGATGTGCCAGGGGCCGGGCGTGCAGGTGGTGGCGAAGGTGCCGGTGGCGGGCCCCGTGCCGCCGCCCAGCATCGAGGTGATGCCGCTCATCAGCGCCTCCTCGATCTGCTGCGGGCAGATGAAGTGGATGTGGGTGTCGAAGCCGCCCGCGGTCAGGATCTTGCCCTCGCCGGCGATCACCTCGGTGCCCGGGCCGATGACCAGCGTCACGCCGGGCTGGATCTCCGGGTTGCCGGCCTTCCCGACCCCGACGATGCGCCCGTCCTTCAAGCCCACGTCGCCCTTCACGATGCCCCAATGATCGAGCACGACCGCGTTGGTGATGACGGTGTCGAGGGCGCCCTGCGCCCGGCTCGTCTGCGCTTGCCCCATGCCGTCGCGGATCACCTTGCCGCCGCCGAACTTCACCTCCTCGCCGTAGATCGTGAAGTCGCGCTCGATCTCGATCACCAGCGCCGTGTCGGCGAGCCGCAGACGGTCGCCCGTCGTGGGGCCGAACATGTCGCCATAGGCCGGGCGGGGCAGGGTGGTGGACATGGTCGGGCTCCTTCGCGCCCGAGCTTAGCCGGAACGGACGGAGATGGAGAAGTGGAGTTTGCCGGTCGGTCCCGGCCCGGGATGGTGGCGCTCAGCCCGAGAGCGAGCCCTTGGTCGAGGGGATGCGGTCGCGGGTGCGGTCGTCGAGCGCCACGGCCTGGCGCAGCGCCCGGGCCACGCCCTTGAAGCAGCTCTCGGCGATGTGATGGTCGTTGGCGCCGTAGAGCGTCTCGACATGCAGCGTCATGGCGGTGTTGATGGCCAGGGCCTGGAAGAACTCGCGCACCAGCTGCGTATCGAAGGTGCCGATCCTGGAGGTCGAGAACCGGGTGCGGAACACCAGGAAGGGCCGGCCCGAGAAGTCCAGCGCCACGCGGGTGAGGGCCTCGTCCATGGCGAGATGGCAGTCGGCATAGCGCACGATGCCGCGCTTGTCGCCGAGCGCCTCGCGCAGCGCCTGGCCGAGCGCGATCCCGGTGTCCTCGACCGTGTGGTGGTGGTCGATATGGAGGTCGCCCTTGGCCGCGACCTTGAGGTCGAACAGCGCGTGGCGGGCGATCTGCTCGAGCATGTGGTCGAAGAAGCCGATCCCGGTCGCGATTTCGGCCTCGCCGGTTCCGTCGAGGTCGAGTTCGACCCTGACTGCGGTCTCGTTGGTCTTCCGCTCCACGGTGGCTCGCCGCATGCCCCGCTCCCCGCTGGCCGGCGCATGTCACGCTGCTGCGGACACGCCGGCAAAAGACATCGCACAAGCGCTGGCGCGCCGCAAAATGCAAGCGCAGCCGAGCGACGGCGCCCCGCGACCTTCTTGAGCGGTCGAACCTTAACCGGAATATACCGGATCCGCCGGCATCGGCGCAAAGTCGTGGCAAGAGCCGTCCGGCAGGGTCGAAGCGCGGGGGCGATGGGGCCGCCGTAGGCCCGCAGGGTCCCGATGCTCGACTGGTCCTGGATTCTCGGTGGCGGATCCCTCGCGCTGGCCGGGCTCGCCGCGGCAGACCGTTGCCGGCTCGCGCGGCGCCTCACGCGCCTGCGGGACCGCCACGAGACGCTCGGCGACGAGATCTGGGAAGTGCGCGACGCCGTCGAGGGGCGCCAGAAGGCCGAGGCCGCCAGCGAGGCGAAATCGCGCTTCCTCGCCAACGTCAGCCACGAGGTCCGCACGCCGCTGAACGGCATCCTGGGCATGGCCGAACTCCTGGCCGACTCACCGCTCGACCGCGAACAGCTGGCCTATGTCGAGGCCGTGAGGACCTCGGGCCGGGCTCTCGCCACCCTGATCGACGAGATCCTCGACTTTTCCCGCATCGAGGCCGGCAAGCTCGAACTCGCGGCCGAGCCCTTCGACCTCGCGGCCCTGGTCGAAGGCGTGGTCGAACTTCTGGCGCCCCGCGCCCAGGACAAGGGGCTCGAGATCGCGGCCTATCTGGCGCCCGACCTCCCGGCCATCGTGGTGGGCGACCCGGTGCGGCTGCGCCAGGTGCTCACCAATCTCGCCGGCAATGCCGTCAAGTTCACGGCCGAGGGCGGCGTCGGCGTTTCAGTCGAGACGGTGCCCGGCCCGTGCCTGCGCTTTGCCGTATCGGACACCGGCCCCGGCGTACGCGCCGAGCGACGCGAAGCGATCTTCGAGGATTTCGAGCAGGCCGACGGCACCACGACGCGCCAGCACGGCGGCACCGGGCTCGGCCTTGCCATCTCGCGCCGCATCGTCGCCCTCATGGGGGGCAGCCTCGGTCTCGAGGACCGTGCCGGCGGCGGTTCCGTGTTCGGGTTCGATGTCGCGCTGCCGCCCGGCCGCGCCTCCGCCCCCGCGGTGCGGCCCGACTTGGCGGGCGAAACCGTGCTGATCGCCGCGCGGTCGGCCTTCCAGGGGCCCTATCTGGCGGCTCTGCTGGAACGCCACGGCGCCAACGTCGTGGTGGTGGACCGGGTCGACCGGGCCTTGACCTGGCTCAAGGGCCGCAACGTGCCGACCCTGGTCCTGGTGGACTGCGCGCTCGGCGAAGCGGCGGCCGAGCGCCTGGCCGAGGCGGCCCGCATGGCAGGCGTCGGGCGTTCCTTCCTGCTGTTCTCGCCCTACGAGCGGCGCGCCTTCGGCCAGAAGCTGGTGGCGGGCTACGAGGGCTGGCTGGTGAAGCCGGTGCGGGCCGCCTCGCTGCTGGCGCGGCTCGCCGGGGCGCCTCCGGCGAGCGCGCCGCGCCTGTCGCCAGCGCGGCATCCGCCCCATGACTGCGGCTCCTTCCGGGTCCTGCTGGCCGAGGACAACGAGATCAACACGCTGGTGGCGATGAACTTCCTGGGGCGGCTCGGCGCCCAGGTGGTGCATGCCTCGGACGGCCAGTCGGCCCTAAGCCTGGCGCTCGCCGCCATGCGGGGCGAGACTCCACGCTTCGACACCATCCTGATGGACGTCTCCATGCCGATCCTCGACGGCCTCGAGGCGACCCGGCGCCTTCGTCACGCCGAGGCTGCCGAAGACAAGCCGCCGGTGCGGATCGTGGCCCTGACGGCGCATGCGTTCAAGGAGGACCATGACCGCTGCCTCGCGGCCGGCATGGATGCCGTCACCACGAAGCCGCTCGAACTCGGCAAGCTCGACGCGGTGCTGCTTGGCGAGGCAGCGATGCGCGCCGCGGGGTGACGAGGCGGGCCATCCGCGGCCTCGGACTGCTTTGATATCGGCCTGCGGGCCAGGCGGGGCAGGATCGCATCGGTCGATGGCGGCCCCGCCGCCCGCCGACACCGGACCTCCCTCGCGCGGCGGAGGCGCGCGATCTCTCAGGCCAGCCAGCCCGTGGCGGCGCCGTAGAGGATCACCAGGCCGATGACGACACGGTAGATCACGAAAGGCCAGGTCGAAAACCGCTCCAGGATGCGCATCAGCAACGCGATCGCCACGAAAGCCGAGATCGAGCCCACCACGAGGCCGACCGCCAGGATCGACCAGCCCGCGGCGTCGAGATGCGCCTTGTAGAGTGTGTAGAGC
>CAXUCF010000046.1:17346-22729 GCA_964249275.1 uncultured Lichenihabitans sp.
CTTCAGGCCGGCGAGCGCGATGGCCGGGATGCCGAGCAGGAAGGAGAAGCGGGCCGCCTCGTCGCGTTTCAGGTCGAGGAACAAAGCGGCCGTGAGGGTCGAGCCCGAGCGCGACACCCCGGGGATCAGGGCGCCGACCTGGGCGATGCCCACCACCATGGCGTCCATCAGCGTCATGTCGCCCAGCACGCGGCGGTGGCGGCAGTAGAGTTCCGCGATGGCCAGCAGCGCCGCCATCGCGACGCAGGACGCGCCCACCACCTGCAGACCGCGCAGGGGGGAGCCGCAGGCATTGAGCCGCGACGACAGGAGGAGCCCCGCAATCGCGATCGGCACCGTGGCCAGCATCACCCAGATCACGAAGCGGACGTCCCAGGCGCCGTATCGGCCGTTCAGCGCGGCCCGTACCGCGCCCCCGCCGATGCTGCTGATGTCGCGCCAGAAATAGCTCACCACGGCCGCCAGGGCCGCCAGTTGCATGGCGGCCGAGAAAGCCGATCCCGGATCCTGCCAGCCGAGCAGTGACGGCACGATCCGCATGTGGGCGGTCGACGAGATGGGCATCAACTCGGTCAGGCCTTGGACCACGCCGAGAACCGCGACCTTGGCATAGCCAAGCGACACGAAACCCGTGTCGATCCCCTCAGTGCAGCCGCCCGCCATGTCCGAACTCCAACCCGACCGACACTCGCCACCGATGCGGGAGGCCGCCCAGTGCCGCGTCGCAGAACATCATGACAATGCTGAGGACAGATTTAACATCGTGGAAATACCGTCGCCTCATGCACTTCCGTGGCTCAGGCGGCCGCGCTGCCCGGCGGGCGCGAGAACTGCGGCGCCGTGACCGCAAAGCTCATGACGGCCCGGGTTCCGATCGCATCACCGTCGTAATGGACGGTGGCGCCGAGCTTCGACGCCATGGCCTTGATGATGGTGCGGCCGATCCCACCGGACACTTGGGCGCGTTCGGGCCGGCCGAGGGTGTCGGCCTTGCCGACCCCGTCATCCTCGACGACCAGACGGTAGCGCCAGGCGCCGCCATCCGTCTCGAGCTTGACCCGCACCGGCCCGCTGCCACCCGGATAGGCGTATTTGAGCGCATTGATGACGAGTTCAGTGACGATCACGCCGATCGTCACGGCGCTGTCGGCGTCGATCGTCACCGGCACGGCTTCGAGCGACATGAAGTCGGCGATGCCCTCGGCGTCGTTGGATTCGCGCAGGTCGTCGACGAGGCCCGCCAGATAGGCGTCGAGCGCCACGGTCTTGACATCGTCGGACGTATAGAGCCGGCGGTGCACCTGGGCGATGGCCAGCACGCGACGGTTGGCATCGAGCAGGGCCTCCCGCGTCTCGGCGACCGCCGAACCATTGGCCTGGAGGTGCAGGAAGGCCGCCACCAGCTGCAGGCTGTTGCCGACCCGGTGGTTGACCTCGCGCATCAGCACCTGGCGCTCCGCCGCCAGAGCCTCGAAGCGATCGCGCGCCTCGACGATGGCGCGGTCCGCCGCCTCCTTCTCCCGCCTGAGGCTGACGCTCGCGACCGAGGACCGGATCGCGGCTTCGAGCAGTTCCACGAATTCCCCGCCGACATCCTTGACGACGTAATCGGTGGCGCCCGCCTTGAGCGCCGCGACCGCGACGCGGCTCTCGCTGGTGCCCGTGACGAAGATCACGGGCGGTGGATTGGGCAGGGCCCGGATGGCGTCGAGAACGTCGAGCCCGTCGCGCCCCGGCATGTGATGGTCGAGCGCGACCGCGTCGAAACCGCCTTCGGCCACGCGGGCCAGCCCGACGTCGCCGTCCGCCACGACCTCGACACGGTGGCCGAGGCGTCCGAGCTGGCGCTGTACGAAGCGCCCGAGGCCAGGGTCGTCGTCGATGTAGAGCAGGCTGTGGCCCGTCACGTGACCTGCTCGGGAATCTGCATCACGGACAGGAACAGCCCCAATTGCCGGATCGCTTCGGCAAAGTTCTGATAGATGAGGGGCTTCGTAATGTAAACGTTGCAGCCGAGATCGTAGCAGCGGTCGATCTCGGCCTTGTCGTCCGTGGTGGTCAGCACGATCACCGGGGCGCGCCGCAGTGCTTCGTCGCTCTTCACGCGCCTCAGGATGTCGGCGCCGCTCATGTCGGGCAGGTTGAGGTCGAGCAGGATCATGAGCGGCATGTGCTCGCCGCGTCTGCCGCCCGCCTCCGGTCCGAACAGGAACTCGTTCGCGGTGGTGCCGTCGCGCAGGTGCACGATGGCATTGCCCACACCGGCCCGCCGGATGTTCTTCTCGATGAGCCGGGCGTGACCGTCGTCGTCCTCGATCATAAGGATGGTCATGGCCTGGGTGAGCGCCATCATGGTGCTGCTCCGTGGGGTGCGAGCGGCAGCACCACGGTGAAGGTGCTCCCCTGGCCGAGGGTGGACTCGAGCGAGATGGTGCCGCCGAGCTGGCGCACGAGCGTCCTCACGTGGGCAAGACCGATCCCGTCGCCGGGCTGGTTCTGCTGGCCGGAGCGCCGGAACAGTTCGAACACGCGGGCGTGGTCGCGAGGGTCGATGCCGCGTCCGTTGTCGGCCACACGGAACACGGCCCGGTTCTCCTCGACCATCGCCGAGACCAGGATCTCGCCGGGCACGCCGGGCCGCAGATATTTGACCGCATTGTCGACGAGGTTCGAGAAGACCTGCTCGGCCGCGATCCGGTCGATCACGAGCCGGGGCAGCGGCCCGATCGTGATGACGGCGCCGGCGGACTGCACCCGGTGAGCGACGCCGTCGGCTATCGAGCGCATCAGGATCTCGGTATCGACCGGCTCGGGGTCGAACACCCGGCTGCCCTGGCGGGCCAGGAGCAGGATGGCCTTGATGAGCCGGTCCATCTTGTCGATCGAGGACTTGATGAAGCCGAGCGCCTCGTCGAAATCCCGGCGCGGCGATGCCGAAGCATCGGCTTCGGGTTCGCGGAAAACATCGGCGCGGAGCCGCTGCAGTTCGGACGTGAAGCCCATGATGTTGACGAGCGGCGCCCTGAGGTCGTGGCTCACGATATAGGCGAAGCGCTGGATTTCGGCGTTGCTCTCCTTGAGGTCCGCCGTGCGCTCGGCCACGCGCTGCTCGAGTTGCCAATTCGCCGTCGCGAGCTGCGCCCTGGCCCGAAACACCTCCCGGCTCGCCAGGGCCTCGACACGGCTCTGGCGTCGGGCCAGCGCCGTGATGGCACCCAGCGCCACGATGGCCGAGATCGGAAACAGGAGGAAGGTCCACAGCCAGGACCGCCAGTCCTGCTCGACCATGTCGTCGCGGAACGACACCGTGAGGTAGAGCGCCAGGTTGCCGACCTGATGGTAGTAGCCCGACCTGTGCGGCGCCGGCTCGTAGCGGCCTGCCACCGCGGAGGTGGCCGCCATGGAGGTGGCTGCTACGGAAGTGGTCGCCGCGGAGGTCGCGATCGCGGCTTGCAGGGCCGCGTCGGAGCCGAGCAGGTCGGGATCGCGGTCCGACGAGCGGACCAGCATGCGGCCGTTGGATGGCCGCACGATCGCGACCTCCTCCCCGTTCGGCAGGCCGATCCGGTGCCAGTATGTCCTGAAATAGTCGAGGTCGGCCGTGGCCGACACCATGCCCTTGAACTGGCCCCCTGCCTCTTCCAGTCGTCGCGCGATCAGAAAGGTGGGGACGGCGGTGACGCGGCCCAGAAGCGGATCGCCGATCACGAGCCCTGTGTCGCCGTCCCGAACCGCCGCGAAGGCGGGGCGATCGGCGACATTGGATGCCGGGGTGGGAAACGCCGCCGAGGTCAGCCGCAGCCGTCCGGTCGCGTCGTTGAGCCAGAGGTCGCCCACGTAGGGCAGGGCCTGCGCGATGACCCGCATCTCGGCCCAGTGCGGCCGCGAAGCCTCGATCGTGGCCCAATCGTCGCTGCCGATCGCCAGCATGGTCGTGCGCAACGCGAGATCCGCAACCTCGAAGAGCCGCGCCGCATGGTCGGACAGCGAGAAGGCCGCGCCCTGAGCACCATCGCGGGCTTCCCGGAACAGCACCTCGCGCTCGTGGAGCGCGATGAAGCCGGATGCGCCGAGGATGAAGGCGAGGCCGAAGGCCCCCAGCACGAGGCTGAGCCGGCTGACCGAGGGGTGCGGCAGATGAAGCGGCAGCAGGGCAGGGCGGCCGCGATCGGCACGCTTCAGCACGGGTCGCGGTTCCTGCAAGACGGCGCGACGCAGTTCGCGACGTGATGGAGCGTAGAACGAGGCAGGTGCGGCTCCGGGCCTGACTTCAGGCCGCCCCAGTATCAGCTTTCGCGCTCCGACCATAGCCGCTCATGCGGCCGGCCGGTGGGCCGGGTTCGGCCGGCACGAAGATCGGCCCGGCTCCGTGGCGGATGAGCGACTTCACGGCCGCACGCTTGCGTGCATAGCGCTAATCGGCCTTCAGCACCGTGATCTTGCCGCTGGGCTCGAGCGAGATCAGGCGAGCATGCCCGACATGTTCGAGGCTCTGCTGCCGCAAGGCTTCGTTCAGGTCGGCCTGGCTGATCGATTGCTTCCTCAGACGCGCCGGGTCGGCCTTCCCGTCGCGCACCAGCACGATCTGAGCTCCTTCGAGAAGCTCCGAAACCCGGGGCGACCGGGCCGCCAGCTGGGCCAGGATCCAGTGCAGCAGCATCAGCAACGTGGTCGCGAGCAGCGTGCCCATCATGGAAGCGTTCCCGGTCAGGGCTCGGCTCAGATTGGATCCGACGATGATGGACACGACGATGTCGAGCGCCGACCATTTGCCGAACACGCGCCGGCCGGCAACGCGGACCAGAGCGAGGCCGTAGACAAGGATGACCACGGCCCGCGCGCATTCCTGCCACCAGCTCAAGCCGGAGTTCGTCCCGAAAATCTCGGCTAAGAAGCTCATCGACGTCTCACACCGGGAAGCCGACCGGCCCACCGCAGCCCACGGGCGGAAGCTCATTGTCGCGGGTTACGACCACGGCTGCGCGATCCTGCCCGGCTGCCGAGCAGATAGACCCGGGACAGCACGAGAACAATGACGTCGGCTTCGAGCAATGGCGCTGTCCAGGTCGGGCGGCGCGCATCCTCGGACCGGCTTCGCCCACAACCGATGGACCTTGTGGGATTGACACTGCCGGCACCCCAGCCTAAGTCAGCGCCGCGTCTGGCACTCCTTCGAGGTCAGTGCTAGCAGGCGCGCCAAACTCAGGTCCGGTGGATGGCCGTCCCGCACGGTGGCCCGGACTTCACCAACAGGAAGGTCGCAATGAAATTCCGTCCCCTGCACGACCGCGTGGTCGTCAAGCGCCTCGAAGGCGAAGAGAAGACCAAGGGCGGCATCATCATCCCGGACACCGCCAAGGAGAAGCCCCAGGAAGGCGAGATC
>CAXUCF010000047.1:0-22728 GCA_964249275.1 uncultured Lichenihabitans sp.
TAGCCCGTAGGCCATGTGTACGTCAATCTCGCTCTCCGTCGGCGGCAGCAGGCCGGGGATGGCGTCCGACACGAAGAGCTGGCTGAAGCTCGCCGGAATCTGTCCACCGGGCTTGTCCATGACCAGCAGGGTGAGGCCCTGCAGGATGAACATGGTAGCAAGGGTCACGACGATCGGCTGCAGGCGCAGCACCGCGATGAAGAAGCCGTTGAAGGCGCCCGCCGCCGCGCCAATCGCGATACCGCCCCCGGCCCAGAGCGCGATGCTCGACGGGTCGTCCCGCATGTGGCTCGCGAGCGAGACGTTGACCAGCGAAATGACGGCGGCGGCCGACAGGTCGAACCCGCCCGACAGCACCACGATGGTCTGACCGATGGCTGCGATCGCGAGCGTCGCGCCCCCCGTGACCATGTTGGAAACTTCATAGTAGCCGAGCGACCCGCTCACGAGGCGGATCAGCGCAAGGCAAATCAGCAGTGCCGCGACGGCAATGAGCGGCCCGCGATAGCGGGACAGGCGCACGCGCGCGCGCCGGGGACGGACCGCGCTGCCTCCGGGGTCGGCCAGGGTGGCGCTCATTGCAACTCCAGGACCTTGGGGCCGCTGCCGAGCATGGCCCGCAGCATGCCGTCTTCCGAGATGGCGGTGCCCATGAGGTCGGCGGCGATCCGGCCCTGATAGAGGACGAGCACCCGGTGGGCGAGGTGGTCGAGTTCGGCGATCTCGGTCGAATGGAACAGCACCGCGCCGCCGGCCGCCGCATATTCCTGGATGAGAGCGTAGATCTCGTGCTTGGTGCCGATGTCGATGCCGCGCGTGGGGTCGAACAGCAGCAGGATGCGGCTTTCCGCGAACAGCCATTTGGCGATGGCGATCTTCTGCTGGTTGCCGCCCGAAAAAGCCTTCACGGGCGTCCACAGCGCCCGCATCTGAACGTTGAGACGGCCCAGCATGCGGGCGACGACGGCCTCCTCGCGGTCTTCGTCGATGAGGGCAGCCCGGGCGTAGCGCTCGACCACCGGCAGCGAGACGTTGCGCTGCCCGTCGAGTTTCAGGAAGAGCGCCTCGGTCTTGCGGTCCTCAGGCACGAGGCTGATGCCGATGCGCGCATCCACGGCGTCGCGCGGCGAGGTGAGGGTCACCGGCTGGCCGTCGATCTTGATGACGCCGCGGCTCATCTCCATGCCGAACAGGGCCGAGAAGAGTTCGAGCTGACCCATGCCCTGCAGGCCCGCGATGCCGAGGATCTCGCCGGCCCGCAGTTCGAAGGATACGTCATGCAGGCGCTTGTCCGTCGCCAAGCCGACGGCGGCCAGCACCGGCTCGCCGGCCACAGACGGGATGGGCAGCTTCGGGGGGAAGGACTGGCCGAGTTCCTTGCCGGCGATCATGCCGATCAGGTCCTCGTCGGCGACGTCGGCAAGCCGTTCGGTGGCCATGTGCTTACCGTTGCGCAGTACGGTCACGCGATCGCAGAAGGCCCGCACTTCCCGCATGCGGTGGGAGATGAACACGACAGTGATGCCGTCGCGCTTCAGCCCCGCTATCAGGCCGCCGAGCCAGTCGATGTCGCGGCCGGACAGAGTCGAGGTCGGCTCGTCGAGGAGGAGTATCTTCGGGCATCGGAACAACGCCCGCGCGATCTCGATCTTCTGGCGCTCGTTGAGATCGAGGTCGCGCAGATCCGCGTCGAGATCAACCGCCGACAGGCCGATCGTATCGAGGTGGTCCCGGACCATCCGCCGCGCCTGCACCCGGCGGATCTGGCCGAAGCGCGTGGGCGGATAGGGCAGCAGCATGTTGTCCAGCACCGTCAGGTCTCTCACCAGTGTGAGTTCCTGGAATGCCGTCTGGATGCCATGCGCATGCGCGGCGCGCGGCGCATGGAGCAAGGCCGCCTCGCCGAACACGGCGAAGCCCCCGGTGGTAGGCAGGATCAAGCCCGACAGCAGCTTGACCAGCGTCGATTTGCCCGCGCCGTTCTCGCCAAGCAGCGCGTGTGTCTCGCCGGCATGGATGTCGAAGGACACGTCGTTGACCGCGACCGTCGCCCCGAACACCTTGCGGATGCTGCGGGCAGCGATTGCGATGGTGGGAAGCGCCGGAATGGGCGTGTCCGAGCGCTGGTCCTGCAAGGCGAAGGTCACGACAAATAGCTCCGGCTGCGTAACCCGGTCACTGCGGCACCGGGCAATGAGAGACCGGGTGGGCGCATGCCGGAGAGCGCGGCGCGCCTGCCTACGCCATCACATTTCCGGCTGGCCGACCAGGGCGGCCGGTAGTCCGATTTCCGGAGTGTCTGCCGAGAAGATCGATGCGAACCAGCCCGGGTTGGACACAAGCGACGGCTTGAAGGCGTTGCAGCCCTCCTTCATCTCGGCCCAGGTCCCCTCCTGGCACAGCTTGATGGTCTCGTTGGTAACGAGGGGCAGCGGCAGGGTCGTATGCTTGGGGATATCTTTGCCATCCAGCTTCTGGACCGCGAGCTTCAACGCCAGACCACCTGAATAGGGCGGTGACGCATAGGAGATACGGGGCGCGCCCATTGGAATGTATGTCGCGTTGGCGCCTTCCACCTCGGTGCCGACGGGAAGCATCTGAATGCGGCCGCCGTTCGAACCCTCGCCGGCGCAGGGCTTCAGCTTGTCGCGCGCGATACCTGCCTCGAGTTCCATCGTGTTGGCCGTGTAACAGCCGACCTGCATCCACAGGCCATCGATCTCGTCCCACTTGCGGGTGGCCAGGATCTTGGAAAGCTCCGTGCGGGCTACAGCTTGGCTCCACATGCCGACCGCCTCGTTGATGATCTTGATATTGGGGTATTTGGCGAAGACGTCCTTGGCGGCCTTGGTCCGCAGCGTGTCGACCGATGTGCCGGGCACACCCGTGATGGCCACGATGTTGCCTTTGCCGTTCAGTTTCTTGGCCAGCCATTCGGCCGTCACGCGGCCGGCTTCGAGCTGGTCGATGGTGACGTTGTAGGCGCAAGGTTCGGAGATCTCGCCATCGTAGGCGATCACGACCACGCCCTTGTCGCACGCGTTCTTGACCGCGCCGTTCAGCGCCGTCGGCGAGATCGGATAGACTACGATGGCCTTCGCGCCGGCCTGGACCATCGCGTTGATCTGCTGGATCTGACGCTGTGCGTTTGGCCCGGACACCTGGACCTGCAGGTCCACCTTGTCGGCCATGTCTTTGCTGGCCGCCATGGCCTTGACCATGTTGGCGGCCTCGCCCTGCCAATCATTGCCGATGTAGCTCATCGACAGATAGATCTTGTATTTGTCCTTCGCCGCAGCGACCTGGCTGAGCAGACCAGCTGCCAGCAGGCACGTGCCCAACGCGGCGGACATCCGTTTCCACGTCCTCATGATCGTCTCCCCCCAAGTTCGCGCCATTGTGCGGCGCGGCGTCGGCCCCTTGATGAGGCAACTTCTCACAGCGGTTTTGATCATATATCAAAGATCGCCGTTCGCAACCGCCCGGTAGTCTCCTGACGGATCGAAAACGGAGCTGGGCCGTTCAGGGTGTGTTTTGGAGGCGGAAGACATGAGCGGGGCCAGAGCCCGTCCGCAAGCGCCCCTGTCGGTGGTCCGGGTCCACCGCGGTACCATGCAGGACGATGTCTACCGGCAGGCCCGGGAATTGATCCTGAACGGGGAACTCGCGCCCGGGCAGTCCATCACGATCCAGTGGCTCGCCGACGCCTTCGGCGTGAGCGCGATGCCGGTGCGCGAGGCCATCCTGCGCCTCACCGCCGAACGTGCTCTGACGGTCGTGGCCGGGCGGAGCCTCGGGATCCCGCCGCTCACTCGCGATCGCTTGGCCGACCTCACCCGCACACGCCTCGCGATCGAGGCACTCGCGGTCACCTGGGCGGTGCCCAACATGGATCCGGATCTCCTGGGCCGGCTCCATGCGCTGATCGTTGAGATGGACAACATCAAGCCCGACCGGCAAGCCCGGAAGGTCTATCTGCGTGCCAACCGCGAGTTTCATTTCACAATTTACCAAGCCGGCGGGTCGGACGCGATGCTGGGCATCATCGAGAACCTCTGGCTGCAGATCAGCCCGTACTTCAACCTGTTGCAGGAACGTGGAACGTTCGTGGTCTCGAACCGCTATCATCGGGCCTTGGTCGCAGCTCTGACGGCTCGCAACGGCGACGATGCCGCGCTGGCTGTACAGGCCGACATTGGCGATGCGGCTTCGGTGCTCGAACAGATGCTGTCCTGACATCCCCTGTGGTCCAACGAGCACTGGCCACAGTGTGGAGTCGGGATCGTTTGCGGCTGGGCTTACTCGGGGCAGGCTGTCAGTTGTCACTATCGATTACAGCTTAAACTCACCCCGGCGTCCACTTGCGCCGCCCATCGCTCATGAGTCGGTGATCGGCGCAATGCGCGCTGATCGAAGTGGCCGCGCAGTTGACCGAGCGCAACAGTGCCCGTTTCGCGATGCAGCGCCGACGCGCACGGCATCGGGACACTTACAAGCCGCGACATTCTCGGGATCGCTCGCTGGTGCCAGAGGGACTGTCGGCGAGGCAGCCGAGCAGCATGGGCGGCCTCAGGTTCCTTTCCACTGCAAGACATAGAGGCCAGCATTGTAGTCGGTGATGTACATCAACCCATCCGCCTGGACGTTGACGTCGCAGGTGTGGATGACGCGGTGCCGATCAGGCCGTGTATCGAGCCACTGCTCGGGCTCGCTCGGCACGAAGTAGCCGATTTCCAGCGGCTGGAACTGGTTGCGGATGTCGAACACCCGCACTCCGGCGTTCTGATAGGTCGCGAAGACGACGTCGGAACTCTGCAACGTGCCAGGCCTATTCTCATGCAAGTTATGAGGTCCGAAGTGCCCGCCCTTGGCGACATAGTCCTGATCGGACGGTGTAGGGAATGTGGCGATCGTGATCGGGTTCTGCGGCGCCCGGATGTCGACCACCCAGGTATACTTCATCGGTTCCTGGTCGATGTCGAGCACCGCCTCGTCCGCCACGATGCAGAGGCCCCGATCGACGAGCGGCAGGGCGCTGTGCGTGCCGCCGGCGAAAGGGGGCGACCAGTTGGTGTGCGAGATCAGCTTCGGCGCGGTCTTGTCCGCGATGTCGAGGAGGGTCAGGCCGCCGTCCCGCCAGGAGGCGTAGGCCGTGTCGCCCGCAATCACGGCGTGGTGCAGCGCCACGCGGCCCGACATGGTCAGTATCTCGCCACCCGCGGCCCACATGCCCGGGAGCGCCCAGCGGCCGACTTCGCGCGGCCGCGTGGGATCCTGCATGTCAATCACGATGAACACGTGGTCGGTGTAGCCGTCGAGCAGGGCGGAAGCGTAGGCGTAGCGGTCGCCCACCCACCAAATGCGGTGCAGGCCGAGGCCCTCCACCTCCATGAAGCCGATCGCGCGGGGACGGGCCGGGTCGGAGATGTCGTAGACCCGCATGCCGGCCGTGTAGTCCTCGCCGCGGGTGCCGAACTTGCTCGAATGCACGCCCTCGATCGAATGGCCGTAATACTCGGTCTCTTTCACGTAAACGGAATAGAAATTGAACTCCTCGACCACAAGCAGGACGTCGTTGGCCGTCTGAATATGCACTGACCACGAGCGCTTATGGGTCGGCAGGAAGTTCACCGGCGTGGGGTTGCGGGGATCACGCACGTCGATGACGCTGACGCCGCCGCTGAAGACATGGCTGACGAAGGCGTGACCCTTGTGGATCATGCACTGGATCCCGTCAGCACGGCCGGCCTGGTTGGTGCGGCCGACGAACTCGATGTTTTTGGCCGCGTCGAAAAGCTTGCTCATGGGTCCTCCCGCCACTACGGCGCATTTGGCTTCTGAAGCGACGGAACAGGTTCATGCGCGCCGGGCGAGAACCCCGCCCTGCACCAGAAGCTCGTCGTAGGTGTCGAGATAGCGGTCCTTGGCCAGCGGCAGATGCTCCCGCACCAGGGCGTCGAGCCGTGCGCGGTCGCATTGCTGGCAGGCTTCGATCATCGCCCAATGGTCGTTGCAGACCCTGTCGAGGAAGGATCGGTCCATGTAGGGGTGGAAGCGCACCGTCAGGGCGCGGGTGGCGCATTGCTCGATCATCTCGACCAGCACCGGGTTGCCCGATTGAGTGTAGAGATGCCGGTGGAAGCGGTTGTTATGATCGAAGATGCGTCGCAGGTCGTTGTCGGCCACGGCCCTCTGGTGGTCCCGCTGAATGGCGACGAGCAACTCCAGGGCGTCGGGATCGACCGGCAGCGGCATGGTACCGACGGCCGCGGTCTCGAGCAACATGCGCACCGCGTAGAGCTGCTCGACGTGCTCGGGCTGGAGGTCGCGGACCGAGGCCCCCTTGTTGCGCTGCCGGTCCACCAGCCCTGCCTGTTCTAGGGCCGCGAGGGCCTCTCGCACCGCCGCCCGGTGCAAGCGGAACCGCATCACGAGATCCGCCTCCACCAGACGCTCGCGGGGATTGAGTCGTCCGAACACGATGTCGTCGCGCAGGGCTTCGAAGATCTCCTGGCCGGAGCTCGACAGGGAGGAGTCCGGCCCTGGCCTCATTCCTCGAACTCGGCCAGCAGGGCCCTGGAGGCCGCCGTCATGATGCGCAGGTCGGAACCGGTGACGAACAGGCGGTAGCCGACGGCGTGCATCCGCTTGGCGTAGGCCGAGGTCTCGCAGGCCAGGCCCGCCACGATGCCGGCAGCGACCGCGCTCTTGGCGATGCGGCCCAGGGCCTCGACCACGACAGTGTCGTCCGTGTCCATGCGCGGCACCCGGCCGAGGCTGGAGGCAATGTCGCTCGGCCCGGCGAACAGGCCGTCGATTCCGGGCACCCCGGAGATAGCATCGAGTTCGTCCAGTCCGCCGGAGGTCTCGATCATGGCGATGGCAAGCACGCCTCCGTTGGCCTTGCCGACGTAGTCGTCGCCGAACAGGAGCCGCGCGCGGATCGGACCGATGCTTCGCTTCCCGAGCGGTGCATAGCGGCAGGCCGAGACGAGTAGCTGCGCGTCCGCCACCGAACTCACCATTGGGCAGATGATCCCGCTGGCACCTGCGTCGAGCAGACGCCCGATCAGCGCGGGATCGAGCGCGGGTGGGCGCACGAGCACGGTCGCACCGAGGTTGGTCGTAACCTGCAGCAGCCTGACCATCTCGCCGAAGCCCGTCATGCTGTGCTGCATGTCGGCGACGAGGCAGTCCCAGCCGACCCGCGCGATCATTTCGCCGGAGAGCGGCGAGGCGCTGTGCAGCCACGTCGTCCGGATCCCACGATCTCCCGGACCACTCAGCTCCCTGAGCTTCTCGGTGTGCATCGGCATTCCCCCTTGTCCAGAACCGATACGTTCGACCCCCAAAGATGTCAAATAAGATTGTTTGACAATCGGCCGAGATCTGCCCTTTATTGATGCCGAATGGTCCGCGATAGACGGGCAGCCAAGCGTGCCGAGGGAGCGAAGATGCCGGTGACCGCCGAACAGGATCGCGACGCTGTGCCTTCGGCAGACACGACCGGCCCGATCGCCTGCCGTCTCGTCGGAGCCGGGAAGCGGTTCGGCGGCATCTGGGCGTGCCGCAACGTCGACCTTGAGATCAAGGCCGGCGAGGTCCACGCGGTTCTGGGCGAGAACGGCGCCGGCAAAAGCACCCTGATGAAGATGCTGCACGGCATCCACCTGCCCGACGAAGGCCATGTGGAAGTCGCGGGCCGGATCGTTTCGCTGACGTCACCGCGCGTCGCAGAGGCGGCGGGCATCGCGATGGTGCCGCAGGAACTCGATCTCTTCCCCGATCTCTCCGTCGTCGAGAACCTGTTCGTCGGCCGGACACGCCCACGCACCCGTTTGGGTGCCTTCGACTGGGCCAAGATGCGTCGCCAGGCCGCCGCGGCCTTCAAGAGGCTCAACGCCACCTTCGACATCGATGCCGCCGTGCGCTCGCTGTCGGGCGCCAACGCCCAGATGGTGGAGATCGCGCGCGCCCTGATGCACGACGCCCAGGTCGTCATCCTCGACGAGCCCACCGCCGCCCTTACCGAGCGGGAAGCCCAGCAGCTGTTCGGCATCGTCGGCGAACTGACCCGGCGCGGGGTCGCTATAGTCTACATCTCGCACCGGCTCGACGAGGTCTTCCAGATCGCCGACCGGATCACGGTGATGCGGGACGGCGAGCGGATCCATATCGGCCCGACCAGCGACCTCGACATAGCGCGGCTGATCCAGATGATGGTCGGCCGCCCACTCAGCAAGCTGTTCCACCGCACCCGCCACCCGGCCGGCGAGGCGCTGCTGGAGTTGCGCAGCTTGGGACGGACCGGCACGTTCCGGGACATCTCCTTCACGCTGCGACGCGGCGAGATCGTCGGCATGTCGGGCCTGATCGGCGCCGGCCGGTCGGAGGTCGCCCAGGCGATCTTCGGTATTGCGCCCGCCACGGAGGGCGGCATCCTCATCGCCGGGCGGCCCATCACCATTCCCAATTCGAGCACCGCCATCGACCGCGGCATCATCTACGTGCCGGAGGAGCGGCGCTCGCAGGGCTTGGTCCTGGATTATGCGATCGACTGGAACATCGCCTTCAGTGGCCTCGACCGCATCTCGCGTTTCGGCTTCGTGTCGCGCCGGCGGGAGCGGGAGATCGCCGAGCGGTTCCGCGCGCTGTTCGCCATCCGGAGCAGCAGCCTGAAGGCCCCGGTGCTGTCCCTGTCAGGCGGCAACCAACAGAAGGTGCTACTTGCCAAAGCCCTGGTCGTGGAACCCGAGATCATCCTGCTCGACGAGCCGACGCGCGGCGTCGACGTTGGTGCGAAGGCCGAGATCTACCGCATCATCGACGATCTGGCGGCAGCAGGCAAAGCAGTGCTGGTGGTCTCGTCGGAGATGAACGAGCTCCTGTCGATGTCGGACCGCATCCTGGTGATGCATCAGGGCCGGCTGACGGGCTCCTTCGAGGGGCCGGACTTCTCACCCGACGCGATCGGCGCGGCGGCGGCCGGTATCGTGGCCGAGAAGGCCGGGGACCCGACCCTCCATCCGGGGTCGGTGCATTGAACGCACCCTGGTTCGATCGCGCCGTCAAGCGGCCCGAAGCCGCCCCGGTGGCCTTCCTGGTGATCATCTCGGTCCTGCTGAGCCTGACCACGCCGGGGTTCTGGTCGAGCGCCAACTTCCTCAACATCATCAGCCAGGTCGCCGTCGTCGGCATCGTCTCGCTGGCGCTCAACCAGGTCATCCTGTCCGGCGAGATCGATGTCTCGATCGGCTCGCTACTGGCGGCCTGCGCTTTCAGCTATGCCAACGTGGGCCATCTGACCGCGAGCCCGGTGCTGCCGCTACTCGCCGCGCTCGGGGTGGGCCTGGGCGTCGGCGCGCTCAACGGGCTGATCGTCGCGGTCGGCCGCGTTCCCTCGATCATCGCCACGCTGGGCATGCTGCTGGCCCTGCGCGGAGTGGTGCTGCTGATCGGCGCCAACGGGGTCCTGCTCGTACCCGAGGGGGCCCGTTCGTTCGGGCTCGGCAGCGTTGCCGGCTTGAGGGCACCGATTGTCGGTCTGCTCCTCGCCTTCGCCGTGTTCGACCTCGTCAACCGGAACACCGAGTGGGGCCGCGACATCCTGGCCGTCGGTAGCAATCGCCGCGCCGCCGACGCGGTGGGGCTGCGCGCGGGCTTCGTGAGGTTCCGCTGCTTTCTCGCCACGGGCCTCGGCTGCGGGCTCGCGAGCGCGATCTTCGCGGGCCAGATCGGCGAGATTCAGGCCACCGCCGCGACCGGCTTCGAACTCCAATGCATCGCGGCCGTCGTGCTGGGCGGCACCAGCATCACGGGCGGGCGCGGTTCCACGCTGGCTCCCGTCATCGGCGCCGTGCTGGTCGGTGTGATCCTGAATGCCCTGACGCTCAACAGCGTGCCCGGCACCTTCGAGCAGCTGGTGCTCGGCATGCTGATCCTTCTCGCGATCTCGGTCGACGCCCTCCGCTTCCGCGCTTCTAGGAGGCTTTCGTGAGCCCGCACACGACGCGCCTCACGACGCCGGTCGAAACGCCTCGGCGGCGCTTCGCCTTCACCCGTACGCACGGCCTGTTCCTGTTGCTGCTGGTCGAACTCGGCGGTCTCGGCGTCGCGGTGCCAGGCTATCTCGATCCAGGCAGCCTGCTGGACACGTCACGGACCTTCATCGAGACCGGCATCCTGGCACTCGGGATGACGTTCGTGATCGTCTCCGGCGGCATCGATCTGTCCGTCGCCTCGCTCCTCGCCCTGGTCTCGGTGACGATGGGCCTGTCCTACCGGGCCGGCCTGCCGCTCCCGGCCGCGATGCTGCTTGGGGTCGCCACAGGAGTCGCCGGCGGCCTCCTCAACGGCGCCGCGATCGCCTATCTCGGCCTGCACCCTTTCGTCGTGACGCTCGCCACGATGGCCATCTACCGAGGGGGCGCCTACGCCATCTCAAATGCGGCAGCCGTGTCGGATTTCCCGCCCTGGTTCACGAGCATCGGGCAGTCCTACTTCGCGGGCGGCCTCGTGCCGGCGCAACTGCCGGTCCTGGTCGCCGCCGCCGTCGCGTGCTGGCTGCTGCTCGACCGCACGACCTTCGGCCGCCGCGTCTACGGCGTCGGCGCGAACGAACTCGCAACCCGCTTCTCCGGCGTCTCGGTCGAGCGCGTAAAGCTCACCATCTACGGGCTGATGGGCGGCCTCGTCGCGATTGCCGCAATCATCCAGACCGCCCGGGTCTCGACGGCCCGCGCCAACGCCTCGATGGGGCTGGAACTGCCGGTCATCGCCATGGTGGTGCTGGGCGGCACCAAGATCACGGGCGGCTCGGGAACCATTCTCGGGACGGTGCTCGGCGTCCTGGTGCTGGCCTACCTGCAGGATGGGCTGGTCTCGGCCGGCGTCCGCAACGACTGGGGGCTCGTCATCGTTGGTGGCTTCCTGATCCTCGGCGTGCTGGCCAACGAGTTCTTCCGCCGCTCGCCCCGTTGAGGCGAGGCGGCCGACAAGGGATCCCGCCGGCGAGGCGGGCGCTACTCCGGCGGTTCCGACCGGAAAATGAAGATTGGGGAGGACATACGCATGCAACACGACGAGCGACGCCCGTCGGGGCTTCTCTATCCCACTCGCCGGCAGGCCCTGATGGGCCTGGGAGGCGGTCTGCTGGCCGGCACCTCCGGATTGCTGAGCGGTCCCGCCTTCGCGGCCGGCCAGACGGTCGCTTTCGTGCCCAAGTTCACGAGCGATCCCTATTTCGTCTCGGCGAACCAGGGAGCCCAGGAAGCCGGCAAGGAACTCGGGCTGACCGTCCAGTATAACGGCCCCGTGGACGCCAACGTGGCCGGTCAGGTCGACATCGTCGATCGTCTCGTACGCAGCCACGTCGATGCGATCTCGATATGCGCGCTCGACCCCACCGCGCTCGCTCCCTCGCTGATGCGCGCGCAACAGAAAGGCATCAAGGTCAACACCTGGGACGCCGACGTGAAGTCCGACGCGCGCCAGGTCTTCCTGAACCAGGCCTCCTACGGCGCCATCGGCGAGACCATCGCCGACATCATGGCCAAGGGTGCCGGGACGTCCGGCGACTTCCTGATGGTGACGGGCTCGCTGACGGCTTCCAACATGCTGGCGTGGATGAAGGCCATCACGGACACGGTGGCCAAGAAGTATCCGGACATGCACATCAGGACGACGCTGCTCGGCGAACAGGACATCGAGAAGGGCAAGAACGTCACCCTGAACTACCTTCGCGCCAACCCGGACACCAAGGGCGTGTTCACGGTGGATGGTATCGCCGAGGTCAGCGTGGCCGAGGCGGTGAAGCAGCTTGGCATGTCCGGGAAGATCACCATCGCGGGCATCGGCGTACCGAACTCGATTCGCCCCTACGTCAAGGACGGCCTCATCAAGGACGCGGTGCTGTGGAGCCCTGTCGATATCGGCTACGCCGCCCTCTACATCACCAAGGCCCAGCTCGATGGCACGCTCGACAGGGCCAGGGGGGTGGTCAAGGCCGGGCGCCTGGGCGATCTGAAGTTCACCGCCAAGGACGAGATCCTGCTCGGGCCACCGCTGGTCTTCAACCAGGACAACATCGACAAGTACAACTTCTGACGATCAGGCCCAGCTCGTCTGGCCGGGTCGCCGAAGGCCATCGGTTCGCTGGCGACAATCCCGCGCCTTCAAGCGCGTCCCCTGTTCCAGCCCCGGCCGGCATCGCCGAAGGCCTTCCAGCCTTCGGCGGTCACGGCCACCGTATCCTCCAACTTGATGAAGCCGCGGCGCGGATGCAGCAGCGTGGTCTCGATCGACAGGACCATGCCCGCCTCGAGCGGGCGGTCGGCATGGTAAGCCTCGTAGGGCACGGCAGAACGCGCCGTCAGCCACGGGGCTTCATGGCTGACGATCCCCATGCCGTGCGCCACGAACTCAAGCCTGTCGCGATGTGGCGAGCGCGCCACCAAAGCCTCGGGTCCGGCGAAGATATCGCCGCTCCGCATGCCGGCGCGGATGGGTTTGCGGGCCGCCATCTGGATGGCGTCGATCTCCGCGAGCAGGTCCTCGAGTTCCACGTCGGGCTCGCCCAGAACCGCCATGCGGCAAAGGTCACCGATATAGCCGCGGATGTTGCCCCCGGAGTCGAGCGACAGCACGTCCCCGTCTTGCCAAGCCTGTCTCGAAGGCGCGCGGTTGAACGATTGCCCCATGGTGATCAGGCAGTAGTCGAAGGTGACGCCACGCGCCGTTTCCTCCATCTGCAAGGCGTCGGCAATGTCGGCCTTGGTGGCTCCCACGCCGTGGCTGCCGATGGCTGCAAGCATGGCCTCGACGACCCTCGTCGAGGCATCCTCGAGCAGCTTCAACTCCTCCACAGTCTTGACGGCCCGGAGCAATTCGAGCGGCAGCGTCGCGGACGCGAAGGACGCCCCCGGCAGGCCATCGCGCAACACCTCGTAGGCGTCCACCGGCAGGAAGCTCGTCTCGATGCCGATGCGCCGGATGTCCGGCGCACGCCGACGCAGCGTCGCCACGGCGGTCGCCGCCGTCTGACGCGAGGTCATGTTGCCGAAATGCGTGCTGTCCACCCAGAACTTGCCGAGTTCGCGCTCGTAGTCCTCCATAGGACTGGCGATGTAGGTCGTCTCCTGCGCGCGACCCTTCACATAGACGAGGCAGGGCAGGTAACGGCTCAGCCCGTGGGCGTCCATGTTGGCGTAGAAGAAGTACCGGTAGCCGCCGAGCATGTACTGGATGTTGTGCTTGGACGTAACCAGCACGGCGTCGAGTCCGGCCTCGTCCAGCAGTTCGTCGAGCCGGGCGCTGTTGAACGGCATGGGCGCGAGTCCCGCCGCCGCGATTGCCTCTTCGTCGGACGACTTGGTCGCCATAATGACTTCTCCCCCCTCGTTGCCGATGCATCCCAGCTCAATCGGATCGGATCACCCAGTTCGCCGAGCGGCCTTCTCGGGCGCAGATCGAGCCTGCAGGTGTCACGCCCCCGCGGGCCGCGCCGATGCCCGACGGCCGCAAGACGAACACGAGCCGACTTCGCCTTCCTCCCTTCGATGACAGGCAGATCCCGATGAACAATCGCAAGAAGGTCCTCGTCATCCAGCGCATCGCCCAGTCGGCGCTGGAACTGCTGGCAGCACGCGACGACGTCGAGGTTCAGGTGCTGACCGACACGAGCGCCAACAGCATCGCGGCCCACGTGGGTAACGCCGACGCGATTACCATTCGCGACGCGTCGCTGCCAGCCGAAGCGCTGGTCCACGCCCGCCGTCTCAAGGTCATCTCGCGTCATGGTGTGGGCTACGACAACGTGCCGCTCGCGTTCTGCGCGGAGCGCAACATCCCGGTGACCATCATCGGCGACGTGAACGCCGTGTCGGTTGCCGAGCACACCCTCTTCCTCATGCTGGCCGTCGCCAAGAACGGAGCACTGTTCGACCGTGCCATGCGGGCGGGCGATTTCGGCATACGTAGCCGGAAGACCGGGGTGGAACTCCGCGGCAGAACCCTGCTGCTTGTCGGCTATGGCCGCATCGGCCAGGAGTTCGCCGTACGCGCACGCGCCCTCGGCTTGTCGATCGCCGCCTTTGACCCTTTTGTGGACCGGCCTCGGTTCGGCGATGTCCATTTCTTCGACACGTTGCACGAGGCCCTGGCCCAGGCCGATGTGGTGTCGCTCCACGTTCCGCTCACCGAGAAGACGCGCAATCTCATCGACGCCCCGGCACTGGCGAGCATGAAGCCGGGCTCGATCCTGATCAACGCGGCGCGGGGCGGCCTCATCGACGAAGCCGCGCTGATCCTTGCCCTGGACGCGGGCCACCTGCACGGGGCGGGTCTTGACGTGTTTGCCCGCGAACCGCTGCCCGCCGGCGATCCGCTGCTGGCCCGCGAGGACGTCGTGTTCAGCCCGCATTGCGCAGCCCTCACCGCCGAGTGCCTCGTCGAGATGGGTAAAGCCACCGTGCGCAACGTGCTCGCGGTCTTCGACGGCACGCTCGACCCCGCCTTGGTGGTAAATCGGGCCGTCCTACGCTGAACGGCGACGCTGCGAGGGGCAACACGCAGGGTTCATCGCCGACGCCCGCTTTCGACCTCTCACATTGGGCATCAAACCCGCGGTCCGGCGCCAGTCGTGTGGTTGTTTCTTTCTTGGGGCGAAGTTGTCGGCCAGGAGGAGACATTGGGCGGCTGCCAGAATGCAGACGTTCGGCTCAGCGCCGATCTTTGTCGTTCCCGTCGGTGCTCCCGATCCGGGGGCCCTTCCTGCCCCGGACCCGCTGACACCGGATTTTCTCCAGGCCAGGTCACGGGAGCGTCGGCGGCCGCATCGCTTCAGGACATGTGGACGATGGCGAAACCCTCGACCTCTTTCACGACCGGCATGCCTTTCCAGCGCTCAGCGTCGTGCAGGATGATCAGCCGATGAAGGTCGCCCTTGATGGCCTTGTTGATGCGATCGATGGTCTTGAGCTGGTCCCAGGCGGCGCCGATCGCGTTGGTCAATGGCACATAGACGCCGCTGTTGTTGTGTCCACAGAGGTTGCGCTTGGAATAGACGCAGTCTCCCGACACCACGAGGCTGCCCAGGGCCGTGTCGACGATGACGAATTGCTGACCCATGGTGTGGCCCTCGCCGAGCCGGACATGGAGGCCGGGCAACAGGTCGTCGACGTCGCCGTCAACGAGATTGAGGCGATGCTCGACCGCCGCGTCGAAGGCATGGCGCAGATCGTCCGGGTTGATGATCTCGGTCAGGAAGCCGAACTGCGGCGGTAAGGCGATCACTTCGTGCCAGCTCAGGATCTCGCGTTTCTGGATGTAGAGACGCGCCTTGGGGAACTTCCCAATCGAGCCCATGTGGTCGAAATGGGCGTGGCTGAGCACGATGTCGGTCACGTCCTCCGGGCCGACGCCCATCTCGGCCAGCATGCGAAGGGGCGAGATCCAGTACGGCACGTCGAACTTCACGCTCATGGCTTCGCCGGTGCCTTCGCGCATGAACCCCGTATCGATCAGGACGATGCTGTCGTCGCGGCGCGCGAGCACGAACGAGAACGGCAGGTCGTGGACCTCGTCGAAAGGCGCGCCGTGGATCAGTCCGGCCATGCGCTGCTGCCGCGAGCGCGCGAATTCGATGACATGGACATCCCAGGTGGCGGTCGAGGCCTCGCTCATGGTGGTCAGCTTTCTGCGATGGAGCGGCCGAGGCTCGACAGCCCGACTGCGACGATGAGGATCGCGCCCTGCAGCATGTATTGCGAGAAGGTGGGCGCGCCGAAGATGTTGAGGCCGTTGAACGCAAACGCGATGATGAGGGCGCCGATCAGCGTGCCTACCACATGGAACTCGCCATCCCGCAGCGTGGCCGAGCCGAGGAACACGGCCGCGAACGCGGTCAGCAGGTAGCTGTCGCCCGCGCTGGCGGTCCCGCTGCCGAGCCGGGAGGCGAGCAGGATCCCGGTCAGGGCCGCGCAGGTGCCGGAGATCATGAAGCCCAGGATCTTGATCCGGTCGACGTCGATGCCCGCCAACCGCGCGGCCGCGGGATTGCCGCCGACCGCCTGGATCTCCTGGCCGAGCGCCGTGCGCTCGACCAGGACCCAGAGCCCGCCCACGATGATCACCATCACGACGATGTTGTTCGGGATGCCGCTCAGCCAGCGGCCGAGCGAGAGCTGCAGGAAGGATTCCGGCACGCCCGACACGATCGGCACGCCCGACGTGTAGGCGAAGGCGAGGCCCGTCAGGATCGTGCCGATCCCCAGGGTGGCAATCACCGAGTTGACCCGGATCTTGGTCACGATCAGCCCGTTCACGAGGCCGATCAGCGCGCCGGCCGCGAGCACGATCAGGATCGCGAGCGGGATCGGCAGTTTGTCGCTGACGATCAGCCCCGTAACCAGGATGCCGTGCAGGCTCGCTGCAAAACCGATCGAGAGATCGAGTTCGCCCACCACCACCGCAAGCGTCAGCCCCGACGCGATGATCATCGCGAGCGAGGTCTGGTTCAGCACGTTGGTGAAGTTGTTGACGGTCGGAAACGCTCGCGGCGATAGGACCGCGAAGGCCACGATCATGGCCACGAGGCCGATGATGGTGGCATAGCGGGCGAAGAAACTCAGGGCGTTCTTGCTGCGGAGCGAGAGCCGCCGGTGGGTGACGAGCACCTCGCTCATGGCGTGGCTCCTGCGGGTTCGGTGTAGCTGGCTTCGATGATGGCGTTGCGCGTAACGGCCTGGCCGGCGAGTTCGCGCACGATGCGCCCTTCCGCCATGACGAGCACGCGGTCGCAAAGGTCCGGCAGTTCGTCGGGCTCCGAGGAGATGACCAGGACCGCCATCCCCTTGCCCGCGAACTCGCGGATCAGGCGGTGGATCTGGCCCCGCGCCCCAATATCGACCCCGCGCGTCGGCTCGTCGAGAATGAGCACCTTGGGGCCGCGCAGTAGCCAGCGGCCGATCACCACTTTCTGCTGATTGCCGCCGCTCAGCCGCCCGACAGGCGCCTCGATGTTCGTCACCTTGATTGCCAGGTCGCGGACGACCGCGAGCGAGGAGGCGGCTCGCCGTCGCCTGTCGATCAGCGGCAGCGCCGGGCTACGCACGATCCGGGCGAGGTTGGCGAGGTGCAGGTTGAAGGCGACGTTCTTGGAGAGCAGCAACCCCTCGGCGCGGCGCTCCTCCGGCACGAGCCCGAGCCCTGCCCTGACGGCGTCGGCCGGCGCGTGCGGCGCGAACGGTTTGCCCTCCAGCGTCATGGTGCCGGCATCGCTCTTGTCGGCGCCATAGATTAGGCGCGCGAGCTCGGTCCGGCCGGCACCGACAAGGCCTCCGAGGCCGAGCACCTCGCCGCGCCTGAGATCGAAGCTGACGCCTCTGACCCGTGGAAGTCGCGCGATCCCGCGAACCTCCAGCGCCACGGCACCCGGCGCCGGTCCGGGCGACGCCCGCGCCGGCCGTTCGACACCGTGGCCGACGATCGCCTCCACCAGCGCGCCGCGCGTAAGACCGGCGCCTTCAAGGGAGGCGACGGAGCGACCGTCTCGGAACGCCGTCACGCGGCCGCACAGCCGCATCACCTCGTCCAGCCGGTGCGACACGTAGAGCACGGCGACGCCGGAGCGGGACAGGTTTTCGATGATGCCGAAGAGCTTCTCGCCCTCGCTGGCCGACAGCGAGGCGGTCGGCTCGTCCATGACGATAAGACGGGCCTTGCGAATCAACGCGCGGCAGATGTTGATCAGCCAGTTCTCGGCGGGCGGCAAACCCTTGACGGTGGCGAACAGGGGAGCCGTGATACCGACCTGCGCGGCGATCGGTGCAACGTCGCGAGCGATGGAGCGCCAGTCGATGACCCCGAACCGAGTCGTCTTCGGCAGCCCGAGCATGATGTTCTGCAGCACCGTCATGCCTGGCACGAAGGCGAGCTCCTGGTGGATGAAGTTCATTCCGAACTCGGTGGCACGATGAGGGGTGCCGATCGCGATCGGCCACCCGTCGGCGATGATGCGGCCGCGATCGGGCTGCGTGAGGCCCGCGAGCACGCGGATCAGCGTGGACTTGCCAGCCCCATTGGCTCCCACGAGCCCGTGGACCTCGCCCGGGTGCAGCGACAGCGACACACCTTTGAGGGCCTGTACGCCGCCGTAGGCCTTGGCTATGTCCTCGACCATAAGGAACGGGGCGGCGGAAGAGCACCTCGCGCCTCCCTCCGCCAGCACCGCAGACCGCCGCTCCATTATTTGCCGGTAGCGTCGGGATGATCTTTGATGAACTGGTCGACCGTGTCCTTGGTCACCAGGACCGCGGGAACCTCCACGGCCTTGGCGGTCCAGCCCGCGCCCGCCGCTTTGATCTGCTTGAGGAGCTTCACCATCTGGAAGCCCTCCTTGTAGCTGTCTTCCCACGCGGTCGCGGTCATGTGACCGTTCCTGATATTTTCGATCGCCTGCGCGTTGCCGTTGACGCCGTAAACCGGGACGTCGTCGCGACCCTGCTGGCGCAAGGCGCCGATCGCGCCGATGGCCGGATCGTCCCAGCACCCCCAGATCCCCGACTTACCATCGCCGGCAGGATGCGAGGCGAGCCAGGCGTTGGCATATTGCGCTCCGTCCTCGAAATAGCCCGGAATGCGCACTTCGTTCTTGGTCACCTGGATGCCGGACTGCTTGGCCAGCACCTGATCCAGCAGCGTTTCGCGGTTGCGGCAGACTTCCCCGGTCCGATAAGTCAGGGCCAGGAGATTGCCCTTACCGCCGAGATCGGCCATCATCTTGTCGATCACCGGCTGGGCGACGGGCGCGCCCGACCCGTTGGTGGCCACGACCGAACCGCCGAGACCGCCGCCCCAGGTCACGACGGGCACCCCGGCGTCCTTGGCGGCCGCAAGGCCCGCCCCGATGGAGGACCAGGGGAAGACCATGTCGACGATGGCGCCCGCGCCGCGCCCGGCGAAGTTCTGGATGGCGGAATTGGCCTGATCGGCGCTCCCCGCCGCATCGATCACCGACACTGTCCAACCGTCTTCCTTGGCGGCCGCGGTCGCGCCGGCGATGTAGCGGGCGTTGTTGGCCTCGTTGGCCGAGATCGAGACGATACCCAGCAGCGGCTGGTCCGCCGCCCGGGGCGCTCCGGCCGAGAGCGTCAGTGCTGCGACCACGCAGGCGATTGTCACAGTGCGCATTCTTCCTCCCGCAGATTGTCGCGTTTGGCGAACGCGATCTAAACGTTTCGTCAGTGTCCATCAATCCGGATCGAGTAGCAAGAGGACTGCAAGCCTTGTGGCTGGACATCCAGGAGATGTTCGGTCAGCTTCATCTGCCTAATCGGTTCACTGGATGTCCGTTTTGGCAACGATCAAGGATGTGGCGAAAGCCGCGGGCGTTTCGACCGCCACGGTTTCGGCGGTGGTCAACGACAGCGCATTCGTCAGCCCCGAACTGCGCGCGCGCGTCGCCACCGCGGTGGCGAGCCTCGACTATGCACCCTCGTCGGCAGCCCGGAACCTCAAGAAGGGCCGCAGCCAGCTCATCGCGCTGGTGGTGTCGGACCTCGCCAACCCGTTCTTCGCCCGCGTAGTCCTCGCGGCTGAAGCAGCGGTCGCGGCCTGGGGCTATGCGCTCGTGGTGTTCAACAGCGACGAGAAGCCCGACAACGAGCGCCGCATCCTCGCACGCATTCGGACGCTGTCGTGCGACGGGATCCTGCTCGTTCCCGTCGGCACGAGCCTTCGGCCGGATCAGCGCGACAACGACGGCGCGGCTATCCCAATGGTGCTGTTCGGTCGCGAGGTCGACGATGACCGCTTCGATACGGTGACGATCGACAACGTGTCGGCGGCCAGCCAGGTGACCAACTATCTGCTTGACATCGGCCACAGGACGATCGCCACGATCACCGGGCCGGCACACCTCACGACGGGACGCGGGCGCCTGGACGGCCTGCTGCAGGCGATGGCGGCCCGCGGGTTGGCGCCCCGGCCGACCCATATCCGATCGGGCGAGTTTCGCGAGGACGTCGCCTATTCGGTTGCGCGCGAGATCATCGATCGGCCGGACCGCCCGAGCGCGCTCTACGCCGCAAGCGGCGTCATGGCGCTGGGTGTGATGCGCGCGCTGGCCGACCTCGGTCTGCGATGCCCGGACCATATCTCGATCGCCTCGACCGACACGATTCCGGGGATCGGCGGCCTAAGGCCTCGGCTGACCAGGACCGAACACCCGGTGGCAGACATGACCAACGAGGCGCTGCGCCTCCTGATCGACCGCATCGCCCGCGGCGGAGGGGCGGGCGCCCGGCACGTCGTGTTCCAGCCCTCTCTCATCCTGGGCGAAAGCTGCATGCCCGTAGCGGACGGGTTTGGACGATCGGAGGCGTAAGCATGTGTTTCAGCGCGGCCGCGACGTCGGCCCGCGTGGCAGGGGAGCGATTTGGCATCGTAACGCGACAGCTCTGTTCCTCGCTGGCCGTCAAGGCGAGCCCCTGCGCCGGGCGGTGCAAGATGACTTGATGGGGCTCGTTCTCGGCGGCCCGCTCCGACTGATCTCAGGCTCAAGCCGATCATGCGGGTAAGGCGCTAAAGTAGTCTGCGATCGCACCTGGCGTGGTGATCCACACCTCGTCGCGGTGTTCGGCAATATGGTCGAGGGCGCGGGTCAGGGCGCGCAGGCGGAACGGCGCGCCTGAGATGAAGGTATGGGCCACGAGGCTCATGACGAGCGGCTGGTGCTCGGCCGCAACCAGTTGCTCGTCGAATTCGTCGACGATCATAGTCGACGATCATAGTGGAGAAGGCGTCGGTGCTCGCCTGTCGGCCAATCATCGTCGAGCTGTCGTTCAGCTCGAGCGCATAGGGCAACGCCAACAAGGGCTTGGAGCGGGTCGTCAGCCAGACCGGCTGATCGTCGAGGCGAAGGTCGAGCACATAGCGGTACCCCGCTTCGCCGAGCAGGTCGAAGGTGCGCTCGGTCTGAGCGAGCCAGGGGCTGGACCAGCCGCGGGGTGGCGCCCTCAGGAAACCCCTCATTTACGAGACTGCAACCAGGCTCTGGATTGCGCTTGATCGTTGTATCACCTCTGCGAAGCGCTGCATGAGCGGACGAAGCCGCACCTCTGATCTGCGCGCATTCCTGCCTGTCGCGACGCGGGTGTCCGGTCGCACTTGCCGACGCCCGAGGTTGGGCCCGCCCGAGCCTAAACCGTATGCTTGCGCTCTTTCATAGTCAGCGCAATGGAAATGTTTCGAAAGTCCGCAGCGCTTTGACCAGGAGCGGCGCGGCCTGCCTGAGCGGCGGGCATCGGCCTCAGGCCAAAATCAGCCGCAGCCCCTTGGCTTCGAGCGCGCGGGTGGTCTCGGGATCGAGCCCGGTGTCGCTGACGAGCACGTCTGCGCGGTCCAACCCCGCAATCCGGGCCGTCCCCACATGGCAGGCCTTGCTGTGATCGGCCAGGAACACCGCGCGGCCGGCGGCGGCCAGCATTGCCTGCTTGACCTCCGCCTCCTCCCAATTGCTGGTCCATTGTGGTGATCAAGCTCGGCGCGCGGGGCTGCATCGTCTACGGCCGGGACGGCGACAAAACGATCGTGCTTCCGGCGCTCGGGGCCGACGTCCGGGACACGACGGGCGCCGGAGACTGCTTCTGCGGAGCCTTCATGGCCGCCATGGTGAGCGATAGAACCGATCTCGCCTTGGCGGCCCGTGCGGGCGCGGTCGCGGCGTCCTTTGCCATCGAGGGCTTTGGCGCCGAACGGATGCTCGGGCTGTCGCCACGGCTTGCCTCACGGCGTCTACGAGAGTGGGTCACGACGACAAGCTGATGCCGCACACGTCGCTGGGCAGGGTCAGCTGTGGAAGCATCACCCTGCCAGGACCGGATAGGCGGCCGACCCGTAGACGACGTTCATGACGATCAGCACGAGGGAACCAGCGTCGCCGAGTCGCCGTGAGGCCTAGGTGCTGGAGAATGCCGGTCATTTCGACATGGGAAACCCAGCTCTGGACCAACGACATCAACGATCCGAACGAGATCACCTCGTATATCATAGTGCACGAAACCTCCGACTCCAATCACACGGGGTTCGTGGACAAGGATATTCTGGGCTGGTTCAATGGGAGCCAAAGCGAGATCAACGAGGCTAGGCGCGCCGACCTGTACAAGCAGGTCCAGCAGCGCTACGCCGCCGATGCGCCAATCGTTTTCCTGCTTGAGGTTCCCTATCCGATCGGCACGCGCAAGACCGTCAAGGACTTCATGCAGATCCCGCTGGGCGACAACATCCTCGTGGAAACGACGAAACAGCACTAATCAGACCTTTGCCCAGGCACACCACTGATCGATCATAAGCGCCTGGCCGTGTACTGCCGCCATCGCCGCCCTAAACTCGGCTGTAAGCCTCTCGACCTCGACCGGCTCACCACCGGGGTCAACCACGGATCGGATCGTCGCATAAGTCGCCGCGATCCAGCGGAAACATAGCTCAGACCCTTCCATACCGACCAGCCGCTCACAGAAGCCGCACGGCGATACGAGGCCGGCCTCGGCGAAGATGGAGGCGAGCCGAGTCGCCACGTCCGGGCTGGCGACGCCCACCCTGAAAGCTTGGATCAGCTCGTTGACAATGCGGTCGAAGACTGGGACCGGAGGCAGCGACTCGCTGGCCGCGCTCAAGTCGGGCTCGTGGAAAGCGACGATGCCGCCAGGCCGCAGCCGTGCAGCCATAGCG
>CAXUCF010000048.1:0-22637 GCA_964249275.1 uncultured Lichenihabitans sp.
GGTGTGGGTGGAGCGGCTACCGAGGACGGGCGGCAAGTCCCACCCGCCCGCGACCGCGAGGCAACCGCGCAAGCCTCGGGATCCAGGCGCGATCGCGATGCGGTCGCCGCGGGCGGCGTCGAAGGCCCGATAACTCGGGATCGACTCACCGTTCGACGTGATGCGGACCTCCATTCCGGCGAAAGCCAGCCGGCAAGCCCGCGCCTCGACCGTGAAGGTTGGACCGTTCAGGGTCGTCTCGACCACGGCCGTGCCGGCCGCGTTGCCGACCAGCGCGTTGGCGATGTGCATGGCCAGCGCGTCCATGACGCCCGAGGCGGAAATGCCGAAACGCGCATAGCCGAAGCGCCCGATGTCCTGCACGGTCGAGAACAGGCCGCCGTCCTCGATCAGCAGCGCCTCAGTCACGGCGTTGGTCCCGAACCGCCACGACCTTGCCGCTCTCAGCGGCAGCGCAGAGCGCGGCGTAGTCGGACGCACCGATCGGCTCGAAGCGGATGAGGTCGCCGGGGGCGAACAGGAACGGGCGCTCGGCTCGGCGTGGATCGTAGGTCCTGACCGGCGTCTGGCCGAGCAGATGCCAGCCGCTGGGGATTTCGAGGGGCGGCGACACGGCAGCCTGCTGGCCGCCGATCGAGATCGACCGCGGCGGCGTCCTCGGGCGTGGATCGCGACGCCGGTCGGTGTGGAGCGCGTCCGGAAGACCTCCAAGATAGCTGAAGCCGGGCGCGAAGCCGATCATATAGACGCGGTACTCCGCGCCCGAATGGAGCGCCACCACGGCCTCCTCGGACAGGCCATGCCGTTGGGCGACCGCGCCGAGGTCGGCCCCGTGGGACCCGCCATAGCGCACCGGGACACACCACCGCGCGGCTTCCACCGGGGCTGCCGCCCCGACGTCGCCCTCGGCCCGCCGCAGCGCCGCGATGGCGGCGATCAGCGCGGCCCGCGGCAAGGCCACGGGATCGAACATCACGAGGAGCGACCGGTAGGTCGGGACGATCTCGCGCAGCCCGGGCAAAAGCTTCGCATCGAGCGCATCCGCCAGCGCCACGACGGCCCGGCTGGTCGCTTCGTCGATGGACTGCCCGAACTCCACCGTGAGGCCACCGTCGCCGGACGGAAGGAAGCGAGGTTCGGGAGGGGCGTCGACCATAGCGATCCTGAACTCGCGGGAAGGCATCCGGCCCTGCGGTTGGCGCAGCCCCGACGGGCATCTTGCAGCCCGCCCATCCTGGCGTGCATAGCTTGAAGCCTGCAGGACGGAGGTGCAAGGCCATGCCGACGATCGACATCAACTGCGACATGGGCGAGGGTTTCGGCGCCTATACGATCGGCGACGACGCCGGGATGCTGAACATCGTCACCTCGGCCAACATCGCCTGCGGGTTCCACGGCGGTGATCCCAATGTCATGGATGCCACGCTGCGCCTCGCGGCCGCGAACGGCGTAGCGACGGGGGCCCACCCAGGCTTCATGGACCTCTACGGGTTCGGCCGCCGCCAGATCCGCGGCGAGAGTGCGGCCGAGGTCGAGCGGCAGATCATCTACCAGATCGGCGCACTCCAGGCGCTGGCTGGCGCGGCGGGCACGCGGCTCAGCCACGTCAAGGCGCATGGCGCGCTGGGCAACATGGCGGCCGAGGAGCCCGCCCTTGCGGATGCCCTGGCGCGCGCCACGCGGGCCATCGATCGCGACCTGATCCTGGTCGTCATGCCGGGCCTCGAGACCGAGGCGGCGGCTCAGCGGTTGGATCTGGCCATGGCACGCGAGGTCTACTGCGACCGCGCCTATGCGGACGACGGCAACCTGCTGTCACGACGGTTGCCCGGCGCGGTGATCCACGATGCGGAAGTCGCGGCAGAACGGGTCATCCGCATGGTCGAGGATCAGGCGGTCACGACCGTGTCGGGCCGGCGCCTGGCCGTCCGCATCGACACGGTTTGCGTGCACGGCGACACCCCCGGAGCGCTCGGCATGGCGAGGCGGTTGCGCCAGCGTTTCGACGATGCAGGAATCGGGGTAGCGCCAATGAAGGCTGTTCTCGATGCGACGAGCTAAAGTGTCCTGACCGTAAAAACACCGGACACGTCTACCGCTCGCCGCCCTGGACGGGGTGCTCTCGGAAGGGCCCGCGCGACTTCAGGCCGGCGATTGGCCTCGGCTCATGACCCGAGCGCGATGCGGGCCAAGTGCTCCATCGACGCACCGATCTGCGCGGCCGCCGGTAACTGAAGATCGATCCCGAGTGTTTTCCGCGCGCCGTCCTCGTCGGCGAAACCTCTGTAAGGCGTGGTCGCGAGCCCGCCTTTGATCGCCACGATCGGACGCCGGTAGCCAGTGAACACGCCCGGGAAGGTCGCTGGGGCCAAATAGGTCATGGCTGTGGCTCCGAAACGAGCGCTAACGGATGGTTGACGTGTGATGAACGTCGGTTGTCCCGTTTCGTTGCGATGGCGGCCTGGTTTTTCGCCGATCGGTCCGTCAGGCCGCCGTCCAGCCGCCGTCCATGCACAGGTTGGCGCCGGTGACCTGGCTGGCGGAGTCGGAGGCGAGATAAACGGCGAGCGACGCCACCTGCTCGACGGTGACGAACTGCTTGGTGGGCTGGGCCGCCAGCATCACGTCCATGATCACCTGCTCATGGGTCATGTTGCGGGAGGTCATCGTGTCGGGGATCTGCCGCTCGACCAGCGGCGTCCACACATAGCCCGGCGATATGCAATTGACCGTCACGCCGGCGGTCGCAAGTTCGAGCGCCGCCGTCTTGGTCAGGCCGGCGATGCCGTGTTTGGCCGCCACATAGGCCGACTTGAACGGCGAGGCGACGAGCGAATGGGCCGAGGCCGTGTTGATGATGCGGCCCCAGCGGCGGGCCTTCATGCCGGGGATCGCGATGCGCATCGTGTGGAAGGCCGAGGACAGGTTGATCGCGATGATGGCGTCCCAAGCATCGGGCGGAAAGTCCTCGATCGGCGCTACGCGCTGGATGCCGGCGTTGTTGACCAGGATATCGACGCTGCCGAGCCTCTCCTCGGCCTCGCGCATCATGGCGGCGATCTCGGCGGGCTTGCTCATGTCGGCCGGGGAGTGGAGAACCTCCACGCCGAACTCCGCCGCGATGGCGCTGCGTTCGGCCTCGATCGTTTCGGCGTCGCCGAAGCCGTTCAGCATCACCGCGGCGCCTTCCCGGGCCAGCGCCCGCGCGATCCCGAGCCCGATGCCGCTGGTCGATCCCGTGACGACGGCGCTGCGCGAACGAAGGGACATGGACGGCTCCGGGATGGGGTGATGGCGCCTCGGGCGGTTCCGTCCTACAACGCCCGGCGAGCGACCGCGATCCCTGAGGTCGAGGACACTGCCGGGCGTACGTGAGTCTCCGGGGACGGCGGGCGGCGGATGACCGGCGAGAGCGCCGCCCCGCGACCCCCGATCACTCAGCCGCTTCCGGCATGGCCAGCAGCTTGTCGAGACGGATCGGCGCTTCGCGGACCCGGACCCCGGTCGCGTGCCAGACCGCATTGGCGATCGCGCCCGCCGTGCCGGTCACGCCGATCTCGCCGACGCCCTTGATGCCGAGCGCGTTGACGTGAGGATCGTTCTCCTCGACCAGGATGGCCTCGAGCGAAGGCACGTCGGCGTTCACGGCCACGTGATACTCGCCGAGGTTGGCGTTCATGGGACGCCCCGAGCGCCGGTCCATGACGGCCTCCTCGTGCAACGCGAAGGACACGCCCCAGACCATGCCGCCGTAATATTGACTGCGGACGAGCCTCGGGTTGATGATCCGGCCGGCCGCGAAGGCGCCGACGAGACGCGTGCAGCGGATCTGCCCGAGATCGGGGTCGACCTTCACCTCGGCAAAGACGGCGCCGTGGGCGTGCATGGCATAGCGCTGCTGCGCGGGAGCCTCGGCGCCGGACCGGCCCTCGCCCTCGACCTTGTCGCGACCGGCACGCGCCAGGATCTCGGCATAGCTTTCGCCGCGCGCCCCGTCATCACGCCGCACCAGGCGTCCACCGCGCGCCACCACACCGGTGTTGCCGGCGCCAAAGAGAGGCGAGCGCTCGTCCTCGGTCGCGAGACGTGCCAGCTTGGCGACGACGTCGGCTCCCGCGCTGTGGATCGCCATCCCGGCCGTCGCGGTATGGGCCGAGCCGCCCGCGATGCCCGCGTCCGGCAGGTCCGATGTGCCCATGCGGAACTCGAGCCTGTCGATGTCGAGGCCGAGCCCATCGGCCGCGATCTGGGCGAGCGCCGTCCAGGCGCCCTGGCCCATGTCGTGGGCACCGATCTCCACGAGGCCGGTGCCGTCGGCCCGAAGCTCCGCACGGGCCGCGCCTGCGAACATCAGCGCCGGGAAGGTCGCGGTGCCCACGCCCCAGCCGACCAGGAGGCCATCGGCATCACGCATCCGTCGGGGCTGCAGCGGACGCTTGGCCCAGCCGAAGCGCTCCGACCCTTGCGCGTAGCATTGGCGCAAGGCTTTCGACGAGAACGGCTTGCCCGAGAGCGGCTCGGCTTCGGCATAGTTCTTCAAGCGGAACGCCAGCGGGTCCATGCCGCAGGCCTCCGCCATCTCGTCGATGGCGCTCTCGATGGCGATCGAACCGGAGGCTTCGCCCGGTGCCCGCATGAACAGCGGCGTGCCCGTATCGAGCCGCACGGCGTCGTAGGTGGTCGACAGGGCCGGAGTGTCGTAGAGCGTGTGGGAGACGCCCCCGCTCGGCTCGTAGAAATCGTCGAACGTGCTGGTCGCGGTTCGCGTGTGGTGGTCGAGTCCCGCGAGCCGCCCTTCCCCATCGGTGCCGAGCCGCACCGTCTGGCGGGTCGGCGCCCGATGGCCGACCGGGCCGAACATCTGCTCGCGGCGGAGCACGAGCTTCACGGGACGTTTCGTGAGCCGCGCCGCCATGATGCCCAGCATCTGCGGCCCCGAGAACAGGCCCTTGGACCCGAATCCGCCCCCCAGGAACGGGCTGCGGATATGGACGTCGGCGGGATCGATGCCGAACAGCCCGGCGATGCGGGCCTGGGCCATGGCCATGCCCTGGCTCGGGGTGTCGATCACCAGCCGATCGCCATCCCACTGCGCCACGATGGCGTGCGGCTCCATGGCGTTGTGATATTGGGCAGGGGTCTCGTAGGTGGCCTCGACCGTGGTCGCGGCCACGGCGAGTCCCGCGTCCACGTCGCCCTTGGTGTCCCGCGACGGCTGGCCGACGCCGACCGCGGGCGGCACGAATGCCGCGGCCCCGTCGAGCCCGACGCGGGCGGGCTCGGCTTCGTAGCGCGGCGACAGCAGGGCCACACCCTCCGTCGCGGCCTCCAGCGTCTCGGCGATGACGACCGCGATCGACTGGTTGGCGTAGCGCACCCGGTCGTCCTGCAGCAGCTCCATGCGGAACATGAAGGGGTGGTCCTTGTCGTCCGGGCTCTTGGCCAGTTTCGGGGCATTGCCCGGCACCATCACCTCGACGACGCCGGGGTGGACCCTGGCGGCCGCGACGTCGAGCGACGCCACCCGGCCGCGCGCGATGCTGCTGGTCGCCAGCACGGCGTAGAGCATGCCGGGAGGGTGATTGTCGGCCGCATAGCGGGCACCGCCCGTCACCTTGAGGTGGCCGTCGCGGCGGGTGAGCGGCTGGCCGATACTGGAGCCGTGGCGCATGTGGACGGGGGCTTGATCAGGCATGGACCGCGGCTCCGAGAGGCGAGGCGAACGGGGAGGCCGGCAGGGCGGCCACGCGCGCGGGCGTACCGGCCAGAGCCAAGGTGAAGGCCCGCACCGCGATACGCCGCGCGAGCTCGATCTTGAAGGCGTTGTCGCCCGAGGGCCTGGCCTCGGCGAGTGCCGCCTCGGCGGCCTGCCGGAACGCCTCGCGGTTCGGCGCACGGCCCTGGAGCAGGGCTTCGACCTCGCGCGCTCGCCAGGGTTTCAAGGCGACGCCGCCGAAGGCGAGGCGCGCTGCGGCGATCCTGTCGCCGTCCATCTGCAGCGCCGCCGCGGCCGACACGACCGCGAAGGCGTAGGAGGTGCGGTCGCGGACCTTGAGGTAGCGGCTATGGGCCGCGAAGGCCGCGGCACCCGGCGGCAGCGTGACCGCGGTGATCAGCTCGCCCGGTTCGAGCACCGTCTCGCGCCAGGGCTCCTGGCCGGGCAGACGGTGGAACGCGTCGAGCGGCACGCTTCGCCGCCGGCCGCCAGGTCCCTCGATCTCGACCTCGGCGTCGAGGGCCGCGAGCGGCACGCAGAAGTCGGACGGATGGGTGGCGATGCAGTCCTGGCTCCATCCCAGGACCGCATGGAGCCGGTTCTCGCCGCCGCGTGCGTCGCATCCGCTCCGCGGCTCGCGCTTGTTGCAGGCGCTCGCCGTGTCCGTGAAATAAGGGCAGCGGGTGCGCTGCATCAGGTTGCCGGCCGCCGTGGCGGCATTGCGCAGCTGCGCCGAGGCCCCCGACAGCAGCGCCTCGGCCACGGCCGGATAGCGCGCGGCAAAGGCCGCATCATGGGCGAGATCGCCGTTGCGGACCAGCGCGCCGATGCGGACCGACCCATCGGGACGATGTTCGATCCGGTCGAGGCCGGGCAGCCGCGTGAGGTCGATCAGCCGGTCGGGCCGCACGACGTCGCCCTTCATCAGGTCGAGGAGGTTGGTGCCGCCGGCGAGGTAGGAGGCGCCGGGCTCTGCCGCTGCGGCGACGGCCTCATCGAGGCTCGCGACCCTGAGGTAATCGAAGCGCTTCATGCGGCTTTCTCCTGGCCACCGGCGTCCATCCGGGCCTGTGCATCGAGCACCGCTTCCGTGATGCCCGCATAGGCGCCGCAGCGGCACAGATTGCCGCTCATCGCCTCGCGAACCCGCTCCGGGTCCCGGCCGGCCTGCGCCTCGCGGATCAGGCCGACGGCACTCATGATCTGGCCCGGCGTGCAGAACCCGCACTGGAACGCGTCATGGTCGATGAAGGCGGCCTGGACCGGATGGAGCAGGTCGCCGCGCGACAGCCCCTCGATGGTGAGCACGTCGGCCCCATCGTGGCTCACCGCCAGGGCCAGGCAGGCGTTGATGCGCCGGCCGTCCACCAGGACCGTGCAGGCCCCGCATTGGCCGCGGTCGCAGCCCTTCTTGGTGCCGGTGAGGTCGAGCCGCTCGCGCAAGAGGTCGAGGAGCGTCACGCGCGGGTCATCGAGGGCGATGTCGCGCCGCGTGCCGTTCACGGTGAGGGTGATGGGAAGGGTCATGAGGCTCGCTTGCCGTTCGGTTGATTGGTCGGGGCATATATCGCGCGGCATCGGCTACCGCGCGGCATCGGCCCCGCCATGCCGGACCGTCGCGGGCCTGCGTGGCCTTTCGGTGTTCGGAGTGGGTGGAAAGTCTGGCGCTGATCAGCGCTGCTTCGATGCCCTTTTTCGATCTTAGCGGAACGTCGCCCCTTTGGTGCGCGGCCGGCCCTACGGACCAAAGGAGCGGCCGCGACCCGGCTCGCAATGACGGTAGGAAGGTTGCGGTAACAGCAAAGGAACTCGCCGGATGCGGAAACCCGCAGTCTACATCATGGCAAGCCAACGCGACGGCACGCTCCATACGGGCGTCACGTCGGACCTTCCGCGACGAGTCTACCAGCATCGTGAAGGTCTGACCCCCGGCTTCACGTCGCGCTATGGCTGCAAGCTTCTCGTCTGGTACGAGGCCTGCGGCTTGATGGTGGACGCGATCGCCCGCGAAAAACAGATCAAGGGCGGTTCTCGGAAGAAAAACTCGCGCTGATCGAACCCGCAATGGCGCGACCTGACGAGCAGTTAGGCTGACGGCTTCGCCGTCTCCTTCTCGGGCGTCGCCGGCACGAGGTTGCCGTCGACCCGTCGCCGCGGCTGCAGCAGCAGCGCCACCAGGCCCGACCATCCCGTCTGATGCGAGGCGCCGAGCCCGGCCCCGTCGTCGCCGTTGAAGTATTCGTGGAACGGCACGTGGTCGCGAAAGGCAGGGTCGGTCTGGAACAGGCGGTCGCCGCCGAGCACCGGGCGCCGGCCGTCCGGGCCGCGCAGGAAGAGGGCGTTCAACCGCCGCGTCAGCTCGGCCGCGACTTGCGGGATCGTCATCAGCACGCCCGATCCCTTCGGACATTCGACCTGGAAGTCCTCGTCCTCGTAGAATTTCTCGAACTCGTAGAGCGCCTCGATCAGCACGACGTTGATCGGCATCCAGATCGGGCCGCGCCAGTTGGAATTGCCGCCGAACAGCGTCGTCGTGGATTCGGCCGGCTCGTAGTCGACCTGGAAGCGCGTGCCGTCCCAGTCGTAGACGAAGGGATCGGCCCTGTGGGCCTGGCTGACCGAGCGGATGCCGTAGTCGGACAGGAATTCCGTTTCATCCAGCATGCGGGTGAGCAGCGCCTGCATGCGGTGGCGCCGCAGGAGCGACAGGAGGAGCCGGTTCTCCTTGCCGGGCTCGCCCCAGCGCGACACGAGCTGCGCCAGGTCGGGCCGGTTCTTGAGCATCCACTCCAGCCGTCCGGCAAAGGCCGGAAAGCGGGCCGCGTTATCGCTGTCCAGCACCGCTACCGCGCAAAGCGGGATCAGCCCCACGAGCGAGCGGACCCGGAGCGGCACGCGCTTGCCGTCCGGCAGGTTCAGCATGTCGTAATAGAACTGGTCCTGTTCGTCCCACAGGCCCGTGGAGTCTTCCTCGCCGCCCATGTCGGTCATGGCTTCGGCGATATAGAGGAAGTGCTCGAAGAACTTCGTGGCGATGTCCTCGTACACGGCGTCCGTCTTGGCGAGTTCGAGCGCGGTCTGCATCAGGTTCAGCGTGTAGGCGGCCATCCAGGCCGTGCCGTCGGCCTGGCTGATGAAGCCGCCGGTCGGCAGCGGCCTCGAGCGATCGAAGACGCCGATGTTGTCGAGGCCGAGGAAGCCGCCCTGGAAGATGTTGCGGCCCTCGATGTCCTTGCGGTTCACCCACCAGGTAAAATTGAGCATGAGCTTGTGGAACACCCGCTCAAGGAAGGCGCGGTCGGGCTTGCCGGTCGTGGCGAGGTCGATCTGATAGACGCGCCAGGCCGCGAGGCCGTGGACCGGCGGGTTCACGTCGCCGAAATTCCACTCGTAGGCCGGCAGCTGCCCGTTGGGATGCATGTACCATTCGCGGGTCAGCAACACGAGCTGCCCCTTGGCGAATTCGGGATCGATCAGCGCCAGGACCACGCAGTGGAAGGCGAGGTCCCAGGCCGCGTACCAGGGATATTCCCACTTGTCGGGCATCGACACGATGTCGGCGTTGACGAGGTGCTTCCAGTCGCTGTCGCGGCCGTGCTTGCGCTCGGGCGGCGGGGCCGGCTCGGTCGGGTCGCCGGCGAGCCAGCGGCGCACGTCGAAGTGGTAATATTGCTTGGACCACAGCATGCCGGCGAAGGCCTGCCGCTGCACGGATCTGGCATCCGGGTCGGCGATATCGCGTTGGATCGCGGCATAGAATTCGTCCGCCTCCTCGATGCGCTCGGTCAGCACCCGCTCGAAGCTCTGGGCGTCGAGCGGCGCGGCGTCGGCCGGGCCGAAGCGGAAGCGCAGGACGGTCGTGGCGCCCGGCCCCACATGCAGCGTCGCATGGGCGGCGCATTTCGTGCCCTCGTGGGCGGGGTTGACGGCGTTGCGGTCGCGGCCCACCACATGGTCGTTGATGCCGTCCTTGAAGAAACCCGAGGCTTCGGCGCCGTAGAGCCGGCGGGTGTTGGTCTCGTTCTCGCAGAACAGCCACTCGACGGGCTGCAGGGCGGCAAAGCGCATGGCGGGCGCGTGGACGCGGTCGGCCGCGACCGCTCCGTCTGGGCGGAGCTTCAGGCTGGGCCGGGGATGGCCGGCCTCCCAGGACCAGGTGTTGCGCGCCCATAAGTGCGGCAGCATGTGGAGGTCGGCGGCCTCGGGCCCCCGGTTGACGACCGTCACCCGCATCAGGATGTCGTCGGGGCCGTGCTTGGCATATTCGGTGGTGACGTCGAAGTAGCGGTTCTCGGCGAAAACGCCGGTATCGACGAGCTCGTATTCGGGCCGGTCGTGGCCCTTGCGGCGGGCGTTCTCGGCCACGAGGTCGGCGTAGGGGAAGGCCGCCTGCGGATACTTGTACAGGGTCCGCATGTAGGAGTGGGTGGGAACGCCATCGAGGTAGTACCACAGCTCCTTCACATCCTCGCCGTGATTGCCCTCGCGGTTGGTGAGACCGAACATCCGTTCCTTCAGGATCGGGTCGCGCCCGTTCCACAGCGCCAGCGCCAGGCACCAGCGCTGGTGGACATCGGAGAACCCCGCAATGCCGTCCTCGCTCCAGCGATAGGCGCGCGACCGGGCGTGGTCATGGGGCAGATAGCTCCAGGCATCGCCGTCGGCGCTGTAATCCTCCCGCACCGTGCCCCATTGCCGCTCGCTGAGGTAGGGACCCCAGCGGCGCCAGCCACCGGCCTCGGCGTCGCTCAGGCGCCGGCCTTCGGCCGTGTCGAGGACGTGAGTGGCGTCAAAACCGGGCATCCGGGGCTCCCCCATGTTCAGGCATCGGGGTTTCCACGACCCCCGGTTCGACGACACCCCGGGGTGTCTTACCGCGGTGCCGTCTACGTCGCTGCACCCGTCCATACTGGTGCAGCTCAAGCCGAACAGCGCCGGCTTTCACCCCGGCAGGCGCCCTCGCTCGTCGCGGCAGCGTGAAGCCGGCACGGCGTCACCGGGCGTGCTGGCCGAGCCAGGCCTGCATCTCGGCAATCTCCGTCTCCTGGGCCTTGATGATGGCGCCCGCCAGCTTGCGCAGCATCGGGTCCTTCCCGTACGCCAGTTCCACCCTCGCCATGTCGATGGCTCCCTGGTGGTGCGGCAGCATCATGGTGGCGAAATCCTTGTCCGGATTGCCGCTCGGCTTCACGTCCATGGTCTTCATCATGGTGGCGCTGGCCTTGGCGAAGGCGCGGTCGGCCGGGGTCTCCGACCCGGCCTTCGCGGCGGCCGGCGCCATTTCCATGCCCTTCATGCCCGGCGTGCCGCCCTGGCTGTTTTGGGCCGCGACTGGGCCGGCCGCGAGGGCGAGGGCCATCAGTGCGGCGGCGGTAAGCTCGACCTTCATCGTGGAATGCCTGGACATCATGCTGGTCTCCCGTGCGTGAGGTGTTCATCCGAGGTCGACGGCGCGCAACCGCAAGGCGTTGGCGATGACGCTGACGGACGACAGCGCCATGGCGGCGGCCGCCAGCATGGGCGACAGCAGCAGGCCGAAAGCGGGGTAGAGCAGCCCGGCCGCCACCGGGATGCCGATGCCGTTGTACAGGAACGCGAACACTAGGTTCTGCCGGATATTGCCCATCGTGGCCCCCGCTAGGCGCCGCGCCCGCAGCAATGCGGTGAGGTCGCCCCCGAGCAGCGTGATGCCGGCGCTCTGCATCGCGACATCCGTCCCGGTGCCCATGGCGATGCCGACATCGGCCAGCGCCAGGGCGGGGGCGTCGTTGACGCCATCGCCCGCCATGGCGACCACGCGACCTTGGCGCTTCAGTCGCGCCACCGCCTCGGCCTTCGCATCGGGCAGCATGTCGGCTTCGACCTCGTCGATGCCGAGCGAAGCCGCGACGGGCCGCGCCGTGGCGGCGTTGTCGCCCGTCAGCATGACGATCCGAAGCCCGGCCGCCTTTAGCGCTTTCACGACGGCAGCGCTGTCCGGCCGTACCCGGTCGGCCACGCCGAGCACGCCCGCGAGTCGCCCCTCCACCGCGACCAGCACGGCCGTGGCGCCGCCGCGGCGGAAGCGCTCGGCTTCCGTCGCGAGCGATCCCGAGTCGATGCCGCGCTCGTCCATGAAACGCTGCGAGCCGACCAGCACGGCCTTGCCCCCGACCGTCCCCGACACGCCGCGCCCGGTCGGCGCGTCGAAGCCCTCGACATCGGCGACCGTCACGCCGCGCGCCGTCGCAGCCTCGACGACCGCATGGGCGAGCGGATGTTGGCTCAGGCGCTCCACCGCGGCCGCCAGCGCCACCACGTCGTCCTCGGTGAAGCCCGGAGTCACCGCCACGTCCGCAACGGCGGGTGTGCCCTCGGTCAGCGTGCCGGTCTTGTCGATCACCAGGGTGTCGACCTTCTCGAGCCGCTCCAGAGCTTCGGCGCTGCGGATCAGCACCCCGGAGCGCGCCCCGCGGCCCACTCCCACCATGATCGACATGGGTGTTGCAAGCCCCAATGCGCACGGGCAGGCGATGATCAGCACCGAGACGGTCGCGATGGTCGCATAGGAGAAGCGAGGCTCCGGCCCGACCAGCATCCACAGCGCGAAAGCCGCCACGGCCGCCGCCAGCACGGCCGGCACGAACCAACCCGACACGCGATCCGCCAGGCGCTGGATGGGGGCGCGGCTGCGCTGGGCCTCGGCCACGAGCTGGACGATGCGGCTCAGCAGCGTGTCGCGGCCGATCCTGTCGGCCCGGATGACCAGCGCGCCGGTCTTACCGACGGTGCCACCGATCACGCCGTCGCCCTCGCGTTTCCGCACCGGCAGGGACTCGCCGGTGACGTTGGCCTGATCGATGGTAGCGTCCCCGCTCACCACCGTGCCGTCGACCGGCACCGTCTCGCCGAGGCGGACCCGCAGGCGATCGCCGACCGCGACGGCGTCGAGCGGCACGTCCGCCTCGGTACCGTCGGGAGCGAGGCGCCGCGCCATCTTGGGCGCGAGGTCGAGCAGCCCGCGAATGGCCGCCGAGGTGCTGTCGCGCGCCCGGAGTTCCAGGACCTGGCCCACCAGCACAAGGAGCGTGATGACGGCCGCAGCCTCGAAATAGACCCCGACGGTGCCGTTCATGTCGTGGAACGCGGCAGGGAACAGCGCCGGGAACAGCGTCGCGACGGCGCTGTAGGCCCAGGCCACGCCCGTGCCGATGGCCACCAGCGTGAACATGTTGAGGTGGCGCGTGCGGAGCGACTGCCAGCCGCGCACGAAAAAGGGCCATCCGGCCCAGAACACCACGCCGCTCGTCAGCGCGAACTGGATCCAGTGCGATGCCTGGCCCCGGATCGGGAAGGCGTCGCCTGCCAGGTCCTCGCCCATGGCCAGGACGACGACCGGCACGGCCCCGGCAGCCGCGAGCCACCCGCGGCGCGTCATGTCGGCGAGTTCGGGGTTCGGGCCTGCGTCGGCCGACACCTCGGCCGACTCCAGCGCCATGCCGCAGATCGGGCAGGCGCCCGGCCCGACCTGCCGCACCTCGGGGTCCATCGGACAGGTGTAGATCGCACCGGGCGGCGCGGGCGCCTCGGCGCGGGGTCGGGGCGAGAGATATCGTGTCGGGTCGGCCGCGAACTTGGTCCGGCATCCGTTGCAGCAGAAGTGGTAAGTCCGCCCGTCGTGCTCGGCATGATGCGGGGTCTTGGCCGCGTCCACGCTCATGCCGCAGACGGGATCCGTCGCGAGCGCCGGCGCAGGCGTCATTATGGCGCCTCGGGACGCCGCGCAGCAGCGGTCGTCGGCCACGGGTGGGTTGTCTTGGAGCGTGTCGATCATGGCGGTCATCCTTGCGAGGGACCGTGCACCTTCCCATCATGGGAAGGTCAAGCGGTTCCGGTGGAGGACGAAAACCATGCAGATCGGGCAGGCCGCGCGGGCGTCGGGCGCCTCGCCCAAAATGATCCGGCACTACGAGTCGATCGGCCTGATCGCGCCCGCCGAGCGGCGCGACAGCAACTACCGCGCCTATGCGGCCGACGACGTCGCACGACTGAAGTTCATCCGCCGCGCCCGTGACCTCGGTTTCCCGATCGACCGCGTTCGCGATCTCCTGGCATTGTGGAGCGACCGTGACCGCTCCAGCGCCGAAGTGAAGCGCATCGCGCTCCGGCATATCGCGGAACTCGAGGAGAGGATTGCCGGGATGCGCGACATGGTGGCGACGCTGCACGGCCTCGCCGACGGCTGCGCCGGGAACGAGCGGCCCGAATGCCCCATCATCGAAGGGCTGGCAGGGCAGGCGGGTTTGACAGTGCTTGGGCGTCGACCCGGCCGGTAGAGATGGGGGGATCCGGGGCGCGGAAGGCCCGCTCTCGTCAACCCTCGTGGCAGCGACCGGTAGTGGATGGTACAGGGAGGCAAGCCCTAAGCAGATTTTTGCAAATCTGCTTACACTTGAGATGCTGGGCAGCATTGATTTCACTTTGAAAAGCGAAATCAATCGTGGCTTTCGCCACGCAAGGCTGCTTAGATGACGACCGCCGATGAAAATAGACGCTCACACGTTGACCGTTGCACCCAGGTGCAACGACGTGAGATGTCATTCGAGGCGAATGCTCAGCTCTCCCCGGCGATGGTCGCCGACTAGGCGGCGGTGCCAAGCGTCTCTTCGACCACATGCGGATTGCGATCAAGCATGGCAAGCAGCACACGGGCCGGGCCTTCGGGGGCGCGGCGCCCTTGTTCCCAGTTGCGGAGCGTCGGAAGGGCCACACCGATGCGGGCCGAGAACGCGGCTTGGGATAAGCCGGTGCGCCGCCGGATAGCAGCCACGTCGATGTTCCCGGGGACATAAAGGCGCATTTCCGGCAGCGCCTCCCCCCGAGCGTGCGCGACAGCCTCACCGAGGCCAGCCATGATCCGGTCAAAGGGGGTACTGCTCATCGTGCTTTCCTCCGCTCGCGCCAACTCTGCTTGATCATCATGGTCAGGGCCTTCATGGCGGCGATCTCGCGACTGCTGAAGTTCCCCCGGTCGCCCTTGGAAAGAAGGGCTAGGAGGTAGGCCGGAGCCTCATCCCCGACGAACGCCACCATGATGCGGTAACCGCCACTCTTGCCCTTGCCGCGCCCGGCAACGCGCGTCTTGCGGATGCCTCCGGACCCCTGCACTTCATCGCCTTGACACGGGTCCGCGGACACCGTGTCCACGATCTTTTGCACCTCCGCCTCAGATAGCCCGGCCCTTGTAGCATCCCGAATGAATTGCGGCGTCTCCACGACAGTGTGCAAGGGCATATCTCTATATGCGCCATTGGCCATATATAGGTCAATGGCGCACTCTCGCACTCGGACTGTCTAACAACTCGACAGCAAAGCAGCCAAGGCGACGCGCGGAACCTCCCTCCCCAGCCTTTCCGCGGATGAGGGGAGAAGAGAGCACACTCACCAGCCCGAGCGACGCGGGGGCTAGCTTCTGCTTGGCTCAGGGGGCGTGGTGCAGGCTGGGGCGATGCCGATTGGCAAACTAATTAGCACCGCTTCCGACTGTGCATATTCCCAAATGGCTCGCGTCCGTTTCACGCGCTTTGAAATAGTAGCAAAAAGATGTGTGGTGGATTGTGTTTACAGTCATATAGAGGATACATCCCTGGACAGTGATAACTGCTTGGCCGCTAACCATCTCGGGAGTCCAAATGATAATCCCTCTTTGTGGAACTGTCCCGTTAGGAAAACTGATATTGTAGGAGTTGAACCCATTTGTCGGCCATGCGAACCTATCACCTTGAATCAGATTAGATCTGGCGCATTCAACAGATTTATGGTCTATAGCATTAACCGCAAATCCATTGTTCCACTCATCAGAGCTAAACGTGTATTCATCTAACGAAATCTGTATCTTTGCTGGCTCTCTTCCGCTGTTTACATAAACCACATTACCTCTCAATATAGATCCAACAATCCCCGCAGCCAAGTTTGCACCAATAGTTCCCACCCAGGATCTTTGCGAACTAAGAAAGTTTTCTTGAGCTGTTGCTGCGCTTTGAGCAGCAGCTCTAGCTTGATCGGCAGCTGACTGAGCCAGATTGTGCGCGTCAACCGATCCAGATTTCATCTCATTGAGTTGACCTTGAATCGCTCCCAAGGTCTTCCAATTGAAGTAAATTCCAGCGCACCCGACAAGAGTGAGCATAACAGTCCATCTAGCAACAGTCCCATTCCATCGGAGGGCCTGCTTCTCGATATCTTCGTGCTCTTCGTAGCGTGCTGCCTTCCTTGCGTCGTCCATCCTACGGTGCAAATAGCAACATGCAGTAATAAAGAAGATTATTACCGGTAATATAGGACTTTTGCCAAATTTAGCTTCGGCATATTAAGTGTATCTTGCGTATGGGGAGCGCTTGAAATTTTGATGCGCTTCGGCCCGCTTCAAACGTGTTCTAAATGAGTGATCCCGCATCCGATTTCGCCAGCTTGTTAGAGGTCCTCAAGCCGGAAACCTTCCATTTCGAGCGCGGCAATGCAACCGAGTAGGAAGGTCGCTGCAAAGGTCCCCCGCTTCAGCTTAGCCGGGATCGAATCCCTTGTTTCGTTAAGGCTATGTTCCTTCAGCTTGAACGCAAGCTCGTCATAGCCCCCGCACAGCTTAGCCCGCCGATAGGGTTTCTTGGCCCGGATCTCCTCGGGCCGGAGCCAAGCACGAATAGCCTCGGCGTGGCATCGACATGGACGAAGGAACACCGGAGATGGCGCAAGCGGTTCCGAGGGCTGCGGGTTCTCCCGGTAGATCGGCACGCCCTCTCACGATCGCAGCAAAGCCGTATTGGTTCGTCTTGAGAGGTCAGAGGCTCGATCACCCACTGCAGTTAGCAGTGACCGGGTGGCACGCCCGTGGCGGTTCCGCCATGACACCGGAAAAGCGCACCACTTCCGCAAGTTACGGACCACTCAGGGCTTAGGGAGAGGATGGTGGGCGGTACAGGGTTTGAACCTGTGACCCCTGCGATGTCAACACAGTGCTCTACCGCTGAGCTAACCGCCCCTGAACGGCTCTATACCGGGGGCCGGCAGGCGACGCAAGCACGGGGTGCATGCGCGAAACCGTCCTCGGCGCCACCCGTCATCGGCCCAGCAAGGCCCGGAACAGGTCGGCTTCGCAGGCGGTGCCGAGGACCCGGCCGTCGGCATCGACGACGATCAGGCCTGCCGCCCCACGCTGGCGCAGGCCGATTGCAGCCTTGAGCGGCAGCGCCTCCGGCACGGTGACGAGCGTGCCGGCCAAGGCCACGTCGTTTGCCTCGGCGAGCCGCACGATCCGCAGTGGGGGGCCGCCCGCGCTGGCTTGGGCCGGGCATCCATCCGGGTCGAGCCTCACGACAAAGCCGGGGCCGAACGACAGCGCGTCGCCTTCGCGCGCGAGGTCCCGCAGCGCCACCATGAAAGTCTCGGTCTTGAGCGCGTCGAGCGGGTTCATATGGCGCACGAACTCGGCCACATAGCTGTCGGCGGGCCGCATCACGATATCGGCCACCGTGCCGGCCTGGACGATGCGGCCGCCCTCCATGATGACGATGCGGTTGCCGAGCTTGGCGGCCTCGTCGAGGTCGTGGGACACGAACAGGATCGTCTTCTTCAACCGGCTCTGCAGCAGCAGCAATTCGTCTTGGAGCTTGGTGCGGATCAGCGGGTCGAGGGCCGAGAAGGGCTCGTCCATCAGCAGGATGTCGGCGTCGGTCGCGAAGGCGCGCGCGAGGCCGACCCGCTGCTGCATGCCGCCCGACAATTCGTGCGCATATTTGCCGGCCCAGCGGTCGAGCCCGACCATGGCGAGCTTCTCGTCCACGATGGCGTCGCGGGCGCGGCGGCCCATGCCGCGCAGTTCGAGCCCCATGCCGACGTTGTCGCGCACGCTGCGCCAGGGCAGGAGCGCGAATTGCTGGAACACCATGGCGACGCCGCCCGAGCGCAGGTCGCGCAACGTGGCGGTGCTGCAGCTGCACACGTCGACCGTACGGCCGCGATGACTGACCGTGACGCTGCCGCGCGCCACGCGGTTCAGGCGGTTGACGGCGCGCAACAATGTCGACTTTCCGGAGCCCGAAAGGCCCATGAGGACGCAGATCTCGCCGGGCTGGACCGCGAGATTGGCACCCGCCACCCCGATCACATGGCCGGTCGCGGCCAGGATCTCGTCGCGGCCTCGGCCCGAGTCGAGCATGGCCAGCGCGTGTTTCGGGGTCCGCCCGAAGACGATGTCGACGTCGCGGAACGTGATGGCGGCCGTCATGGCGGCGGCACCATACCGGAACCCGTCATCGGGCCGCGCCGGGAGCCGCGGAGCGGCGGAACAGCCGATCGAGCAGCACGGCCACCAGCACGATGGCGATGCCGGCCTCGAACCCCATGGCGGGCCGCACCTGGTTCAACGAGCGCAGCACCGGCACGCCGAGCCCGCCCGATCCCACCATGGTGGCGATGACCGACATCGACAGGGCCAGCATGATGGCCTGGGTCAGCCCCTCCATGATGGCCGGCAGGGCGTGAGGCAGTTCCACCTTGCGCAGCAGCTGCCAGGACGTGGCCCCGAAGGCCTCTCCGGCCTCGCGCAGCGGGAGCGGCACGGACGCGATGCCGAGCTGGGTCATGCGGATCGGCGCGGGAATCGCGAAGATCACGGTCGCGATGATGCCCGGCACCACGCCGAGGCCGAACAGCGACAGCATGGGGATGAGATAGACGAAGGTCGGCAGCGTCTGCATCAGGTCGAGCACCGGCCGCAGGACCTTGGCGAGCCGCGGGCTCTGGCCGGCCAGGATGCCGACCGGCACGCCGACCAGCATCGAGGCGGCCGTGGCGTAGAAGGTGATGACCAGGGTCGTGACGGTGTCGGTCCAGTAGCCCTGGTTGAGGATGAAGGCCAAGGCCAGGACCGCGAAGAGTGCCAGAGGCCAGGAGCGCCGCAGCGCATAGGCCAGCGCCCCCACGAGCCCGCAGAAGACGAGCGGCGGCAGGGCCCCGACCACATCGACCGTGTGGCCGATGAGAAAACTGAGCCCGTCGGAGACGTCGTCGAAGAACAGGCCCGAGCCGTTCTTCAGAGCGTTCATGCCGTTGCTGAGCCAGGCACCGATCGGGATCTTATGAGCGGTGATCAGCTCCGTCACGGGGTCCATGGGTCGGCTCCGGCGGCGCGCGGGGCGGGATCGGCGGGCCTAGGTCGACCGGCCTCCCCCTATCGATCGGGATGGCTTCAGAGTCCAAGACTCGCCTTGGCGGCTGGCAGGCCGGGCTGGCCGTCGAGCGTGGTGACGCCGGCGAGCCACCCTTCGAGGGCTGCGGGATTGGCCTTGAGCCAGGCCGTCGCGGCCTTGTCGGGCTCCTGGCTGTCGAACAGGATCGAGCCCATGATCTGGTTCTCCATCGGCAAGGTGAACTTCAGCTGGTCCAGGAACCTGCCGAGGTTCGGGCATTCGGTGCGAAGGCCGGCCCGTACGTTGGTCAGCACCGTGGCGCCGCCGTAATCGGGGCCGAACACGTCGTCGCCGCCGGCGAGATAGTCCATCTTGAACTTGGTGTTCATCGGGTGGGGCTCCCAGCCCAGGAACACGATCGGCTCGTTGCGCTTCTCGGCCCGCTCCACTTGCGCCAACATGCCCTGTTCGCTCGACTCGACGAGGTCGAAGCCCTTGAGCCCGTATTTGTCGTCCTTGATCATGCCGAGAATGAGCCGATTGCCGTCGTTGCCCGGCTCGATCCCGTAGATCTTGTTGCCGAGCTTGTCCTTGAACTTGGCGATGTCGGCGAAGGTCTTGAGGCCTGCCTGGAAGGTGTAGTCGGGCACGGCGAGCGTGTATTTGGCGCCGGTGAGGTTGGTGCCGACGACGTCGACCGTCTTGTCGTCAACGAAAGGCTTGCGGTCGGCTTCCATGGTGGGCATCCAGTTGCCCAGGAACACGTCGACCTGCTTGTTGTGCAGCGATTGATAAGTCACCGGCACGGACAGTACATCCACGTGCGGCGCGTAGCCCAGGCCTTTCAGCACCGCCGAGGTCGTGGCCGTGGTGGCCGTGATGTCGGTCCAGCCGACGTCGGAGAACTTGACGGTCTTGCAGGCCGGCGGATCCCCGGCCGCCATCGCGGTCCCGGTCGCGCCTGCGGCCCCAAAGGTCGCTGCCAGAATGGCCGCCAGTGCGGCCCCGACGGTCGTGCTGCGCATGCTGTTCTCCTGTCGTGGACGGTCCGGCGATGTCCCGCGCCCGCGGCTCAGCGCCGAAGCGAAGATCAAAGCTAGACCAGGGACAGGCGGAACGCGATGGGAGAATGCGTCCTGTGGTGGGCGGATTGCGACCCGCATGAGCCTCCATGGATCCGCACCGGACGCCCTGCCGCCGTCGCATCCTTCGCGGTCGCGGGCGGTTCCACCATGGCCCGGTTCCGCCGCCGTAACGAACCCGCGCATCTGCGTCGATACGGCAGTGTCCGCAGACGGGGGTGCCGACCCGTGCGGCGCTTCCTGTCGATCCGCGACTGAGCCGCGGCTGGATCGATCGGGCGGTCAGATCGCCTGCAGCGCCTGCAGCCGCGTTTGGACGCTGCGGGCCGCCTGCCACTCCGCGGCGAATTCGGGCGACACGCGGTAGCGCTCGCCATCGCTCTCATACCAGCCGCCCTGGTCGAGACTCGGGACCGAGCCGTCGCCGTGGATCACGGCGGTGATGCGGCGGAGCGCGCTGCTCACGAGGTCGGCAGAACCGTGGCGGCGGGCGATGTCTGCGGCCGAACCCCGGCCGGCCGCGACGTCGTCGATGATCTCCATGTAGCGGACCGCCGGCGCGGTCCAGCGGTCCTGTTGCAGGCGCGTGAGGGCCGTATCGACATGGTTCTTCCAGACTGCGTTTGTCATGCAGGCCTCCCTGGGAGGGCGAAGACTATGCTGGATCCGACGTCGCGTGCAATGTGCGCGTCGGTGCTGCAACGCGAATGTGAACGGGGCGTCACCCCGGCACCTTGATCCGAGCCATGGCGAGCGCGTCGACGAAGCGGCCGGCCGTGAAGGCGCAGTCGCGCAGGGTCCCCTCGGTCTCGAAGCCGAAACGCCGGTAGAGGCGGATCGCCGCGACATTGTCGGTATAGACCGTGAGCTCGAGCCGCCGGATGGCGAACCAGTTGTCGGCGCTGTCGACCAGGGCGCTGAGCAGCGCCGTGCCGATGCCCCGGCCCACATGCGCGTCGTGCACACCCATGCCGATCGTGGCGGCGTGGGCGCGGCGTCCCTCGAAGCGCCGCCATCCGGCGCTGCCCAGGATGGCGCCGTCCCGCTCCGCCACGAGGGCGAGGTCGTTGGCGCCCTGGCCTTCGAGGAACTTGCGGGTCCGTTCAGGGCTCTGGAACGGCAGGCGCAGGGTACCGGCCCGGAAGCCCGGCAGGGCGCTGATGGTCGCCAAACCCTCGAAGTCGGAGACGCGCGCGGCGCGGATCACGAGGCCGGCGGGCGGACTCGCGGGTACGGGTGAGGCATCGGGCATCTGGCTGTCCTGGCCGCGCTGGATCCGGAGCCGAGCGGTCCCCAACAACCGCCTGGGTCAGGCCGGGCGATGCTCCATCGAGCAATCGTGGCTTTCGCCACGCAAGGCTGCCGGGCTCATGGATCAGACGAATGACTTGGTCGATGACGTAAAGCCGCGACCGCGCCCGCCTGTTCCGCGCCGGCGTGTCGCGGGCGGGCTCCGACGCCCCGAACCGAAGCGATGGCGGAGGGTGCGCGGGCCGGCACGCTCATGGCCGCGACCCCCGCGACTACGAGGCCGAACCCGGCCCAGACGGTCGGGCTCAGGGTCTCTCCCAGCGCCAGTACGCCGATCGCGACGCCGACCGGCACGCGCAGATAGGCCTGCGCGGTGGTGGCGACGGCGCCCAGTGTCCGGATGAGCCTGAAGTAGATCACGAAGGCCAGGGCGGTCGACACGCTCGACAGCGCCAGCAGCGCCAGGACGGATGCCGCCGACGGTGCCAGGCGCCAGGGTTCGTCGATCGCGAGGCTCAGCGGCACAAGGATGAAGGCGCCGCAGACCATAGACCCCGCCGCCGGCAAGACGGGATCGAGCGTGCGGAAGGTCCGTCCGAACAGCGCCGCACCGCCGTAGCAGGCCGACGCCAGCACGACCGCAAGCTGCGGACCGATGCCATGTCCGAGGCCCCCCAATGCTCCGACCCCTACGACGAGGCACGTGCCGGCGAGGCCCGCGATGACGCCCACCATCTTGCGCGCCGCCACGGGCTCACGCCGTGCGACGGCGATCGAGAACAGGAAGGCGAAGACCGGCGACGTCGCGTTGAGGATCGTGGCGAGACCCGCATCAACGGTCCGCTCGGCCGCCGCGATCAGCGTGAACGGAAACACGCAGTTGAGGCAGGCCTGGACCGCGAAGGCACGCCAGACCGCTGGGTCGCGGGGCACGGCCACACGGCGCAGACCGATGATCGCGCAGAGGATCGCGCTGGCGATCAGCGTGCGCCCCGCGATCAGCGTCACGGGCGGGATCGTCTCGACGCCGATCTTGATGAACGTGTAAGAGGCGCCCCACAGGGTCGCGAGGACGGCCAGCAGGACGAAATCGGCGACGGGGCGGCGTTGTTCGATCGGCATGGGTCCGTGCTCCGGGAGGGGGACGGCGAGCTGTAGCCGGAACAGGCGGCGGATTGTTTCGGCCCCCGCCGAATAGTTCGGTCCTGACGCCCGGCCGCGGCTGCGCTAGTGTGCCGCCATGTCGAACCTCGTCTCCGGTACCGCCATCGCGGGGGTCGCGGCCCTCATCGGCGATGTCGCCCGCGCCAACATGTTGGCCGCGCTGATGGGCGGCCGCGCGCTCACGGCCGGTGAACTGTCCCGTCCCGCCGGCGTGACGGCGCAGACTACGAGCGGTCATCTCGCGAAGCTGATCGACCT
>CAXUCF010000049.1:0-13605 GCA_964249275.1 uncultured Lichenihabitans sp.
TCGATCATCGATCACCCGGTCAGGCCCCAGAAGGTGGGGGTGGGGCGACGCTTACCCTCGCTCCGCCGCCGGCGCCTGCGCGGCTTCGAGCCAGCCGGCGGCTCGTCGCTGGGCGACACCTCGGGATCGGACGCCACGATGACCGGAACAAACAAAGGCGGCTCCGCGGCCTCGCAGGACCGCCGAGGCTGCGCCAGCCGACGCCAGGGGAACAGCTGGGACGACGACAGGCCGTGCCGTCGCGCGACGCCGCAGACGGAGTCCTCGCCGGCGTAGCTTTCCGCCACGATCGTCGCCTTCTCGGCCGCCGTGTAGCTGCGACGGCGCCCCGTCCCGGTGAAAACGTCGAAGCGCCGCGGCGGCTCCGACATAGCAGTAAGCACTGTGATCGACATGGCTCGGAACCTCCAACGGCTCCGATCATCGATCGCCGAACGAGGCCCCGGAAGGTGGGAGCGGAGCGACGCTTACGCTCATCCAGCCTGATCGCGCATTACGCCACCTCGCGGATGAGCGCGTCCCAGGCAGCGAGGTATCGATCGTGATTGAACACGTCGAGAGCCTTGCGCCGCGCCGCTGCGCTCATGGCGGCCAACTGCTCCGGGTCACGCAGGGCGCCGTCGATGAAGGCGGCAAGTTCCTCCGTCTGGTCAGCGTAGAAACCGTCGACGCCGTTCTCGATGAACAAGTCCACGTCGTGGTTGCGCAGGCACACGGGGATCACGCCCGTCATCATGGCCTCGCCGCGTGAGCGTGGCATCGGCGACCGCAGCGTCGTGTTCAGGTAGAACTTAAACTGCCGAATGCGATCGACGTAGGAGCGGAAGTTCCGCACCGCGTAAGGGTTTTGCGACCGGTTCTCGATGGGCGCACCGAGATGGGCGGCTGTTTCGACGTGGATGTCCGGTCCGAGCAGGGACGTGACCTCAGTGAACTCCCAGGCGCCGCGATAATGGGGCCGTGCAAAATCGGCCTGGAGAGCCAATACGTCGCGCTCGAGCGTGCCGCGTGGGAACTCCTGCGGGTCAAAGCCGTGCCAAATCACCCGGGCGTTTTCAAAGCCCCACTCCGCGAGCGCTTGGTGAGAATTGCATACGACCCGGGTACCGGCCGCCGCTAGCGCATCGACCAGAGCGCGGCGCTCCTCCTCTTGGGGCTCGAAGACCGACTTGCGGCCAGGGTCAGCGCCGAACTGGCCCACGAAGGGTACAGTGCCGTGGCACACTGCGATCTTGGGTAAGTTCGGAAGGTCGAGCAGCCTGCGGAAAGCGTCGCCCCAGCTCGCTGGGATCACGCCGTTGCACAGGTGCGCCGCCATCACGTTCTCGTCGAAGTGCAGCAGCGCCAAGTCGTAATCGGCCACGTCGATCTCTCCGACTGGTACCATCCGAGCGTTCGGCCGTAGCGGGCGCTGGTCGTAGGACCAGACGTCTGTGGCGGGGCTGCCAAGTCCCGTGACCAGCGTGAAGTCGTGTTCGAGTTTGTAGAGTTCGTACTGGTGCGGAACGTGCCAGCGATAGGTGAGCACGCGCAGCCGCCGCGCTTCACCCCGTAGCAGTGGCAGCGCCGCATCGAGACGGCGCCGTGGTTCGGCGAAGAGCCGGTCGAGTTCCAAACGCTCGGGGCTCGACGCCACGCCAAGGTTATCTTGCCAGCGCGCGATTCTATCGTATGTGTCAGTGGCCCAGCGCCGGGCCACGAGCGGCAGTTCGGGGTGCTTACGGAACAACTTGGCGAAGTTGCGCGTGGAGCCGACAACCTTCTGATCATCCGGCATGGAAGAGGCGTGCGAGCAGTGGACCGCGAACGCTCGCTCGGTGAAGCGCACCACGGCTCCGCGCTCGTAAAGGCGATAGCCCATTTCCACGTCCTCCCAGCCGAAGCCCGATCCGGGCTCCGCCGAATACGAGAAGGCTAGGTCGAAGAGTGGCTCGACCAGGGCAGCCCGCCGTTTAATGGAGAAATTGCGAGTGATGCAGTTGACCAGCCCCGCCAGCAGGAGTGGATCCTGCGGCCGGCTTTCGCGCGTTACCGCGGCGGGGTCGCGTTCCAGCGCCCGGACTAGGGCGGTGGGATCGCGGCCATCGCTCTCGATGTTGAGCGGCCCTGTCACCGCATCGACGTCGTCCCACCAGTGCTCGAAAACGTGGGCCGCCACGAAGTCCCTGTTCATCAGGCAGTCGCAGTCCACCACGACGAGGATGTCGGCCTCGTGGCTGGTGATGCCGGTGAGGCGGGATGCGCAGTTGCCGAGATTGCCGTCGTTGCGCAGCACGATCACGGAACGGTCGTCGCGCCCCGCCTCGCATAGCCGCTCCCCGAAGGCCGAAGCGCGCGCCGCATCGTCGTCCGGGGACAGATCGTCGACAAGCACGGTCGTGATCGGACCTGGATAGGTCTGGTCCCGGATGTGTTCGAGGAAGGTCTCGATTATGTCCGCCTTGCGGTGGAGCACGGACACGACCCCGACCCGCGGCCACGACCTGCGCCGGACCTCACCGACGAGGCCGACGATAACTTCCGCCGAAAGTCCACCTTCAAGGGGCACCGGCGCGGGGCCGCCGGGCCAGGTGGAGGCCACGGCCGCCTCCACGCCGGTCGACACGACGTAGTGACACCGGCGCGCGTGAGTTCGGCGGAACCCCGCCGCGCTGCGCAGAGCCGGCGATAGGGTCGTACCGGGCGGCGGGGCTGTCGCATCCGATGTGTCGACGAAAACCGTGCACACACGGTTGCGATGCAGGTCGAAACACAGATCGTCATAAGTCAGGCCGTCTCTGGCCTGCTGATGGTACATATCGGCGAAGATCACCAGGTCAGCGCTTCGGAGAACGTCGAGGTGGGCGCGCGCCTCCTCGAAACTCAGAACGAGGCAGCGGAGGCCTGGGGACAGCTCCTGCACCGCGTCCAGGGCGGTGGCAGGCCTGTCGGCATGCGACGGGTCGAGGATCAGGAATACGCGCTCCGCAGCTCGCTCTGCCTTCATCCAGGAGCGGGCCGCGAAGATCCGAGCGGGGTCGAGGCGCTCCAAGTGCGGGCGTAGCTCGTAACGTCCGGCCCGCACAGGAGCCGCATAGAGGGCGACCTCCTCGCCATCGGGGCCGAGCCAGTGCAGCCGCACCCGATATTTGCGGCCGGGGCTGAGGATCACGTCGCGAAGATGAGCGAGGGGCGCGAACGCATTGTCAGCGAGCTCGGCGAGGTCGAAGCCTTGGCGGTGCAAGATCTTTCCAGAAGAGCCGACGAGTTCGAAAGCGACATGCGATCGGCTTCGGCGATTGTAGGTGCCGAATTGCACTGATAGCACTTCGAGGCATGGTGCCGCCGCGACGATGTCGAATTCGAAGGGCCGGCCCGGCTCAAGGTTCAGCGGCGCAGGCACCTCGGACGCGCTCGCCGGCCACGTCGACCAAAAGGCGTCCCGCGCCGCCCAGTCCAGCCGGTAGTTCGGAATGAGGCCGCGGATGGGCTCGCCCGCAGGGATGTCGTCGTCGGGATCGAAGCCGCGCAGCTTCCGCCGGGCAGCCGCCTGCGCCCCATTCCCCGTACCGCTATAAACCGCGACCTCGTTGCCGGGTTCGGCGTCGAGTTCGAGTTCCACCCAACACGGGGTTGCAGCTTCGAAGGCCACGCCGCGGAGGTCCAGCACAGCCGCGAATGAATTATCGTCGAGCCGCGATATATCAATTTCACCCGAGGCCAGGAGGGCGCCGGCCAGCGTCCTAAGGCTGCAACGGAGACTGCCGAGGTTGGTGCGGCAGTATGTTCCGACCTTGACGAAGAGCGTCGTGAGGGAATTGGCAGGCGGGACGATCTCGAAGCGGTGCGGCCTCTGTGCCTGCAGAGCGAAGGGCGCAAAGGCCTCGTCGCCCGCGGTGCTGCCTTCCAATCCCCAAAGCACCGCACCCTCATTCCAATGTATGCGGTGGCGGACGGGCGCGGCAGGCGCAGCGACGTCCTCCGCGGCGCGGGCAACTTCGGCCTTCGCCCTGCTGAACAGCCTCGTTAGAGACAAGAATCCTCCTCAGGGGTGACCATCGATCGTCGCGGGTAGAACGTCATACATCCCGCCCCGTCGCGATCACAAGCGCCTGCCGGCGGCGGGCGAGCGCGCCGGTCCCGCGTGTCCGTTCGGCATGGACCGCCCGTTGCCCGTTTGGAAAACGAAGCGTTTCCTTTTAAGAAGCGCACCGTCGGAGGGCCAGACCGCTCCCCGTTCTATCGCGCGGCCGCCCAGCAATCTCGATCGGATTTCAAATGCGTCTTGTCATCGTCGGCGCTGGTTACGTCGGTCTCGTTTCCGGCGCCTGCTTCGCGGATTTCGGCCATGACGTGTGCTGCGTCGATGCGGATCCGCGCCGCATCGAGTCCTTGCACCGGGGCGAGATGCCCATCTACGAGCCGGGCCTCGCAGACCTCGTCTTGAAAAACGTCCGGGAAGGCCGTTTGACGTTCACGATGGAGTTGCGGGGCGCGGTGGAGAAGGCCGATGTGGTGCTCATCGCCGTCGGAACCCCGTCGCGCCGCGGCGACGGCCACGCCGATCTCAGCTACGTCTACGGCGTCGCGCGCGAGGTCGCTGGCTTGCTTCGCGGCTACACCGTGGTCGTCACCAAGTCCACCGTGCCGGTTGGTACCGGCGACGAGGTCGAGCGCATCATCCGTGAAACCAACCCCGAGGCCGACATTTCGGTAATTTCCAACCCGGAGTTCCTGCGCGAGGGAGCCGCAATCGAGGATTTCAAGCGACCCGACCGCATCGTCATCGGTACCGAGGACACGCGGGCCCGCGGCGTCGCTGAAGAACTGTACCGCCCGCTCTACCTTAATCGTTCGCCCCTGCTGTTCACCGGGCGCCGGACGGCTGAACTCATCAAATATGCCGGAAACGCTTTTCTGGCGACCAAGATCACCTTCATCAACGAGATCGCCGATCTGTGCGAGAAGGTGGGAGCCGACGTGCAGGACGTGGCGCGGGGCATCGGCCTCGACAACCGCATCGGCGCGAAGTTCCTGCACGCGGGTCCGGGCTATGGTGGGTCCTGCTTCCCCAAGGACACGCTGGCTCTGATCAAGACAGGCCAGGATGCGGGCGCGCCGGTGCGCATCGTCGAGACCGTCGTGTCGGTGAACGACCAGCGCAAGCGCGCCATGGGGCGCAAGATCATAGCGGCCTGCGGCGGCGACGTGCGGGGCAAGCGCATCGCATTACTCGGCCTGACGTTCAAACCCAACACCGACGACATGCGCGACGCTCCCTCACTGGCGATCGTGACCGCGTTGCAGGACGCCGGGGCGCAGGTGCGGGCCTACGACCCGGAGGGTATGGAGAACGCCAAATCTCTGCTCGCCGGCGTCGATTACGCGCACGACGCCTATGCCTGCGCTGAGGATGCGGACGCTGTGGTGATCGTGACCGAATGGGACCTGTTCCGGGCACTGGACTGGCAGCGCATCCGCGGCCGGCTCAAAACTCCCGTGCTGATCGACCTGCGCAACATTTATCGCCCTTCGGAGATGAGCGCCCGCGGCTTTATCTACGTCGGCGTGGGCCAGGTGGGCTGACTGCGACTCGACCAGCGCCGGGGCGAGATCCGAGCGCCGTCTTGCTTGGTCGGTCCGGCCGGGGGCTGCCCTGAAGGCAGGCGGGGCGGGAGTTAACTATGCGGGCGCTCCATGCGGCAATCCGACGTTGATCTTGCTGATCGAACGACGGCGCCGTCACGCCCAATGCGAGCGGACGAGGAGGCGCCATCTCACCGATCTGTCGTCTTCGTGACGATGGTGGGTCACGGCTGGGAGCGGTTCGCCCTTGCGGGTCACCACGCTGCGGCGGCAGCCCTCGCACAGGTATAGGCCGGACAGGGGCGCTACCGTGCCCGGGCCGTGCAGCGCGTCGAACTCGTCGCCCGTCTGCATCGTCAGATCCGCGGTGTGTTTCACATAAGACAAATGTTCGACTCCGATTTTGCCGTTTTCCCGTTCGACTATTGCGCGGGCTTGCGATCTGCCTCCCGGACTCCTCGGCCAAACCACGGATCACGGCCCCGTCGGTCGAGACCCCTGTCCCGGCGTCGGCTGCGACGCCACGATCTCCCGATAAATGACGACGAGATCGTCGGCCTGAGCCGATGCGAGGCGGGGCTGGCTGCGCCGCTTCGGTGGAGCCCTGAACCTGTCCGGGTCGGCGTCGATCAGGCGCAGAACACGCGCGAGATCCATCGCGTCGTGGACGTCGATGCGGAAGCCGTTCTCGCCCTCCACCACATCCTCCCCGAGCGCGCCGAGGTCGCTGACAACGACCCAAAGCCCTAACGCGAGGGCTTCGCGCGAAACGAGCCCGTAGCTTTCCGGCCAGATGGATGGCGCGACCAGCACGTCGAGGTCGGCGTAGAGCGCGAGTACGCCGTCCTGCTCGGCCGGGCCGCGGACCGTGACGGGCGTCGTGCCCCACAGGATCTCCTGCCGGACGTCTGGGTTCATGGCGTGATCGACCATGACGGCCTCGAGATGTCCGAACCGTTCCCCTTCGAGCGCCAGGCGAAGCAGGTGACTGCCCTTGTGCTGGGGCAGGCCGCCGATGTGGCCGATGCGGACGCGTCGTCCCTCGCGCGGGGGACGGACCGCGGGGACGTCCAGGAATAAGGACGATAGGCCGTTCGGCACGGAACGGGTCTGTGGGAAGCCGGCCCGGCGGTAAACCTCGGCGAAGCTGTCCGAAACTGCCAGCAGCGCAACTGCGCCTGCGAGCTGGTCGCTGAGGAAGCGCTTACGGTCGACCTCCGCCATCGTGGTAGCATCGTCGGCCAGCGCGCGCATGCCCGGCGCCTGCAACAGGTTGTTGGCGTCGATCAAGAATTGGCTCGAGGAGATCCACCACGCGTCGTGCAGGGTGACAAGATATGGGATACCGGCGCTGCGGCAGGCTTCCACGATGGACCCGGTCAGGAATTGAATGCAGTGGAAATGGACCACATCCGGCTTCCAGCTCGCCAGCACGGCGGCGAAGCCCTGCGCGGCCACCTCGTCGCGATAGGTGAATTCCGTGTCGCTGCCCCGCGAAACCCGAAAGACCGGGATCGATCGATAATGCCCCACCCGGGACGACCGCTCCGGCTGCGGTGCCCCTTCGACGCCGGAGGGGACAGGCGCGTCGAAGTCCGTAGTGTAGACGGCGAGTTCAACCTCGTCGCTGTAGTGGTCGAGCATGTCGTCCACGTTGTCGCGCACCACGCGCGTCGCCCCACCGGAGGATTGGGGCGGAAACAGCACGTGCACCACCAACACGCGCAATCGCGACCGGCCGGCGGCCTGCCTCGCGGCCGACGGCGCGAGGGCGGCAGCGAGGCGATCTGCCGTGACCGAAAGGGCGTAATCGACTCGCGCCCGCTTGCGCGCCCGCTCGCCGAGCCGCCGCCTGAGCGCGCCGTCCCGGACGAGCCTTAACAACCCGTCACGCCAAGCCTGCGGCGAGGCGGCGACTAAGCCGTCGATACCGTCCTCGACGACCTCGCGGTAGCGCGCGCTAGCGCTGACAATCGAGGGCACGCCGGATACGGCTGCCTCGAGCCACTTGATCTCGCTCTTGCCGTCGTTCATCTCCCCTGAGGTGAGAACGGCTAGATTGATGTCTACCTCCGACAACAACGCCCAATAGGTTTCGAGATTGCTGCTGAACGGAAAGCTTCGGATGCGGTTCGCGTAGAGAGCGAAGGCTGGATCGAGGTCGAGGTAGCCCGCGATCACGAGGACGACCTCGGAATGGGTCGCCATCAGGTCGAGCAGCGCGGGACCTACCGTTTCGTTGAAATTGCGGTTGTGGGCGCGCGATCCCGAACCGTAGAAGATTACGACCTCGCCGTCGTCCGCACGCAGGATCGGCGCCTGAAGGAATCGATCATTCCGGTCGTCGAGGCCGTTGGGAACGACATCACAGCGTCCCGTCCGAGTGAGCGGGGCGACATGGCGGGCCAGGACCGTCGTCGATGTCAACCCGGCGTCGCAGAGTGTGATTGCGAAGCGGAGCAGCGGTGTGCCGTAGAGCAGCCCCACGTAACTTTCGAAGTCGATCTGCTTCTCGAAGGTGGAGAAGCTTTCCGGATAACAGGTGGTGTCGAAAATCAGGTCGTCGATGTCGTAGATGCTAGGCACACCCATAGCCTGGGCATGCAGGAGAAGGCGGATAGTTCCGACGAAGGCAGGCTCGCGATACACGATCAGGGTGCGGGCGCCCACCAGGGCTTCGCGCGCGGCCTCAACCTCGTCGCTACTGAAGGTGCGGTGTGGGATCTTCAAGCGGTCCAGTTGCCGGACGCGCTGCTCGATCCGGTAATGGCGGCACTGGGGAAGGGAGTGGTTTGCGAAAAGCACGACGTGGCCGCCGTCGGTCGATCCCACGTGGCCGGGTAGGTCCTCGTAGGCGCGGAGGCGGTCGGCGACCCGCGACAGACCTTGTGTCATCTGGGCATCGGCCTCCACTCGCTCCCCGAAGCGGTAGAGCGCCCAGGCGCCCGCCGTCGTCGCGGCAAAGTCGGCCTCGACGACATTGCGCAAGGCTTGGCGCCACGGCGCGAGCCCTTCGAAGCGGCGGCGCGAACGCTCAAGCAAGGCGTAGCCCTCGCCGACATCGCCGCGCTGGGCCGCGAGTTCAGCGAGTTTGGTGTAGACCCAGACGGAGTCCTTGCCACGCTCCAGCGCCTGCCTTTCGTGGTGTTCGGCTTCTCGTCGGCGACCGGCCTCGATGCAGCGATGCGCCATCCTGTGGTGCACGTCCGACACGGCCAGCAGGAAAGGAGCCGCGCCGCTCACCGCGAGAGGGATCTCATCGCCTCTGGCTAGGCCGGTCACGACGAGATGCTCCAGGACGCGGATGCGTGGCCAGCCGCGCGCGGACGGGCCGAGGCGCGCGGCGTAGCGCGGCCAGTCGAAGCCATCCGGGAACGTCGGCGAGCCGAGCAGGTTGCGGAGCGCTTCCTCCTCGTTGCCGGGCCGTCCCACCGGGATGCCGTTCTCCAGCCAGTCACGGTACCGCACGGCCGGCGTCATCGAGGCCGTTTCGGGAAAGCAGTGGGCGAAGAAGTCCGGATCGAAGCGCCGATCGATGCTCAGCGCCGCCACGGCGTCGATGCCGCGGGCTTCGAAGGCGGCCAGGAGCGATCCTGCTGTGGCGGCACCCTCTGCGAGGTCGGGATGGAGCGCCCGGAAGTCGCCGGGCTTGAACAGGTCCCGCCAGTCGGCCGGGGGCTCACGATCCATCATGGAAGGCCTGCTGTCGCTCGGGACGACGTCGGCCGTGCGATAGGATCGCCCTTCCTGGCGACCGCTCATCAAGTAATGGGCCTGGGCGACCGCGGCCCCCCCGCACAGGCTTTCGAGATCGGGATTGAGGTCGACGTAGACTTCGGCCTCGAAATCGGCTGGAAGCTGACCGAACCGGTCCTCGTCGAGTTTGTAAGCACGACCTTCGGCCTGGCCGAATTGCAGATAGTGCTCTTCGACGCGCGACGGAGACCCGGCCAGTCCGGCGAGGTCGGGATTAAAATCGAGATAGCGTGTCACGGAGAAATCGCGCGGGAGAGCCTGCCGCAGATCCGCTCGACCGTCGTTCCCCGGATGGACGTCGTCCTTGCTCGACCTGGGGCCCCACAATCGACGCCAAGTTCTGCTTAATATTATCTGCACGGCCATTCCCGAATTTCGATGTCCGCCGGTATAGCAAAAGCCTTGCGCTCTGTCGAACTCAATTGTGGATTGCGTTCACGCCGTCGCTGGTCGCACGCGATCGAAGTGCCGGAGTGGAGACCCACCCTCCAACCATTGCTCCGCCACCGGCGAGCCGCTAAAGTTCCGCGCGAAGAGCGGCTTCCAGGTCGCATCGCTCCATCGGAGCGCGAGTGCGGACGCGGTCATTTCGGCGATAAAGGGACGATACATGCAGACTGTCTCGGCTCAGACCGTCGCCGCGTCCCCTACCCCCATGGGTGCCGCCTCCGCGGCGCTGCCAAGGGCTAGGATTGCCGTTCTCGTTCCCTGCTATAACGAGGCGCTGACAATCCGCTCCGTGATCGAGGACTTCAGGCGCGTCCTGCCCGAAGCGGACATCTACGTCTACGACAACAACTCACGAGACGGCACGCGGGAGATCGCGCAGAAGGCGGGCGCGATCGTCCGGACCGAGGGGCGTCAAGGCAAGGGAAACGTCGTCCGGCGCATGTTCTCCGACATCGACGCAGACTCCTACGTCATGGTGGACGGCGACGACACCTATGATGCAGCCGCCGCCGCGGAGGGTGTAGCGCTGGTGGCGCGGAACGGCTTCGACTTCGTCAACATCGCCCGCGTCACCACCGCAACCGAAGCCTACCGTCCCGGTCACAAGTTCGGCAACGTCATGCTGACCGGCATCGTCCGCGGCTTCTTCGGGCGGCAGACGAGCGATATGCTGTCGGGCTACAAGGTGCTGTCGCGCCGCTTCGTGAAGTCCTTTCCAGCCATGTCGCACGGCTTCGAGACCGAGACGGAGCTGACCGTCCATGCGCTGGAGATGCGCATGCCGATGACGGAAGTCTCGGCTCCCTACAAGGAACGTCCCGATGGGTCGACGAGCAAGCTGCGGACTTTCCGCGACGGTTGGCGGATCCTGATGCTGATCTCCCGCCTCGTCAAGGACGAGCGACCGCTGGCGTTCTTCGCATCCCTCGGCGGCCTGTTCACGTTGGCCGGCCTCGCACTCGGATTGCCGGTCGTACTCGATTATTTCGAGACCGGCTTGGTCCCGCGCCTGCCGACGGCTGTGCTGAGTATGGGATTCATCGTATTGGCCGCCCTCTGCCTGTTCGCCGGCCTCATCCTCGACGTGGTCACCAAGGCGCGCCAGGAACTCAAGCGCTTGGCCTACCTTTCTCTCCCACATCCATGAGCCCCCGGTCCATGGAGATGCGTAATCTCGACCTCGACCGCGCGGTCCAGTTCCTGCGCTTCTGCACTGTGGGGGGCGTCGGCTTCGTCATTGACGCTGGAGCGCTCGAGGTCGCCACACGCCTCGTCGGTCTCGACCCGATCGCGGGACGCCTCTTGTCCTTCGGCATCGCCGTGCTGGTCACGTTCGAGCTGAACCGCCGCTGGGCCTTCAAGCACGGCGGCTCCAAATCCTATTGGGCCGCCCTGTCGAGCTACCTCGGCGTGCAGGGAGTCGGCTTCGCTTGCAATTTCTGCATCTACACCGCCCTCTACCTCACGCTCCCTCTCCGCTACGACGCTCCACTTCTGTGCCTCGCCGTTTCTTCCGCGGCGGCCCTCGTCGTCAACTACGCCGGCGCGAGCCTTATCGTGTTCCGGACGAGCGAACCACCCAAGCGCGCTTGACAGTTGTTTCCGTCTGGTCGGAAGCGGCATCAGTCGGCGCGGCGCGTGACCAAGGCCTGTTTCCGCATTGAGGACGAGCAATGGCTTGCCAATGGCGGCTCCGCGCTTCAGTGCCCGATGAGCCGCGCGCCGAGCAGCCCCAGCCTGTCCATCGACAGGGAGAAGAACACGAAGGAGAAGCTCACATAAGCGAAGGTGAAGGATACGCTGCACCAGCGCCGGAGTGGCGACGTTTCGGACCAGAACCCTGCGGCCGCACGGGGACGACGCCGACGCCCGCGTTGCAGCGCGATGTAGGCCAGACCGACGCCGTGGATCGCGCCGTAAAGGACGTAGGTCACGCCCGCGCCGTGCCAGACGCCGGCGAGCAGGAACGTTATCAGCGGAGGCAGTGCGGTCGCGACGAAGGGCCATCTCCGCAGCCTCGCCGAGCGCTTGAAGCTAAGGGTGAGGGGATAGAACAGGTAGTCCCGGAGGATTTCGCTCAGCGTGATATGCCAGCGGTTCCAGAACTCCGCAAGATTGCGCGCGATGTAGGGATTGTTGAAGTTCTCGGGCAGGCGGATGCCCCAGAACACCCCCGTACCGATGGCGATATGACAATATCCTGAGAAGTCAAAGTATAGATATAAAGAATACACCATCGCTGCCGCGACGATCGAGATCCACGGTGCGGTGGCCAACGTGCCGGGGCTCATCGCCGGGAGCGTGAGGCCGTGGATGTTGTCGGCGATTCCCACTTTGAGGACCAAGCCGAGCAGGATGCGGCGAAGCCCCCAGACAGCCTCGTCAAGCGTGAGCCCGCGCCTCCCGAACTGCTCCTGCCAATCCTGATAACGCTGCATCGGCCCAGCCACGATCGAGGGAAAGAACAGCAGCCAACTGAGAAAACTCAGGGGCTCGATCGTCCCGACGTCGCCGGCTCGGTAATCGACGTAGACGTGGATGAACTTGAACCCGATGTAGCTGATCCCGACGACCGCGATCACCGAGGCCACGCCCTGCGTTTGGCCGAAGCCGCTGCTGCCGGCCGTCGCGGCAGGCATGATCAGCAGCGGGACGAGGTATTTCTGAAAGATCCAATAGAGCAGATAGAGGGCGAAAAACCCCAGAACGCCCAGGACTCGTAGCCGCGGCCCGCGGCCGACCCCTCCGGCGCAGATCGCGAAGCCTAGCAGCAGGCAGACCACGAGGCCGATCGCCGCGATCGAGCCGAAGCCCGAAGCGTAGATCATGGCGAGTTGGGCCAGAAGGAAGCCTAGCCGGCCCAGCCAGCGCGGCTCCGCGTCCAGCAGGCCGGAGGCGGTCAGGACCGCTCCTAGGGCGACGGGCCCGAAGGTCTGGATGAAGAAAGTAGAATCCATGTGGTCCAGCTGTCAAAGGAACGGCGGCGCGCCCTGAGTGAGCAGGATCTGCTGTCCCGAGATCGCTCCCGACCAGTCCGAAGCCAGAAAAAGAATGGTCTTGGCGACATCGATCGGCTGGAGTAGCGCTCCTCTGGGGCTGTCCTCGGCCAAGCGGTCGAGGAGCGCGCGCGGCAGTCCGGCGATGAGGCTTGTTTCCGTCATCGCCGGGACGACCATGTTGACTTGGATGTTGTCGGCGGCGGTCTCGACGGCGAGGCTGCGCGTATGGCCGACCACAGCGCTTTTCACTGCGATGTAGCGCGTCTGCGACGGCACGGGGCTCTCGGTCACCACCGTGCCGAGATTGACGATCTTGCCCCACCGCTGCCGGCGCATATGCCCGAGTACCTGGCGACAGCAGGCGTGCAGGCCGAACAGGCTGACGCCGAACTCGGCCATGTAGTCGGCCGGTAGGACCTCGTCGAACGGTTTGGGGGTGAACTCTCCGACCGCGTTGTTGACGAGGATGTCGACCGGCGCCAGAGCCGCGGTCGCGGCGACAAAGAGCGCCTCCACGGAACCCTGGTCGGCGAGATCGGCCTGGAGAGCGACCGCTTCGCCGCCGTTGTGCCGGATGTCGGCGACGATGGCCTCGGCGTCGGCCCGGCCGCGAAAGTAATGTACGGCCACACGGGCGCCGTGCATCGCCAGGAGCTTGGCGGTAGCTTCCCCAATGCCGCGGCTGGCGCCGGTGACCAGCGCAGTGCGGCCGGCGAGCCCTGCCCCCACGTGATCGCGCCGGATGTCGGCGCAGGACAGGGACGAGGCCAACGCTGCGCCGATGACCGTCGAGGCCGAGCCGCGACCGACGATCCCGGTGCGGCCGGTCCATTGC
>CAXUCF010000049.1:13615-22514 GCA_964249275.1 uncultured Lichenihabitans sp.
AGCCGCATGCGGCCGACAGTGGGCGGGATCTCGTCCACGGTGCCGCGCAGCGTCACCTCGTCGTCCCGGGCGACGGGGCTTGGGAACGTCGCGTCGAGGTCGAGAAAGGTCGCGTGACGGCCGGGAAGGCGCATCCCGATCAGCGTGGAAGCCATCAGGGCGGCCATCGGGGCTGCATCATCGAGGCGGCCGGGCGGCGATCCTGGCCCGGACTGGGCGCCGGCGGCTTCGAGAAGAGCGGCGGCGGCACCAGGATCGACATCGAAGGTTAACGCCTGGGCCTGCCCCAGGGCGAGGTCGGCCGGCGTGCTGTGGCTTTCCTCGATTGGATCTCTGAGCAGCGCGCCGGCTCGAGGCGCCGCAGGCGGGGCCGCGACCGAGGAGCGGACCAGCACGGCTTGGCCCCCCGTGGCCCTGACGCCGTCCGACAAGCGAATGATCGAGAAGGTCCAGGTTTCGACGTCGCCATCCAGCTGTGCCTCCGCATCGAGGCGGAGGCGTTCTCCCGCCTTGACGGCCCCGACGAAGCGGCATGACAGACCTTTCAGCCACGCCACCGCGGTCGGCCGCTCGGCAGCGGCGAGCCGGCTCAGGAGCAGGAGCACCGGAAGCATCCCGTGCACGACCGTGCCGCGGAAGCGCGTCTTGCGCGCGAACTCCGGATCGACATGGATGGCGCTGCGATCGGCGGTCAGGCGGGCGAAGGCCGCAACAAGGTCTTCGCCGACCTCGATCTCGCACCGCATCTCGGCTTGCCCGGCTTACTTACCGTGCGTCTGGATCAAGCGCACGAGGTCGCCGACGTTCTTCATGCGGGTCAGTTCGCGTGTGGGGAAGCGCATATGGAATTCTTCTTCGACGAGCATGATCATGTCGATGTGGGACAGCGAATCCCAGCGCTCGACATCGGTGGCCGTGGTTTTGGGCTGCACGACGAGGGAGTCATCGCGGAAGATGTTACGGAACAGGGGTGTCAGCCTGTCCAACACGTCCTGCTCGTTCACGTTGTATCCCCCTGGATCTGCGTCGGCCGGTGCCGATGATCGTCGGCGGTTAGGTACCATTCGCTCTTGCCCTCGTCCACCGATACGCATGCGAAACCAAAGCGGGCGTAGAACTCGGACACCATGTCGTTCTTGGCAGTGCGGATATACTGGCCCCGGATTCCACGGAGACCGCGGAGGCGGCACTGCTCGAAGAGATAGTTCATCAGGAACTCTTCCATGCCGCGCTTCAGCACGCGGCAGCTCATCACGAGTTCGACGATCCGCAGGTCGCTCTCGACCGTGTCGCAGGCGATCGCTGAGATCAGCCCGTAGTCGCCGAACTTATCGCGCAGGCGGGCGGCGACGGTCACCTCGCCGGCCTCGATCAGCTCCTCCAGGGCGGTGCGGGACAACCGTTGAGCTCGCAGGTTGAACTGATTGCTGCGCTGAAAAAGCTGGACGACGCGGGGTAGATCGTCGGGCCGGACGGGGCCGCAGTCGCTCCGCATGTCGAGCGAGGCCAAGTAGTCGTCGATGTTGCCGAACCGCAGCTGCTCGGAGGTGCGCACCGCCTCCTCCCGGTACTTGGCGTTGCGGGCCGCGTCCTCCGCGGTGAAGCCCACAGCCTCAAAGAGGCCGCTGCCTTCGAGCACGGAGCAATAATCCGCCACGTCCTCCGGCATCTCGGGCACCGCGACCTGCGGCAGCGCCTCGCGCACCAACGACCGCTCGAAAGGCGAGTCGTCGATGAAGACCATCGCGTCGAGCCCGAGGTTGAGCACGCGGGCAATGTATTCGATGTTGCTGGCCTTGTCGTTCCAGTTGGCGACCATGACTGATATGTCGGTCTCGCGGATCACCATCTCGGGGTGGTTGCGGAAGGCGTCGAGCACGATGGGCTCGTTGTTCTTGCTGCACACCGCCAGCACGTAGCCCCGGTCGCGCAGCGCCAGGATGTAGCGCTGGAATTGCTGGAAAGCCTCTCCGTAGGCATCGCCGCCGAGGGCGATGCCTTCGGGGCCGTCGTCGCCGATGACCCCGCCCCACAGGGTGTTGTCGAGGTCGAGCACCAGCACCTTGGTGATCCGGCCCTTGCGAGCGGCCAGGAGGCGGGCGGCCCCGCGCGCGACGGCCGGCAGGGCCGCGTTGGAGCAGGGATATTTCGACGCGTGCCAGAGCCGCTCGTCGAGGAACTGCGCCGCGCCGAGGTTCGCGGACAGGTACATGAGGTCGTTGACGACGCAGTCCGGGCGCGCCGCCACGGCCTCGGCCAGCAGGGCGTTGAACGCGATCACGCTGCCGTAGAGCGACTGCGCCGTCATCAGGCCGAAACTGCCGAACATGCGCTCGACGGGCAGCGGGAAGGTGTTCAGCACGACGACGATGCCGACCCGGTTTAGGGCGTCGGCGACCGCTATGATTTCGTCGAGGTAGGCGCGGGGCAGGCGCTCCCGCTCCGCCGCGCCGGCGCAAGCGAAGAAGCGATCTCGGTACTTCTGGACCGCGGTGCTGTGGACTGCGACCTCCGGCCGGAAGGCGTGGAGCTCCGAGTCCGGATCGAAGGCGAGGAGGCTCGTCGTGCCGTAGTCGCCCGTGAAGAGCCGAGGAAAGACCCCGGTCTCGAACACGGCCGCGGCGAGCAGCTTGGCATATTGCTGGGGAGCGTGGTCGCACAGCAGCGCCAGGCGGAGCTCGGGGTAGGCTCGGTCGTTAATGGCGAGGCCTTCGGCATCCCGGAGCATGGACCGGTAAAGGGTGTGGCCGGTGAGGCGTTCTGTGGTCGTCACGGGACCAAGCCATCCTTTTCGAGATTCTGCAGCAGCGCGGCCGCGATGCGGCGGTTGCCCGTCAGGGTGTGGTGGCTGCCGTCGTAGGTTTCCGTGATCGGCGTCATCCGCATGCTGACGAGGGAGGCATAGGGGATACCGTGTTCGCGGAGATAGCCGCCGAACACGTCGTCGACCCCAGCCACATAGGCCGGATCGAAAGAGGGAGTCCACTGCGGGCTGAAGTAGACGAACGTCTTGCCGCCGAACTCGCGCTGCTTCAGGTCGATCAGGTCGACGCCCTGAAAGTAGCCGAAGCCGAGATCGGGATTTTCGAAGGCCTTGTCGGTCCTCGGCGGGGTCGTCCAGTCCCTGTATTCCGTGTAGGCGAGCGGCCGCGGCATGCCCTCGGCCCAGGCGGCGTGACGCAGCAGCCGCAACCCCCGCGCCAGCACGTCGCCGAGCTCGGCCGTCGGGGGAGATCGCGTGTCCGCGACCGCGGCGGCGACCGCTCCGAGCTCTGTCGAGGCCTCGGCCTCGCCGTTCCACCCGTGGGCGCGCAGCGGCTGGCGTCTGCAGGTAAGCATTCCAGATGCCGGCCGTCGCGGTATCCTGGCCGAAAGCCCGGCTCATGATACCATATTGCTCGGCATCCAACCCGTCGGCATCGGCATTGTCCCACATATAGTAATTGAAGCTGTCCCCGTAGACGACGACGTCCGGCTTCAGCGCCTCGATCTGCGCATAAACGTACAGCATCTCAGTCAGCTTCGCGCCGGTCCGAGCGAGATCATAGACCTGCCAATCGTCCCTGCCCTGATCGTGCAGGAGTTGGTTCATTTGCCCAGAGATGGAACACGACCAATGGGCGTTAGGTTCGAGATCCTTAGGCGGCCTATGCCAAGTGTAGTCGCAGCCGATCGAGTCCACGGCGCTGGCGCCGAGCAGAACAATCTTCTTCTTCGCTGTGCTGGCGTTGCTGAAAATCTCGTGGGTCTGCAGCTTTGCCAGACCGGGGAAGTAGGCCGTGTAGTCATGGAAGAAGTCCCGCTCATTCAGCCACGACGCCGCCCCGACCGCTACGGCCCGCGCCTGCAGGGCCCATACGGCGCAGGCCGCCAGCGCGAGCGCGAAGACGTGACGGACGGCGCGCGTCGACATCAGAAAGCCTTGTACTCGAAGTTGATTTTGAAGCCGCCCGTATCGCTCTGACGGGCCACCAGCGAGCCGTATAGGAGGAGCAGAGCCGCGGTATAAGCGACCACGAGGCCGCCGAGGCGCAGTAGCGAGGACGGCCGGAGCCGCGGAGCGGCGACGGAGGCCCGAAGGACCGCGGGACGCGAGCGCCGGTGCCCGGCGAGCCGGAACACGATGGCGACCCCGCACAGCGCCAAGCCCCATCGGGTGAGGACGGGGAGGAGGAACACCCTGTAGGCGACGTCGTAGGACCGGCCGTTGTCTCGCGGGTCAGATCCGTCGTTCGCCGAGAACACGACGCTGTCGCCCCAGTGCGAATAGGCACCGAGCCCCTCGGACCTGATCTGCGCGTGGGGGGCGTGAGGGGGGCCGAGCGGACGCCCGTTCTCGGTGATGGTCAGGTTCGACCAGGACCCGCCCGGCGCGTCGTCGCCCGATCCGGCGAACAGCGGCGCGAAGCTCGGCGACAGTTTGGCGATATAGGCGGAACCTCCGAAGGAGCCGATCTCGTCGGGCTTGATCGTGGCCCGGACGCTCAGGCCGTGGAGGCACAGAGTTGCCAGGACGAGCGTGGTGCCGTAGAGCGCCGCCGCCGTCACGGCGTGGCGCGCCTGCGCGCGGGTCCACCGGGTCGGACGACCCCAAGGCCGCAGCTCGAACAGGAGGACGCCTTCGGCCGCCAGGAGCGCCGCCAGCACGGAGGCGACCACGTAGAATGCCTGAGCTGCGGCGCTCGGATAGGCCCGGTAGGCGGCCGAATAGAGGCGGCCGTTCCTGTGAGGATCGCTGCGGTCCGGCGTGGACATCAGCACGGAGCCTTGCCAATCGTTGAAGGCGCCCCCGCCGTGGCTCTCGACGGCGCCGGCCGGCGTATGGTTCGGCCCCAGCTCTCGCGCGTCCTCGAAGATCCGGAGATCCGACACGTTCCCGCCATCCGCGCTGTCGGTCAGGCGTCGCGTGAAGAACGAGCCGGGGATGGTGGTCTGAAAGACAGCGCCGCCGTGCTCCAGGAAGGACGTCGGAGGGATGGCGCGGTGCACCAGCCAGCCATGCCGTTGCCACCATGCCATCGGCCCGAGAAAGACCACCAGCGCGCAGAAGAAAACCCTGAGGCCGACCGTTGCGGCGGAGACGGCTCCGCGCGGGGGGGCGCGGGCGAACTCGACCGTCGGCCCGTCCTCCAGGGTGGCTTCCACCCCGAGGGTCATGCTCGCTCGACCCGAAGCACGTAGCGGCGCCCGTTGCCCAGCGGGGATGAGTTGTCCGACGTCGAGAACAGGACGGAGTCGTTCCAATGCGAGAACCGGCCCTGGCCGCGCGTGCGGATGTGCTCATGCAGCGAGTGGGCGGGGCCGAGCTCGTCGCCATCCTCCAGGAGCTTCGCCTGCGAGCAGTAGCCGTCCCCGACCCTGTCGCCGATCGGCAGGCCCGAGATCTGGACGGACCACATCAAGCCGTCCTGCTTGGCGAGGGCGGGGTCGATCACGAAGTCGCGCACGTCGTCCCCGCGTTCGCGCTCGGCCAACCGCCGCAGCGCCCGGCCGGATGTCAGCGACGCCCGCTTCACGGCGTCGATCAGGCCCAGCGTATCCCGGGCGCGCTCCTTCACGATCGCTGCCGCGGTGCCGTCGAGCTTCACCATGAACATGACGCCCGACACCTTGTCGAGGTCGACCTCGGGCCATTCCCGATAGGAAGAGACGGCGTCGCGCAGCGCCGGCGTGACGGCGCGCACGTAGTCCGGCGTGGCGCGGTCCGTGACTTCCCGCTCCAGCATCTGGAAGCCGACCGCCTCGAAGTGGTTCCAGAACTCGATGGAGCGAAACCGATTGCCGAACTCCCAAAGGGCGTCCTCAGCGGCGATCAGGAACACGTTCTCCTTCATGACGAGGTGGTCGATCGGGCGGTCGAAGTCGCGGTGATAGCGCCAGTCGATCTTGTGGTAGCCGTAGCCACCCGGCTTGACGACCCGGCCCGCCTCGGCCGCGACCCTGCCGAGGTCCGTGATGTGCTCCAGCACAGCGTTGGAATAAACGACGTCGAAAGAGGCGTCCGGGACTGAGCGGAGGTTCTCGGCCGGCTCCTCGATCAGCCGGAGCCGCGTGCCCTCGTAGCCGCCGTTGTCAAGCGCCCTGGCGAGCTCCGCCTTGGGGCCGTCCCATGCGTCGTGGAGCGCCTGGTACATCGCGGGGTGGAACTTGGGATCCCACTTGGCGAGGTAGCGGTCGGCGACGGTCACGTCCACGCCCATGGAGGCGAGGAGCAGCTGCGCGCCGAAATCGGAGCCGGGGCCGAGCTCGAGGAGCTTCAGGCCCTCACGAACGCCGCCGCACTTGTCCAGGGCGGCCAAGAATTTCTCGACGGTTTCGCATGCGTAGGCGACGTCGCCGTCGACGCGGCTCAAGTCCCGGCTCTGATAATTGACCGGATCGACCATCACACGAGCTCCGCATCACATCCGCTTCGCCGCTCCTCGTGAGGGATGCGGTTCGCCGTCGCGCGCCAATGTCGCGGAGGTGCGCCGCACCGTCCTCATACGGCCGGCGGTCGATGATAGCCGCTGCTAAAGCATGGCACGCCGCCCCCTGTCCAGCCGAGGTTGGCGTGCTGCCGGGAGCCCGTGGGGCGGCCGAGCCCTCCTCTCGGACCGCCCGGCTCCACCCCTCGCCGCGTGTTGACAGTTTCGACAGGGCTCTGCGATAGGGGCAAAGTTTCGAGGGTCTGGCCGCGACCCGGTCCGGCGCAGGCCGATGCTCGTGAAGTGGATCAGCGGTTGGAAGGGTACCATCTCCGCGCCCTGGCGCTCACGGCCGGCGTCTGGGTGGTGTCGCGCCGCGCCGTGGAACAGGTCCTCGACACCCAGGCCTTCAACGCTTGGCTCGACCCGTCCCGCTTCGTAGCGGAGCGAACGCTGCAACTCCTCGAAGCGAGCCCGCCGGGCAAGCTGCTTGACTGGAACCTGAGCCTTCCCGACTGGGGGCGTGAGGTCAGCGACGCGGAGATCGCCGGACTGAAGGCGCTGCGGGGCGCGCACCTCATCCTCGTCGACGGTGACGCCGAGGCCAAGCTCGGCTACGTCGAACTGCAAAACTTCTACCGGCTGCGGATTGCCGGCATCGTCTACCACTCCAACTACAAGACGCATGCCGCGGCGGAGATCGTCTTCAACCACCGTTCCAGGTCGGGACACGCGCTGGCGGCCTGCCGCCTGTTCGCGCGACGTTTGGCTGTGGTCTCCAACCGGCGCGCGGCGCGTGCCCTCGGTCCATTGCCCTTCTCGCAAGGACCGGACACGCGGTGTGAAACAGGGGCGATCCTGACGCTCGACGCTTCCGGCGTGTCAGAGAAGTTCGACCGCTACATGGTGTTTGAGGGCGTGCGCCAGCTCGCGCCCGTCCGCAACACCCACGACGACATCGGCCGCTACCGCCACGGCCGCTACTCGATCTGGGACGGCAAGCTGTGCTTCACACCGACCGACCCTACCCGTCTCTACCGCGTGCCCTACTGGATCGCCGCCAACGAGCCGCGGAACCGTCCTCTCCTGCAGTATCACCCAATCGAGGACAGCGGTGCGACCGTGCGATCTCCCGGCCTCGACCACCTGTTCGCGGGCGACCGCGCCGAGGAAGGGGCGGCGCTGCGGCCGGGCGACGTGGTCGCCCTCGTCACCCATGCCCTGCCGCCCGGCGGGGCGGAGCGCCAATGGGTATATCTCGCCCTCGGCCTGAAGAGGGCGGGCTACGACGTCCGCTTCATCGTATACCGGCAGCTTTCGGGGGTAGAAGCTCACTACGTGCACCTGCTCCACGGGGCCGACATCCCCGTCCTCGCGCTCGATGGCACACCACTCCGGCCGGTGCATTCCGCCATCGCGGACGACCCCCTGCTCTGGTCGGTGTGCAAGGCTAGGCTCGTCGACGACGTCCGCTACCTGTGCCGCATGGCGGACCTGCTGCGGGCCATCGCCCCGAAAGCCGTCTACGTCCAGCTCGACGAGCCCAACGTCTACGTCGCCCTGGCGGCGCTGATCGCTGGCGTCCCCCACATCATCCCCTCGTTCCGCAACGCTAACCCGAGCAACTTCGCCTATGGGCGGCCGTGGTACCGGGACGCCTACCGGCTCGCCGCACGCTCGCCCCGCGTCAAGCTGTCGGGGAACAGCGACCTCGGGAACGCCGATTACGCGGCCTGGATGGAGATCGACCCGCGCCGCGTGGCCTGCATTCCTAATGCGGTCGACGAAGAGATCTTCCCGCGCCCGGCGGCGGAGGCCGTCGAGGCGGCCCGCGCCCGGCTCGGGATCAGCGCGGGCGGAGGTCGCCCGCCGGGTCGAACGCCTGCGCGTGCTGATCGTCGGGGTAGGCCCGCTCGGCGACTCGCTGGCGAAGGAGGTCGAGGACCGGGGCCTCGCCCGCGTGGTCACCTTTCTGGGCCGGCGGGACGACGTGAATGTTCTGATGTCGCTCGCGAACCTCCTGCTGCTGACGTCCGACCACGAGGGCCTGCCCAACGTCGTGCTGGAAGCGCAGCTGATGGGCCTGCCGGTCGTGGCCACCGACGCCGGGGGTACGCGGGAAGCCGTGGAGCCCGGGGCTTCCGGGCTGATCTGCCGCCCCGGCGACAGCGACGCCCTGGCGGCCGCCTGCGCCGGGCTCCTCGGCGACCCCGAACGGACCCGCGCCATGGCCCGCGCCGGCGAAGCCTTCATCCGGCGCGGCTTCGGCCTCGCCGCCATGACGGCGCGCTTCGTGGCGCTCGCGGGGGGCGAGGCCTTTGAGCAGCCGGTGCCAGCTGCCACCCGGGACAGGACCGCCGCGGTCGCCTGACCAGCCCGGCGGGGGAGCCGCGACGGCCATTGCCTTCGGCGCCCGATGCCGATTACCGGCTCGCGCGATCGCTCGCGACGGCTCCGGTCCGGACGGGCGTCGCTTTCGTGGCCTGCAGCCA
>CAXUCF010000050.1:0-21788 GCA_964249275.1 uncultured Lichenihabitans sp.
GCCCTATCCGGACGTCGCGCCGCGGCAGCGCGGGACGCGGTCGGGGCGGCTTGCCCACGCCCCGCCTTCGCCACCGTCGGCGACCGCGAGCCGAGCCTGATGTTTCTGACCGACGCGCACCTGCTGATGACCGATCCGCTCGGCGCGGCCCGGTTCATGGGGGACGCGCCCTGCCGCGTCGCCTTCGTGTCGTCGGCGGATGCTGGCGCGTTCGAGGCGGCCTTGGACCCTGCCGCAGGAGTGCATCGCGCCGCGGATGTCGGCGGCATGGCGATCAATGGGGGCAAGGCGCTCGACATGGGCGTCTACGTGCGGCAGTGAACCGAGCCATGATCCGATCTCAACCGTCCTCGCGGGTTCCGATTGCCATGGCGGCGGCCGGCTTCGTCGTCGCCCTCGCCCTGGCGGCGCTGAGCGACACCATGGCGGCGACCGACGCCGGCCATGCCGCTCCCGGCCTCATCGCCTTCGGCCTATTCGTCACGTCCTTCGGCACGTCGGGCTACATGTTCGCCTTTTCGGCCCTGATCGCCGTGGCGGCCATCCTGGCCCAGCAGCGGGGCGTGAGCACTTGGCGCGGCGATTCGCTGCGGCTCCTCGGCGAGCGCGCCATCTACTTCTTCGCCACGATCGCGGTGTCCGGAATCCTGGCCCAGGTCATCAAGCATCTCGTCGGCCGGTCGCGGCCGAAGCTGCTCGCCACCGATGGCCCTTTCCGCTTCCACCCGCTGTCCTTCCACAATGTGCTGGCGAGCTTCCCGTCGGGCCATACGACCTCGGCCTTCGCGGCCGCGGTGGCGCTCGGCTTCATCGTGCCGCGCTGGCGCGGGGCGTTCCTCGCCTTCGCCCTGGTGATCGGCCTGTCCCGCATCCTGGTCGGGGCGCATTATCCCAGCGATGTCGTGGGTGGCGCCGCGCTGGGCAGCCTCTTGGCGCTCTGGATGGCCCGCAGCTTCGCGCGGCGGGGGATCGCTTTCGTGGAGCGCGACGGCCGCGTTGTGGCGGTGCCGCTGCGCCTGGCTGCGACCCGGCCCGGACTCCGTCGGTGAGCGATCTCGACCTGTCGGTCGTGGTCCCGATCCGCAACGAAGCCGGCAACATCGCGCCGCTCGTGGCCGAGATCGAGCAGGCTCTCGGCTCGCATACGGTGTTCGAGGTCGTCTACGTCGACGACGGCTCGACGGACGGCTCGGCCGACGAACTGGCGCGTCTCAAGCTGAGCCGGCCCTGGCTGCGCCACATCCGACACGCCCAGCCCTGCGGCCAGTCGGCGGCGATCCGCACCGGCGTCCTGGCGGCCGGCGCGCCCGCCGTGGTCACGCTCGATGGCGATGGCCAGAACGATCCCGCCTTCATCCCGGCCTTGCGGGCGCGGCTCGACGAAGCCGGTCCGGGCTGCGGCCTCGTTCAGGGGCAGCGGACGGGCCGTCAGGATACGCTGTCGAAGAAGCTGCAGTCTCGCATCGCCAATGCGGTGCGCGGGGCGATCCTCCAGGACGGGACACGGGACACGGGTTGCGGCCTGAAATGTTTCCCCCGCACGGTCTATCTCGGCCTTCCCTATTTCGACGCGCTGCACCGCTTCATGCCGGCGCTGGTGCGGCGAGACGGCTTCGAGGTCGCGCTCGTCGACGTCGTCGACAGGCCGCGCCTGTCCGGCGTGTCCAATTACGGCCTGCTCGACCGCGTATGGGTCGGCATCGTCGATCTTTTCGGAGTCCGCTGGCTCATCGGCCGCCGCAGGCGCGTCCCCGTCGCGCGCGAGGTGGGCGGCGCGGGGTAGCGCCTCACGAAGCTGCGCGGAGCCGCGCGAAGCCGCGGTCGAGATCGGCCTTGAGATCGTCGATGTCCTCGAGCCCGATGCTCAGCCGCAGCGTCGGCCCGCCGGGGTTCCATCGCGTTGCCGTCCGATAGGCCGTGCAGTCGAACGGGATCACGAGGCTCTCGTAGCCGCCCCAGGAGGCGCCGATGCCGAAAAGTTCGAGCCCGTCCACCATGGCGGCCACCGCGGCCCGCGGAACCGGCTTCAGGATGAACGAGAACAGGCCCGACGAGCCCAGGAAATCACGCTGCCAGATATCGTGGCCGCGGCAGTCCGGCAGGGCAGGGTGAAGCACCTCGAGCACCTCGGGCCGCTCGGCCAGCCACCGGGCCATGGCCAGCCCCTGCCGCTCTGCCTCCCGCAGCCTGAGTTCCATCGTGCGCAAGCCGCGCAGCGCCAGGAACACGTCCTCCGGCCCCGCGCACATGGAAAAATCCGTGAAGCATTGCCGCAAGGCCGGCCAGTAGCGCGCATTGGCGCTGGTCAGGCCGAGCAGCAGGTCGGAATGGCCCGACAGGTATTTGGTGCCCGCCTCGATCGCGATATCGACGCCGCGGGCGTGCGGCGGGAAGAACAGCGGCGTGGCCCAGGTGTTGTCCATGATCGTGCAGATGTCGCGGGCGCGGGCCGCCGCCGCGATGGCCGGCACGTCCTGCATCTCGAAGCTTTGCGAGCCAGGCGCCTCGACCAGCACGGCGCGGGTGTTGGCCCGGAACAAGGCCGCGATGCCGGCACCGACCTCGGGCTCGTAATAGGTCGTTGCGACGCCGAAACGCTTGAGAACGCCGTCGCAGAAGCGCCGCGTCGGGAAATAGGCCGAATCGGTCACCAGCAGGTGATCGCCGCTTTTCAGCACGGCGAGCAGCGCCACCGTGATGGCGGCGAGCCCCGAAGGGGTCAGCACCGTCCCGGCCGCGCCGGCGAACTCGCTCCAGGCGGTCTCGAGCGCGTCCGTCGTGGGGGTGCCGTGCGTGCCGTAGGTGTAGCGGTTGCGGCCGCCCTGATAGTCGTCGATCGTGTCGGCCAGCACCGTCGAGCCGCGATAGATGGGCGTATTCACGAATCCGTGCTGCTGGGTCGGCTCGCGTCCGGCATGGACCAGGCGGGAACGGCTGCGCAGGCTGGAGCGGGTTTCTGGAGAAAGTTTGGACATGAGGGTGCGGTTTCTGCTGGTTCGATGGCCAAAGTGTTCGGTCGGGCGGTAAGATCCGGCCATCGCGGGTAGCATGGGGCCGTGAGCCTTGACCGCTCTCGGCAAAGCGGTGTGTGATGCCCAAGCTTGATGCAACGCCGGGCTAGAGCCGCGACGCATCGGGACTGTCAAGACGAAATCGGGGGAAATATGAAACTGGCCACCAAGACACTGGCGACGAAGACACTGGCGGGGCTCGTGTCTGTCTGCGCGATGGGGTTCCTGGCGGGCGCAGCCTCGGCCGGCACGCTCGATACCGTGAAGGGGAAAGGAACCCTGTCCTGCGGCGCCAATACGGGGCTTGCCGGTTTCGGCATCCCGGACGACAAGGGCCAGTGGACCGGGCTCGACGTCGACGTGTGCCGGGCCATCGCGGCCGCCGTGCTGGGCGACAGCAAGAAGGTCAAGTTCGTCGCTCTGGATGCCAAGAACCGCTTCACGGCGCTGCAGTCCGGTGAGGTCGACGTGCTGTCGCGCAACACCACCTGGACGTCGTCGCGCGAGAGCACCTTGGGCCTCGTGTTCGGGCCGGTCACCTACTACGACGGTCAGGGCTTCCTGGTGAAGAAGAAGCTCAACGTCAGTTCGGCCAAGGAGCTGAACGGCGCATCGGTCTGCGTGCAGCAGGGCACCACGACCGAACTCAACCTCGCGGATTACTTCCGCTCGAACGGCCTGAAATACGAGAGCGTGGCGTTCCAGAGCGAGGACGAGACGCTGAAGGCCTACGAATCGGGGCGCTGCGACGCGTTCACGACCGACGCATCCGGCCTCTACGCCGAGCGGCTTCGCCTGTCCAACCCCGACGAGAACATCGTCCTGCCCGAGATCATCTCCAAGGAGCCCCTGGCTCCGAGTGTCCGCCAAGGCGACGACCAGTGGTACGACGCCATGCGCTGGAGCGTCTACGCGATGCTCAACGCGGAGGAACTCGGCGTGACGTCGAAGAACGTCGACGACATGAAGAAGTCGGATAACCCCAACATCCGTCGCCTGCTCGGCGTCGAGGGCGATCAAGGCAAGGGCCTCGGTCTGTCGAACGACTGGGCCTACAACATCATCAAGCAGGTCGGGAATTATGGGGAAGTGTTCGACCGCAACGTGGGCGATGGCTCGCCTCTGAAGATCAAGCGCGGCCTCAACGCGCTGTGGGACAAGGGTGGGTTGCAGTACGGACCGCCGATCCGCTGAAGAGGATAAGCCCTGGCTCGTCGTTTGCATTGGCCGGGGCCGTTCCCATGACGGACCGTGAGGATGACATGAAGCGAAGGGTTGATCATCGATGACGGTGCAGACCGCGGACGAACAGGTCCCCAAGGCTGGTTTCAGCTTCTACGATCCGAAGCTGCGCGGCATCGTCTACCAGGTCGTCCTTCTCTTCATCCTCGTCTTCCTGGTCTACACCGCATCGTCCTACGCCGTCGACAACATGGCGCGGCTCGGGATCCCGCTGACTTTCGGGTTCTGGAACCAGACGGCCGGCTTCGAAATCAATCAGACGCTGGTCTCCTATTCGGCACTGTCGACTTACGGTCAGGCTTTCTGGGTCGGCCTGCTCAACACCCTGCTGGTGAGCGCATTCGGCGTGGTCTTCGCGACGCTCATCGGCTTCGTGGTGGCGGTACTTCGATTGTCTCCGAACTGGATCGTGTCCAAACTCGCCACCGTCTACGTCGAGTTGTTCCGCAACATTCCGCTGCTGCTGCAACTCGTGTTCTGGTACAATGTCGTTCTGAAGTCCCTGCCGCAGCCGCGGCAATCGGTTTCGGTGTTCGGCATCGCTTTTCTCAACACGCGCGGGCTCGTGCTGCCGAGCCCGGTGTTCCGCGACAATGCGGGGCTGGTCGGCTGCGCCCTGCTGCTTGGCATGCTGGCGGCCGGGGCCTTTACGGCCTACGCCTCACGCAGGCAGGCCGCAACCGGCCAGCAACTGCCGGTCTACTGGATCGATGCCGGGCTGGTGATCGGCCTTCCGCTCCTCGCCTATCTTGCGCTCGGCTTGCCGATCGGCTTCGACCTGCCGCAGTTGAAGGGCTTCAATTTCACGGGCGGCAAACAGGTCTTCCCCGAATTCGCGGCCTTGCTGCTCGGGCTGTCGATCTATACCGGCGCTTTCATTTCGGAGATCGTCAGGGCCGGCATCCAGGCGGTCGGGCGCGGTCAGCACGAAGCGGCCGGCGCTCTTGGCATCAGGCCCAACATCACCATGCGGCTGATCGTGATCCCGCAGGCCATGCGAGTGATCGTGCCGCCTCTCACCAATCAATATCTCAATCTCGTCAAGAACTCGTCGCTCGCCGTGTTCATCGGCTATCCGGACCTGGTCCAGGTCTTCGCCGGCACTGTACTGAATCAAACCGGCGCCGCCATCCAGTGCATGGCCGTGACCATGGGGGTGTATCTGGCGATCTCGCTCGTCCTCTCCACTGCCATGAACGCCTACAACCGGCGCGTCGCCCTGGTGGAAAGGTGAGTGCCATGACCGACGCCACTTACTCCGGCCAGGCCTTCCTCCGCACCGCGCCGAGTCCGGCCGAGCCGCCGCCCGCCCTGGTCCAGGGGCCCCTGGCCTGGGCCCGCAAAAATCTGTTCTCGTCACTGGTCTCGGCCGTGCTGACACTCCTCTCGCTGGCCTTCCTGGCGTGGGTGCTGCCCGGCCTGTTCCGATTCCTCGTCACCGACGCGGTCTGGCACGGCGACAGTGCCGAAGCCTGCCGCGCCCGCCAGGACGGAGCCTGCTGGCCCTTCATCTATTACAAGTTCGATTTCTTTCGGTATGGCGCCTATCCGGAACTGCAACGCTGGCGCGTGAACGTCGTAGAAGCGATCGGCGCCATACTGCTGGTCTGGCTCCTGTGGCAGAACGCGCCGAAGCGGAACGTCGCCGCGATGCTGTTCTTCGTCGCCTATCCGATCGTCGCTTTCTTTCTGCTCGGAGGCGCCGGCTGGCTCGGGCTTCCCTCCGTCGAAACCAGCCTGTGGGGTGGTGTCCTCGTCACGCTGCTGGTGTCGCTCGTGGGCATCGTTTTCTCCTTGCCGCTCGGCGTCTTGCTGGCGCTGGGAAGACGGTCGAGGCTGCCTCTCGTCAACGCGGTCTGCACAGCCTTCATCGAGGTCGTGCGCGGCGTGCCCTTCATCACCGTGCTGTTCATGGCAAACTTCATGCTGCCGCTGTTCCTGCCCGCAGGTTGGACGCCGGACCGCCTGCTGCGGCCACTGGTCGGTACGGCGCTTTTCGCGGCAGCCTACATGGCCGAAGTGGTGCGAGGCGGGCTGCAGGCCATGCCCCGTGGGCAGTTCGAAGGCGCGGCCGCGATGGGGCTCGGCTACTGGCAGACCATGCGGCTCATCATCCTGCCGCAGGCCCTCACCCTGGTGATCCCCGGCATCGTGTCGAACTTCATCAGCCTGTTCAAGGATACGACCCTGGTGGCCATCGTGGGTATTTTCGACCTGCTGCGCACCATCGAAAGTGCCCGCAACGACCCGAACTGGGCCTCGCCCACGACCTCGGCGACCGGCTACGTCGTCGCTGCCGCTTTCTACTGGGTGTTCTGCTTCGGCATGTCGCGCTATTCTCAGGCCATGGAACGCCGGCTTCGCGCCGGGCGGAGCCACTGATCGCAACGACGGGGACCTCTATGAGCGCCATTCCAGCCATGCCGTCGGCCCGGTACGACGGGGACTACGCGGTCGACCTCGTGGGCGTGCACAAGTGGTACGGCGCCTTTCACGTTCTCCGCGACGTCAACCTGCATGTGCGGCGCGGCGAGAAGATCGTCATCTGCGGCCCGTCGGGCTCGGGCAAATCCACCATGATCCGCTGCGTCAACCGCCTGGAGGAGCACCAGAAGGGACGCGTCGTCGTCAATGGGACCGAGTTGACCAACGATCTCAGGCGCACCGACGAGGTGCGCCGCGAGGTCGGCATGGTGTTCCAGCACTTCAATCTCTTCCCCCATCTCACCGTGCTGGAGAACTGCACGCTGGCGCCGATCTGGGTGCGCAAGATGCCCAAGAAGGACGCCGAAGAGGTGGCGATGAAATACCTGAAGCGGGTGCGCATCCCCGAGCAGGCCAACAAATATCCGGGCCAGTTGTCGGGGGGGCAGCAGCAGCGCGTCGCCATCGCGCGCTCGCTCTGCATGAACCCCAAGATCATGCTGTTCGACGAGCCCACCTCGGCGCTCGACCCCGAGATGGTCAAGGAAGTGCTCGACACCATGGTGTCGCTCGCCCACGAGGGCATGACCATGCTCTGCGTCACCCACGAGATGGGCTTCGCCCGGCAGGTGGCGGATCGGGTGGTGTTCATGGACGCCGGCGAGATCGTCGAGGTGAACACGCCGGCCGAGTTCTTCTCCAATCCGCAGCACGAGCGCACGCGGATGTTCCTGGGGCAGATCCTGCACTGAGCCCGGCCGCTCGGATCCGTGCTAGGAGGGCGGCGTCCGGCTCTTGGTCGGGATCGACTCCAGCGGCGCCTTGACCCATTTCGCCTTCCTGACCCAGCCCTATGCGGGGCACCTCAACCCGATGCTGGCGCTGGCGCGCGGATTGTTGGACCGCGGCCACGCCGTCACCTTCGTGGCCCAGGCGGACGTCGGACCCGAGATCGCGGATGCTGACATCGGCTTCTGCCCCGTCGGGGCCAGGACTCATCCGCCCGGAAGGCTGGCCCGGATGACGGCGCGGCTCGGCGGCACCACCGGGCTTTTCGGCATCGGCGGCGTGATCCGCGACATGGCCGACACGACCGAGATGCTCTGCGAGGATGTTCCGGACGTTTTGAGACGGATCCATGCCGGGGCCATCGTGGCGGACCAGACCGAGCCGGCCGGCGGCCTCGTGGCACGCCACCTCGGCCTTCCCCTGGCATCCGTCGCCAATGCCCTGCTGATCGACCGGGAGCCTGCCGTGCCGCCGGCCTTTGTCGGTTGGGGCTTCGACGACACCCCCTGGGGCGTTCGGCGCAATCTCGGCGGCTACCGCGTTGCGGATTGGATCATGCAACCGATGTTCAAGGTCATCGGTCGCCGCGCCCGGGCCTGGGGGCTCGGCGGGATCGAAACCGTCGAAGACTGCCTTTCGGACCGCCTGGAGATCAGCCAGTCGGTCGAGGGCTTCGACTTTCCGCGCCGTGCCCCGCCGCCCGTGCTCCACCACTGCGGACCCTTCCGCCGGTCCGAAAGCCGCGCATGGCAGGGTGAGGCCGAGCGGCCCAACATCTTTTGTTCGCTCGGGACGCTGCAGGGCGCGCGCCTGCCCATCTTCCGTGCGGTCGCCGAAGCATGCCACGGTCTCGACATCGCGCTCACCATTGCCCATGGCGGCAGGCTGGATATCGCCGAGGCGGCGTCGCTGCCCGGAGCGCCGCGGGTCGAGAGTTTCGTCCCGCAGCGTGCGGTGCTGCGCACGGTCGCAGCCGTGGTGACGCATGGCGGGCTCAACACCGTGCTCGACGCGCTGGCGGCCGGGGTGCCGCTGGTTGTGGTGCCGCTGGCCTTCGAGCAGAGCGCCATCGCGGCCAGGGTCGTGCGGAGCGGCACCGGCATCGTCGTTCCGCGTCGCCGATGCACCACGCAGAGCGTCGCGGCGGCGCTTCGCCAGGTGCTCGATGAACCGGTCTATCGCGCGCGGGCCGAAGCGTTGAGGGACGAGATCGCTGCCGCCGGCGGTGCTGCCCGTGCGGTGGACCTCATCGAGCGCGCTACGCGGCCGGGCCGGTAGGGAGCCGTGCCCGTCTCCCCAGCGTGGAACTCTGCCCTCTTTCCCCTATCGGCGCCCTTCTCTCGGCTGCGAAAAAGGGCGCAAACGCGGGAGTAGCAGTTTATTCCGCCGCGGCTTCGTATCGCGTGGTCAGCGACAGCCATTCGTCTTCCGCGACGTCGAGGGCCCGCTGGAGGTCCTTGCGCTGCTGGGCCAGCTGGCCGGCCTTGTTCTTGTCCCGCGAATAGGCGTTTGGGTCGACCAATGCGGCATCGATCCGGGTGATCAGGCCCGACAGCTTCCTGATCTTCTCGTCGAGCGCCTCGATCTGCTTCCTGGCGAGATGCGCGGCCCTGGCGGGCGACACGCGAGTGTCCTGGGGCACGGGTCTCGACGCACCGGCTTCGCTCTTCGCGGCTTTCCTGCCGAGTCCGCCGGCGGCCCGGCTCAACACCAGGGACTTGTAGTCGTCCATATCGCCATCGAAGCTCTTCACCGTGCCGCCTTCGACGAGCCAGAGCCGGTCCGCGCAGGCGTCGATCAGATAGCGATCGTGCGAGATCAGGATGATGGCGCCCTCGTAGTCGTTGATGGCCTCGACGAGGGCGGAGCGGCTGTCGATGTCGAGGTGGTTGGTGGGCTCGTCGAGGATCAGGAGATGCGGCCCGTCGAAAGCCGCGAGCCCCATCATCAACCTGGCCTTCTCGCCCCCCGAGAGCTGCGTGATCGGCGTATCGGCTTTGGTGGCCGGAAAACCGAGTTGGGCGCATTTCCCCCGGATGCGGCTCTCGGTCCCGTCCGTCATGCGCGACGCCACGAAACGATAGGGCGTCTCGGCGTCGCCGAGTTCGTCGACCTGATGCTGGGCGAAATAGCCTACCGTCAGCTTGGACGACTTCTTGAGCGTACCGCCGAGCGTTTCCATCCGGCCTGCCACGAGCTTGGCGAAGGTCGACTTGCCGTTGCCGTTGGCACCCAGCAGCCCTATGCGGTCGTCGTTGGAGATGTTCAGGCTCAGCCGCGTCAGCACGGGGCGTTCGTCGTAGCCGGTCGAGACCGCCTCCATGGCGACGATCGGCGGACTCAGCGGCCGCGGCGGGGAGGGGAGGTCGAACGGTAGCACCTGGCTGTCCACGATGGCCGAGATGGGTTGCAACCGCGCCAGCATCTTGACCCGCGACTGCGCCTGACGGGCCTTGGTGGCGCTGGCCCGGAACCGGTCGACGAAGCTCTGCAGGTGGCGGCGCTGCTCCTCCTGCTTCTTGATGTGCTTCTGCTGGATGAGCTGCTGCTCGCGCCGCTGTTTTTCGAACGACTCGTAATTGCCGCGCCAGAGCGTGAGCTTCGACTGGTCGAGGTGCAGGATGTGGTCGCAGACGGCGTCGAGCAGGTCGCGGTCGTGGCTGATGATCAGCACGGTGGCCGGGTAGGTCGCAAGGTACTCGATCAGCCACAGCGTCCCCTCGAGGTCGAGGTAGTTGGTGGGCTCGTCGAGCAGCAGGAGGTCGGGCCGGGTGAACAGCACGGCCGCCAGCGCCACGCGCATGCGCCAGCCACCCGAAAATTCGGATAGCGCGCGGTTCTGGGCCGGCTCGTCGAAGCCGAGGCCCATCAGGATGGTGGCGGCGCGCGACGGGGCCGCATGGGCTTCGATGTCGACGAGGCGCACCTGGATCTCGGCGATGCGGTTCGGCTCCGTGGCGGTCTCGGCTTCGGCGAGCAGACTGGCGCGCTCGCGGTCGGCTTCGAGCACGAAATCGATGAGCGTGGTCGGGCCGCCCGGCGCCTCCTGCTCGACCTGCCCGAGCCGCATGCGGTTCGGGATCTGCAAGGCCCCGCTCTCGGGGTGGAGGTCACCCGAGATCATCCTGAACAGCGTGGTCTTGCCGGTGCCGTTGCGGCCGACGAAGCCCGTGCGTGCGCCGGTCGGGATCGCAGCCGACGCATGGTCGAACAGGATGCGCGGCCCGAGCCGGAACGTGAGGTCGTTGATGTGGAGCATGGAGGGTCTTGTGGCGCGGTGAGCCGGGAGAGGCAAGGCCTATGCCGGCAGGGTGGCAACGGCGTGACCGGTGCGGCCTTCGCTGGCCGGGCCTGCGCTTGTCCGCCCAGGGGCACGCCGCTATAAGCCACGCACCCGGGTGAGCCCCGAATTATTCCGATGAAGTGAGCCCATCATGGCGGTTGAGCATACCTTTTCCATCCTCAAGCCGGACGTGACGCGCCGCAACCTGACCGGAGCCGTCAATGCCATGATCGAGGCGGCCGGTCTGCGCATCGTGGCGCAAAAGCGCATCCGCATGAGCCGCGCCGACGCCGAGGCATTCTACGCGGTCCACAAGGATCGTCCGTTCTTCGGAGAACTCGTCGCCATGATGACCTCGGCCCCGGTCGTGGTGCAGGTGCTGGAAGGCGAGAACGCCATCCTCAGATACCGCGACGTGATGGGAGCTACGAACCCCGAGAAGGCCGACGCCGGCACGATCCGCAAGGAGTTCGCCTTGTCGATGGGCGAGAACTCGGCTCATGGTTCGGACGCCCCAGAGACCGCCAAGCAGGAGATCGCGCAGTTTTTCTCGACGGGCGAGATCGTCGGCTGAGGCGGACTCACTCCCAACGGAGAGCCCTGCCCATCGCGGATCGGGGGACGTGACAGAGGAGGGTGAGCTTGCAGTGGGAGGATCGTGGCGTGGTCCTCGGGGGCCGCGTCTACGGCGAGACCAGCGTGATCGTGGAACTCTTGACCGCGCAGCATGGGCGGCACCTCGGCGTCGTGAGGGGCGGGAGGTCGCGCCGTTTGCGCCCGGTGCTGCAGCCCGGCAACAGTGTCACGGCCACATGGCGAGCCCGCATCGACGATCATATGGGGACCTATACGGTCGAAGGTCTGACGCTGCGGGCCGCTCAGGTGATCGGCGATGCCGTCGCTTTGCACGCCCTCAACCATCTCTGCGGCCTGGCACGACTGCTGCCGGAACGCGACCCCCACCCCGTCCTGCACGGCATGCTGGACTCCATGATGGACACCGTCGGGGTCCGCCAGGTCCTGGCCCTGCAGATAGTGCAGTTCGAATTGTCGCTGCTTGCCGAACTGGGCTTCGGTCTCGACCTCGGGAGTTGCGCCGCCACGCAGTCCCGAGAGGACCTACACTACGTTTCGCCGCGGACCGGCCGGGCCGTCTCATCGATGGCCGGCGCGCCTTACCGGGACAGGATGCTGGTACTGCCGGCCTTTCTTCGGCCGGATGCGAGCGACGCGCGGGTGACCCGGGAGGATCTCGCGGCGGCCTTCCGCCTGACCGAGCATTTCATGCTCCGGGATATTTTCGCACCACGTAACCTCGCGCCCCCGGCGGCACGACGAGCCTATCTGGCGCTGATGCTGACCGACCCCTGAACCGCTTGAGTGCAGACGGGGCGAAGTTCCTTGCTGTTCACGCCATAACCTTGATCGAGCGAGGTCTCGGCCAGAAGGCAAGGGCTCAAGGCCCCGTGCATCACCGCGGCATCGGCGGCCTGCGGCTGATTCGAGAGGGCGATCCCGATCAGGGTCGCGACGACGAAGGCGACACCCGACGTCAGACCGAAGATTGCCTTGTTGTTCATGATACTGTTCGCTCAGCATGCCGCCAGATGCGTCGAAACCGCCCCCAAGTCCGACGCCGTGGCCTAGCGAGCGGACGAGACGCGACCGTGAGTGGATCCGACTAGGCCCGGCAAAGATCGTCGGCTAGTGCAGGCCCGCAACAGTCAGGCTGCAGGTGAAATGCCGCTGCAGCCTCCAGAGTTCCGCGACCGGCGCAAAGGCGCGGCCTTTTCGACATGCGGGCTTGCGGCCCAACCTGGACGCTCGAGACAAGCGTCGAGACAAGTCGGCCCAAAGACCCGGAACCTCGTCGCGCAACGGGAGCGGAACCGGTACTGATGCACCGGACGAGACATCGCCGACGAGGGCAGGGCGCCGCCTCGTGTGAGGGAAACCAAGATCGATGGCCAGAACCGCTCCGCCGCCGCCGTTGCCGCCGGCCGAACCCACGGTGGTGAAACTGCGCGAGGCGTTGGAGGAACGCTATCTCGCTTACGCGCTGTCGACCATCATGGGTCGCGCCCTTCCCGACGCCCGCGACGGGCTGAAGCCCGTCCATCGCCGCATCCTCTACGGCATGCAGGTGCTGCGGCTCGATCCTGCCACGGCGTTCAAGAAGTGCGCCAAGATCGTTGGCGACGTCATGGGCGATTTTCATCCCCATGGCGACCAGGCCATCTACGATGCGCTGGTGCGCTTGGCGCAGGATTTCTCGTCACGTTACCCGCTGGTCGACGGGCAGGGGAACTTCGGCAATATCGACGGCGATCCGGCCGCGGCCTATCGCTACACCGAAGCCCGCATGACGGACACCGCCAAGCTCCTGCTCGACGGGATCGAGGACGACACCGTCGACCTTCGTGACAACTATTCCGGCGACAAGCAGGAGCCGGTGGTGTTGCCGGCCGCCTTCCCCAACCTGCTGGCCAACGGCGCGCAGGGTATCGCGGTCGGCATGGCCACCTCGATCCCACCCCACAACATCGTGGAACTCTGCGACGCCGCGCTCCACCTCATCGCCCACCCCGATGCCGACAGCGCCGCGCTCAGCGGCTACGTGCTGGGGCCCGATTTCCCGACCGGCGGCATCTGCGTCGAGGAGCCCGCGGCCATCGCCGAGAACTATCGCACGGGCCGCGGTTCGTTCCGGCTCCGGGCGCGCTGGTCGAGGGAGGATGGCGATCGCGGCACATGGGCCGTGGTGGTGACCGAGGTTCCCTACGGCGTGCAGAAATCGCGGCTGATCGAGCGCCTGGCCGAGGTCGTCACGGAGAAGAAGAGCCCGCTCGTGGCCGACGTTCGGGACGAATCGGCCGAGGACGTCCGCGTGGTGATCGAGCCGCGCTCGAGGACCGTCGACCCGCAGGTCATGATGGAGCACCTGTTCCGCCTGACCGAGCTCGAAGTCCGGGTGCCGCTCAACATGAACGTGCTGGTCGACGGCGTCGTGCCGCGCGTCGTAGGCCTCCCCGAGGCCCTGCGGCAGTGGCTCGACCACCGTCGCACCGTGCTGGTGCGTCGCTCACGCCATCGCCTGGCCGAAATCGACCGCCGGCTCGAGGTGCTGGCCGGCATGCTGGTCGTCTTCCTCAACCTCGATGAGGTGATCCGCATCATCCGCGAGGAGGATGACCCAAAGGCCGAACTGAAGGCCACCTTCACGCTGAGCGACCTGCAGGCCGACTACGTCCTCGACACCCGGCTGCGCAGCCTGCGGCGGCTCGAGGAGATGCAACTCCGCAAGGAGCACGACAGGCTCACGAAGGAACGGGACGGGTTGCGGGCCCTGATCGCCAGCGAGCCCGCGCAGTGGAGGAGCATCGCGGCGCAGATCCGCGATGTCAGAAAGAAGTACGGTGCCGATACGCCGCTCGGCCGCCGCCGGACCAGCTTCGAGGCCCTGCCGCATTTCGACGCCACGGCCCCGTCGCAAAGCTTCATCGAGCGCGAGCCGGTGACCGTGGTGGTGTCCGAGAAGGGCTGGATCCGCGCCCTGAAGGGCCATGGTGTCGAACTCGCCACGCTGGTCTTCAAGGGCGACGATCGACTGTCGCTGGCCTTTGCCACGGAGACCACGGCCCGCATCGTCGTGCTGGCCAGCGACGGCAAGGTCTTCACGCTCGACGTCGGCAAGCTGCCGGGCGGCCGCGGCTTCGGTGAGCCGATCCGGCTCATGGTGGATCTCGTCGAGGCCGAGGACGTGGTGGCGGTGCTGCCCTTTGCCGAGGGAAGCCGCGTGCTCGTGGCCTCGAGCGACGGACGCGGTTTCCTGGCCGCGATGTCGGACCTCGTGGTGGGCACCCGCAAGGGCAAGGCCCTGATCTCCCCCAACCCACCCGCCAAGGCCAAGCTGATGGTCCCGGCCCGGGGCGACCACGTGGCGGTGGTCAGCAACGATCGTCACCTTGCCGTATTCCCGCTCGCGCAGGTGCCCGAGATGGCGCGCGGCAAGGGTGTCACCCTGCAGCGTGCGGTGGCGGGCTTGTCGGACCTCCGGGTCTTCGGCCTAGCTGAGGGCTTGCCGTGGCAGGACGCCTCCGGCAAGGAGCGGATCGTGGCCGGCAAGGACCTGACGCCGTGGATCGGCAAGCGTGCGGATCGAGGCCGCCTGCCGCCCAAGGGATTCCGTCGAGACAACCGGTTCGGCGACTGAGTTCGCCGGCTTCGCGGCGAACAGCCGCGACTGGAAGCGAACCTTTTCCAGGTTCGGAGCCGGCCGGCTCCTAAGCAGATTTTTGCAAATCTGCTTACACTTAAGATGCTGGGCAGCATTGATTTCACTTTGAAAAGCGAAATCAATCGTGGCTTTCGCCACGCAAGGCTGCTTAGACCGTGCGATGCTTCTCGCTCGACATCTGGCCCGGCTTCTCGAGGGCCGCCTGGGCTGCCGCGAGGCGCGCGATCGGCACGCGGAACGGCGAACAGGATACGTAGTCGAGCCCGAGGCTCTCGCAGAAGGCGATCGAGGCCGGGTCGCCGCCGTGCTCGCCGCAGATGCCGAGCTTGATGCCGGGCCGCCGGGCGCGCCCGCGTTGCGCCGCGATGGCGACGAGTTCGCCCACGCCCTCCTGGTCCAGCGTCACGAAAGGGTCTGCGGGGAGGATCCCCTTGGCGGTGTAGGGCCCGAGGAAGGACGCGGCATCGTCGCGCGAGATGCCCAGCGTGGTCTGGGTCAGGTCATTGGTGCCGAACGAGAAGAACTCCGCCGAGCCCGCGATCTCATCGGCCTTGAGGGCCGCACGCGGCAGCTCGATCATGGTGCCGACCGAGTAGGGCACGGTCACGCCGGTCTCCGTCGCCACGGCCTCGGCCATCGCCACGATCCGGCCCTTGACGAGATCGAGTTCCGGCAGCGTCATCACGAGCGGCACCATGATCTCGGCTTCGACGGCTTCGCCGCTCTCCCGCCCGGCCGCGACGGCGCCCTCGAATATGGCCCGGGCCTGCATCTCTGCGATCTCGGGATAGGCGATGGCCAGCCGCACGCCCCGGAACCCCAACATGGGGTTGAACTCGTGCAGTTCCTGAGCACGGCGCCGGATCTTGTCGGAAGACAGGCCGAGCGAAGCCGCGACTTCGCTGATCTCGGCGTCGGTGTGGGGCAGGAACTCGTGCAGCGGCGGATCGAGCAGGCGGATCGTCACCGGCAGGCCCGACATGATGCGGAACAGGTCGGCGAAATCCCGGCGCTGCATGGGCAGCAGCTTGGCGAGCGCGGCGCGGCGCCCCGCCTCGTCGTCGGCCAGGATCATCTCGCGCACCGCGACGATGCGAGCCGCGTCGAAGAACATGTGCTCGGTGCGGCAGAGGCCGATGCCTTCGGCGCCGAAGCGCCGCGCCGCCTCCGCGTCGGCCGGCGTATCGGCGTTGGCCCTCACCTTCATGCGGCGGATCGCATCGGCCCAGACCATCAGCGTGGAAAAGTCACCCGACAGTTCCGGCTCCCGCATCGCGACCCTGCCGCGCAGCACCTGACCGGTCGATCCGTCCACCGTGATGACGTCGCCCTGCTTGAGCACGATGCCGCCGCTGGTCATGGTCTTGGCCTGTGCATCGACGCTGATCGAGCCCGCGCCCGACACGCAGGGCTTGCCCATGCCCCGCGCCACCACGGCCGCGTGGGAGGTCATGCCGCCCCGGGTCGTCAGGATGCCCTCGGCCGCGTGCATGCCGTTGATGTCCTCGGGGCTGGTCTCGGCCCGCACCAGGATGGACTTCCGCCCGGCGCTTCGCGCGTTCTCGGCCTCCTCCGAGGTGAACACGATCTCGCCTTGCGCGGCGCCGGGCGAGGCCGGCAGGCCTGTCGCCAGCAGGTCGCGCTTGGCCTCGGGATCGAGAGTGGGATGCAGGAGCTGGTCGAGCGAAGCCGGATCGATCCGCCGGATGGCCTCGTCACGGCCGATCAGCCCCTCGGCCACCATGTCGACGACGATCTTCAGAGCAGCCTTCGTGGTGCGCTTGCCATTGCGGGTCTGCAGCATCCACAGCTTGCCCCGCTCGACCGTGAACTCCATGTCCTGCATGTCGCGATAGTGGCGCTCCAGCAGTTGGGTCGTCTCGACGAAGCTCTTGAACACCGCGGGCATCAGGATCTCGAGCGACGGCCTGTCGGAGCCTGCCGCGATCCTGGCCGCTTCGGTGATGTTCTGCGGCGTGCGGATGCCCGCCACGACGTCTTCTCCTTGGGCGTTGACCAGGAACTCACCGTAGAGTTCACGGGTGCCGACCGATGGATTGCGCGTGAAAGCGACCCCGGTGGCCGAGGTATCGCCCATGTTGCCGAACACCATCGCCTGCACGGTCACGGCGGTGCCCCAGGACTCGGGGATGGCGTTGAGACGGCGGTAGGTCTTGGCGCGGCTGTTCATCCAGGACGAGAACACGGCCCCGATCGCACCCCACAACTGGACCATGGGGTCCTGCGGAAAAGGCTGGCCGGTCTCGGACAGCACCTTGGCCTTGTAGCGGTCGATGATGGTCTTCCAGTCGGCGGCCGCGAGGTCCGTATCGAGCACGTAGCCCTTACGCTCCTTGAACGACTCGAGGAGTTCCTCGAAGCCGTGGCCGGGCAGGTCCAGCACCACGTTGCAATACATCTGGATGAAGCGGCGATAGCTGTCGTAGGCGAACCGCTCATCTTTGGCCGGCTCGGCCAAAGCCACGACGGTGCGGTCGTTGAGCCCGAGGTTCAACACCGTGTCCATCATGCCGGGCATGGAGGCGCGGGCGCCGGAGCGCACCGAAACGAGCAGCGGCGCCGTCACGTCGCCGAAGCCCCGGTCGGTCAAACGGCCGACCTGCGCCAGCGCGGCCGCCACATCGTCCCGCAACGTGTCCGGATAGTGTCGGTCGTGCGCGTAATAATGGGTGCAGACTTCGGTCGTGATGGTGAAGCCGGGAGGCACTGGAAGGCCGAGATGGGCCATCTCGGCCAGGTTCGCGCCTTTGCCGCCGAGGAGATCGCGCTGTCCGCCCGAACCTTCGGCCTCGCCGCCGCCGAAAGCGTAAACCCACTTCGTCATGCGTTCCCCCAAAGGATGCGCGCACCGTGCCAGCGGCCGCGCGGGCCGTGCCCGGGCCATAAAGCACGCTCGCCGCCGCGGCGCGAGCCGTTCAGGTGTGAGACCGCAGGCGCAGACCGAAAAAGATCCAGTTCACGCCGCTGAAGACGAGCTCGATGCCGAGGAGGAGGCCGATGACGAAGAGGCTGTTGCCGGGCCAGCCGGTCACGATGATGAAGCCGAGCAGGGCCGTGACGATGCCCGACGCTATAAGGGGTCCGCGCAGGCGAGATCCATGCAGACGGAAGCCCATTACGGCGCGGACGACGCCCGTGGCGAGAAGGCCCGCGCCGAGCAGCAGGGTGATCACCAATGAGGCTTCGGCCGGCTCCGCCCAGGCGAACATGCCGGCCACGACATACAGCAGGCCGCTCAGTTCCCAGTACATGGCGCGGCCCCAGCCGCGGGCCCGAAATCCGAGCACGATCTCGGTCACGCCGATCAGGACCACGAAGATCCCGATGGTCAGCACGGACGCGATGGTTGCGAACTCGGTGATGGCCAAGGCGGCGAAGCCCGCAACGACCGCCGTGATCCCCAGGCCCATGAACCATCCCCATCTCGCCCGCAGCTGCTCCGGAGGCGGCAGGTGCCCCGGCCCGAGCGAAAACCCAGATTGCGGCTGCATCGTCATGATGTCGTGTCTCCACTGAAGGGCTCAAATGATCGGTGAACAAAGTGCAGCTTGAGCGCTGCTTTGTTCTTGCAACCTGTGACCTGGAAGTCGACGTCACCGACTTTGACACGCGCGCGATGCCTGCGGGGTTTGCGTCTGACGGATCTTGCGCCTAAACAGCGCGAAAGCTGCAATACCAGGATCTTCCATCCATGAGGTTGTCGTGACCGTATCCACGCCCCTTCTCGACCAGATCGATGAGCCCGAGGCACTCCGGCGTTTGACGGACGCCGACCTCCGTCAGGTGGCCGATGAACTGCGTGCCGAGACGATCGGTGCCGTATCGGTCACGGGGGGCCATCTCGGCTCGGCATTGGGGGTGATCGAGCTGACCGTGGCGATCCATTCCGTGTTCGACACGCCGGACGATCGTCTGATCTGGGACGTCGGCCACCAAGCGTATCCTCACAAGATCCTGACCGGCCGACGCGCGCGCATCCGCACGCTGCGGCAGGGAGGCGGGTTGTCCGGATTCACGAAACGTTCGGAAAGCCGATACGATCCGTTTGGGGCAGCCCATTCCTCGACGTCCATCTCGGCCGGTCTCGGCATGGCAGTGGCCCGCGATCTGGCGGGGGGCGACAACAAGGTCATCGCGGTGATCGGCGACGGTTCGATGTCGGCCGGCATGGCCTATGAAGCGATGAACAATGCCGGGGCGCTGAAGTCGCGCCTCATCGTCATCCTCAACGACAACGACATGTCGATCGCGCCCCCTGTCGGCGCCATGTCGGGGTACTTGGCGCGTCTCGTCTCGGGCGGCGCCTACAAGTCGTTCCGCGATTTCGGCAAGCATCTCGCGGCCCACCTCCCCAAGTTCTTCTACGAAAAGGCCAAGCGGACGGAAGAGTACGCGCGCGGCTTCTTCACCGGTGGCACGCTGTTCGAGGAACTCGGCTTCTACTACGTCGGCCCGATCGACGGCCACAACCTCGACCAGTTGCTGCCCGTGCTGCGCAACGTGCGCGACGAGGCGACTGGCCCGGTGCTGATCCATGTCGTGACCCAGAAGGGCAAGGGTTACGGCCCTGCCGAGTGCTCGGGCGACAAATACCACGCCGTGTCGTCGTTCGACGTCATCACGGGCACCCAGGCCAAGCCCAAGGCGAACGCCCCGGCCTATCAGCGGGTGTTCGGCGAATCCCTGATCAAGGAGGCCGACAAGGACGACAAGGTCGTGGCCATCACGGCCGCGATGCCGTCGGGCACCGGCATCGACCTTTTCGGGCAGGCCCACCCGACCCGGACCTTCGACGTCGGCATCGCCGAACAGCACGCCGTGACCTTCGCGGCCGGCCTGGCGACGGAAGGGTTCAAGCCCTTTGTGGCCATCTACTCGACGTTCCTGCAGCGTGGCTACGACCAGGTGGTCCACGATGTCGCGATCCAGAACCTGCCCGTGCGCTTCGCCATGGACCGGGCCGGTCTCGTCGGTGCGGACGGCCCGACCCACGCCGGCTCCTTCGACCTCGCCTATCTGGGTTGCCTGCCCAACATGATGATCATGGCGGCGGCCGACGAGTCCGAACTCGTCCACATGGTGGCCACCCAGGTGGCCTATGACGATGGTCCCTCGGCGCTGCGCTATCCGCGCGGCGAGGGCGTCGGTATGGAGATGCCGTCCATCGGCGTGCCGCTCGAGATCGGCAAGGGCCGCGTGGTGCGCGAGGGCAAACAGATCGCCATCCTGTCGCTGGGAACGCGACTGGCCGACGCCGTCAAGGCGGCCGATACGCTGGCCGGCATGGGCCTTTCGGCCACGGTGGCGGACGCGCGTTTCGCCAAGCCTCTCGATCGCGACCTCATCCGCCGGTTGGCGCAACGGCACGAGGTGCTGATCACGATCGAGGAGGGGTCGATCGGCGGCTTCGGCTCGTTCGTCATGCAGTTCCTGGCCGAGGAAGGCCTGCTCGACGGCGGGCTCAAGATGCGGGCCATGGTGCTGCCCGACACGTTCATCGATCACGACAAGCCCGAGAAGATGTATGCCCAGGCCGGGCTCGACGCCAAGGGCATCGTCGGCAAGGTCCAGGAGGTGCTGGGCATGGTGGCGGCCGAGCCGGCCCGTCCCACTGCGGCCCGGGCACGCCGGATCCCCAAGGCGGCCGGCTGACCGGCTCACGCCAGGCTGCGACCGGAACGTCCGGAGGCGATCCCGGGGCGGACGATGCGGTTCGCAGGCGCCGCGCCGACGTGCTCCTGGTCGAGACCGGCCTGTTCGAAAGCCGCGCCCGGGCCGCCGAGGCCATCGCGGCAGGGCTCGTGACCGCGGATGGTGTGGTCGTGCCGAAGGCGTCGAGCCGCATCGCCTGCCACGCCAGGGTGGTGGCCTCGGCGCCCCATCCCTGGGTGTCGCGCGGTGGCGTCAAGCTGGAGGCGGCGCTCGACGCCTTCGGGATCGACCCGTCGGGCCTGCGCTGCCTCGATGTCGGGGCCTCCACGGGCGGCTTCACCGACGTGCTGCTGTCCCGCCGGGCGGCCCATGTGCTGGCCGTCGATGTGGGCCGGGACCAGTTCCATCCCCGTCTGCGCGGCCACCCGCGCGTCACCCTGCGCGAGGCCACCGATATCCGCGCGCTCGGGTCGGCGGACGTCGCGAACCCCTTCGACCTCGTGGTCTGCGACGCCAGCTTCGTGTCGCTGCGGATCGTGCTGCCGCCGGCCCTCGCCCTGGCAGGCCCAGTCGCGACGCTGGTGGCCCTGATCAAGCCGCAGTTCGAAGCTGGCCCGGGGGCGGCCAGGAAGGGCGTGGTGCGGGATCCCGACGTCCATGCCGCGGTCTGCCGCGATGTCGCCGATTTCGTCGAACGCGCAGGGTGGGCCGTATCGGGTGTCGTGCCGTCGCCGATCGCGGGCGGCGACGGCAATCGGGAATTCCTGTTGGGAGCGCGCCGTCGTGCCGCATGAAGGGGTTCGGCTCGTGATCGAGCGGCTCGGACGACGCGGCGAAGGTGTGGCGCGCCATGGAGCCTCGCCGGGCTACGTGCCTTATGCCCTGCCGGGCGAGACGGTGCTGGCCGAGCGCGACGGCGAGCGGGCCCATGTCGTCGAACTGCTGGCGCAGCGGCCGGACCTTGTTGAGCCGATCTGTCCCTATTACGGGGTTTGCGGCGGTTGCGCGGTGCAGACGCTGCCGCCGACCGACTATGCCGCGTGGAAGCGCGACCTCGTCGTATCGGCGCTGGCCAGGGCCGGGCTCGACGCTGCGGTGGCGCCGCTCCTCGACGCGCACGGTTCCGGCC
>CAXUCF010000050.1:21798-22052 GCA_964249275.1 uncultured Lichenihabitans sp.
GGCCCCCGCCCCCGGCCGGGGCGGGCGGCGGGCCCCGTGCCCCGGGCGGGTTGGGGGGCCGCGCGCCCCGCCGTGCGTCGGGTTCATGCAGGCTCGCGCCCACACCATCGTCGATCTCGCGTTCTGCCCGATCCTGGCCCCGGCCATGGCGGGCGCGCTGCCCGCGGCGCGGCGCATCGCGGCCATCCTGAGCCAGGCCGGCAAGCCGCTCGACATCGTGGTGACGGCCACCGAGACGGGGCTCGACCTCGACC
>CAXUCF010000051.1:0-18758 GCA_964249275.1 uncultured Lichenihabitans sp.
TGGGCATGTCGGATGCCGTCAAGGCGCACATCAAGGACACGATGACGGTCGGGTCCCTGTCGCTGATGACCAGCCGCATCGCGCAGAGCAAGCTGAAGCACCCGATGGGCAAGCAGTTCGCAGAGTTCGAGGTGGCCGAGCAGAATACCATCGCGGATATCCTGAAGAGCCGCATGATGCAGAGCGCGAAGCCCATGGGCGACGTCAAGGCGCCGACCGACGCGGAGGTCGAGGGCAACCTCGATGCCAAGGGCAAGGACATGGTCGAGAAACTCCGCGCCATGAAGGACGGCCCGGAGTTGGAGAAGGCCTATATCAAAGCGCAGATCGACGGCCACAAGCAGTTGCTGGACATCCAGGACACCTATCTCAAGGTGGCCGACGACGCCGACGAGACCAACGTCGCCAAGCTGGCCAGGGGCATGATCAAGGAGCACCTGGTGCTGCTGACCGATATCGAAAAGCACCTCGGCTGAGGACGGGCGCGGCCCCGCTCCCGAAGGGCGGGGCCGGGATGCCGCGAGGGCTCCGCCGGACGTCCCAGCTAAGGTTTTGGGGCGCCATCGTCGTGAGGGACGTTCAAGGGTCGCGTCGCTCGAATCGGCACACCACCCTCTTGCGTCAGGACGTCGACAGAGCCCGGGGATCGTGCGGCCCTGACCTCCGCAACAGAAACACCGCCTGTTCGCCGAACAGGTTCCAGAGCGCCGGGACATGGTACCGCATCGCCCGACCCCCACGATCGAGCACGATGCCGCGCTCGATCGTGGCACCGATGCCGCGCGCGAGGTCGAGGAAGTCGCGGATCGAGCAGAAATGGATGTTGGGCGTCTCGTGCCAGGAGACCGGCAGTGTCTCGGTCACGGGCATGCGGCCCCGCAATCCCAGTTCCCAGCGGATCCGCCAATGGGCGAAGTTGGGGAAGGACACGATGGCGCGCCGGCCTATCCGCTGCTTGTTCTCCTGTACATCTTTGGGCCGGCGCACGGCCTGGAGCGTCTGCGACAGGATCACATAGTCGAAGGCATCGTCCGGATAGGTGGCGAGGTCGGTGTCCGCATCGCCCTGGATCACGGACAGGCCGCGTGCGACGCACAGGTTCACGCCGCCCTGCGACAGCTCCAATCCCCGCGCGTCGACGTTCCGGGTGTCGGCGAGAAGGCTCAGCAGCGCGCCGTCGCCGCAGCCGAGGTCGAGCACCCTGCTGCCGCGCTCCACCATGCCGGCCACGAGCTGTAGATCGTTGCGCTCGACCTCCGGCCGGCGCTGCGGCGGGCGGCGCTCGACCGTCGGGTCGATGCCGGACACGCGTAGGGGAGTCACGGCGCTGCCAGCCCGCGGGCCCGAGCTGCGGATTCGACGAAGCCGCGCGAGGTCGCGACAAGGTCCGGCAGGTCCAGCAGGAAAGCGTCGTGTCCCTTGTCGGTCTCGATCTCGACGAACGACACCGAAGCCCCTCCGGCATTCAGCGCATGCACGACGGCGCGGGCCTCCGAGGTCGGGAACAGCCAGTCCGACGTGAACGACACGACGCAGAACCGGGTCTTGGTACCCCGGAACGCGCGCGACAGCAGGCCATCGAAATCGGCCGCGAGGTCGAAATAATCCATTGCGCGCGTCATATAGAGGTAGGAATTGGCATCGAACCGCTCCACGAAGGAGCGACCCTGGTAGCGCAGATAGCTCTCGATCTGGAAGTCGGCATCGAACGAGAAGGTGGGCGCCGCACGGTCCTGCAGCTTGCGGCCGAATTTCGCATGCAGCGCCTGGTCGGACAGGTAGGTGACATGGGCCGCCATGCGGGCCACCGACAATCCCTTCTCGGGCCGCGTGCCGTGGTCGAGGTAGCGCCCCTGGCGCCAGTCGGGATCGGCCATCACGGCCTGGCGACCGACTTCATGGAAGGCGATGTTCTGCGACGAGTGCCGCGCCCCCGTGGCGATCGGCATGGCCGAGAACACCCGCTCGGGATAGAGCGCCGCCCATTGCAGCACCTGCATGCCGCCCATCGAGCCGCCCGCCACGCAGAACAGCGTTTCGATCCCGAGATGATCGACCAACATGGCCTGGGCCCGCACCATGTCGCGGATCGTGATGATCGGCAGGTCGAGCCCGTAGGCCCTGCCGGTCGCGGGATTGAGCGACGCCGGCCCCGTCGTACCGAGGCAGCCACCCACGACATTGGCGCAGATGACGAAAAGGCGGTCCGTGTCGATCGGCCTGCCAGGTCCCACCATGGCGGTCCACCAGCCGGGCTTGCCCGTGACCGGGTGGAGGTTGGCGACGTGCTGGTCTCCCGTCAGTGCGTGGCACACCAGCACGGCATTGGCGCGGGCGGCATCGAGCGTGCCGTAAGTCTGGTAGGCTACCGTGAGTGGCGCCAGCGCTCCGCCCGAATCGAGCGGCAGCGGCCGGTCGGCCGGGAATGTGACCACCGAACTCGTGGGCTGATCGGCCTCCAGGCGATGGGCACGGGCTGCGACGACGGCCAAGTTACACCTCGACGACGTTCTCTCTTCCGAACGCAATGTCCGCTATATAGGATGGAGCGACGGAAAGCGTCAACGAAGCCGAGCCTGCGCGAACCCGAAGGAACGCTCGCGCGACAAGGCCGGCCCTGGTCATCGGACCCGTGCCGCCAAGTTGAACGGTCGCGACAGGAAGCAGGATGAGCAAGGACGACCGGATCGGTCTGGCCGAGGCCGCGGGGGGCGCGCCTCGATCTTTCGCCGCGTTGCGGGACCTGCTGCTCGAGCGACGCGCCACCCTGCCGAAGCGCCTGGCTCAGGTCGCGGGTTTCGCGCTCGACAATCCGGAGGACATGGCCTTCGGCACCGCGGCGGCCGTGGCCGATCTCGCGGGCGTGCAACCGTCGACCCTGGTGCGCTTCGCCCAGGCGCTCGGATATCGCGGCTTCTCGGACCTGCAGACGGTGTTCCGCTCGCTGCTGCGCCATCGCTGGCCCGAGTACGAGGAAAGGCTGAAATCACTGTCCCCCGAGAGCGATATGGGGGTCGACGCGCTTCTGGCGGGCTTTTGCGAGAGCGCCGCGCTGTCGCTGTCGCGCATCCGCGAACGCATCGGCCGGGAGGTGCTGGAGCGCGCCGTCGACATCCTGGCGGGCGCCGGGACCGTCTATGTCCTGGGCCAGAGGCGGGCCTTTCCGGTGGCGTCCTATCTGGCCTATGCCTTTGCCAAGCTGAAGATCCGCTGCGTGCTGGTCGACAATGTCGGGTCGCTCGGGCCCGACCAGGTGGCGTTCGCGGACAGCGGCGACGCCCTGCTGGCGGTCAGCTTCTCGCCCTATACGCCGAGCACGATCGAGATCGCGAACCGTCTGGCGCAACGTCTGCCTCTCGTGGCCATCACGGACTCGGCCTTCTCGCCCCTGGCCGGCAGCGCCAGCGTGTGGTTCGACGTCGCGGAGGTCGATTTCGGCGCTTTCCGGGCCGTGTCCGGCACCTTCGCGCTCGCTATGACGCTGGCGGTCGCGGTGGGGCAGCGGCGGACGCGGCGTGACGAGGGTGGGAGTCAGCGTTGATTTACAGTCGAGCGATCAAATCGTCGGCGAACGCGCCGAAGCTGATGCCACATCGCCGTCTCAGCAGCGTCAGGTCGATCTGCCGAGCCAGGTCGGCGCGTGTCTCCAGGCTGTCGCTGACACCGGCATCCTCGCAAGCCTTGCTGAAATCCACGTGCGGATGGTGACCCGCTGGGTCGCGCGGCGCTCCCCAACTCGCCTCGGGTCGTCGTGGGAGCAGGCTTGAGTTCGTCAGTCCCAGCGACCTCCAGGCCTCTGGATCGCTGAGCAGCCAACTTTCGGCCGCGCTGACCGGAACGCAAGCAATCCCGGCCACCGGGCGCAAACGATTGAGGCCATCCAAGATCTGGCCCCGAATGCGATCGAAATCCTGTCGATCCGGAGAGTCCGCGTCGACCATGTAAATCACCATGTCGTATCCGCCGCTCAGCGCGACAAGCTTGGCGGCGAGCGCGCGTTCGCCGTGACCGGCGGGAAGAGGGCGGTGTCTCTGCCGATCCCTCGGGAGAAGAATGATGTGCTTCCGGGTCAGGCCATGCATGTCTACCTCGGGTTCATGCAAAATACGCCGGACGAGCGGCTGCATCCAGCCTTCGGTCACCGTCTCGGGTCGGGCAAAAACCTCGACTCGGCCGATGTCCTGGGGACCTTCTCCGCAGAGCAGGATTTTCATGGGTGACCGCCACCCCCTCCGGACATGAAGGCGCGGACATTCGAGCGATCGAACCGGGACGGTACGATTTCATTGGACGGCCCCGCCGCCCCGGCCAGCTCCCGGCCGAGCGTCTGGCTCGCCATATTGGCCCAAATCTCACCGCCTCCGAAATACTCCAGCCCTGTTCGGACGGTCGGCAACTGATCGAGCGAGGCCGTGAGCGCCGATCCGTCCTGTCGGCGCCCGATGAGGGCGACGTCGCGCGGCTCAAAGAAGTTGATCAGCAAGGGCGAGTGCGATGTCATTACGAATTGTGCAGGTGTATCGGCGATCACCTGCTGGATCAGATCGGGTAAGATATGCGGTTCGATCCCGTCCTCGACTTCGTCGAGGAGCACGAGACTGACGGCGGTTCCGAATTCCGGAATAGCGCAGAGAGCCAGCAGCCGTAAAAACCCGTCGCTGACCTGGGCAGCGCCGATCGCGCCCATGCCGAAACGTTCGGCGATACGCAGGTCGACCCAGCCGGCTCTCTTTCGCGTGGTATCGATGTCGTCCAAGGGATAGAAGCGAGACAGGCGATTTACGATCCGGGCCTTGGCGCTGGCCGGTAGGTTAGCGAGGAAGCTCGCCAAATGCTCTCCCCGTGACCCGATGCTTGTCGCTCTGCCGCGCGTGCCGCGTCGCATGGCCTCGGGGCTGAGAAGCTCTAACGAGATCACCCCCCCGGCCCATGCGGCAACGTCCTTGAGCAGGGACCGGACCGGCGAGGCACGGTCGGCTTCGACGACCGACAGGAGCGACCCTTTCAACGTCAGGCCACGCATTGATAGGCCTCCGTCCAAATCGGACGTAACAGCATTGTCCCCGTAGGCCAGGATGCGTCGCGGCTCCAAACGATCGTTCTCGGAGATCCATAGGATCTCTCGCCGGGTCGATCCGGAGGTCAGGCCCCAACTGATCTGCCAGAGCAAGCGCCGGCTTTCCGGAATGTCGAAAAGCAAGTCGAAGCGGAGCGTGGTTCCACGCCCGCTGACCTGAGACCGGACGTCGCGTCTCGACCAGCCCCGTGATTCGAAGAAGGACTCGGGCGTACCTTCGGCAAAGTCGCGCATAAAGCCGAGCGCCTGAAGCGTCGAGCTTTTCCCGGCGCCGTTGTTGCCGATCAGGATGAGAAGATCGTTGGGGATCGCCAGCGATACGTTGCGGAGCGCTTTGAATCCGGAGATCCGACATCGTCTGAGCTTCAGAATGTTCCACATCTCCGTTGGGGATGAGTTCTCATAAGCTTCTGCGGCCGGGCGGGCTATGGGGTGACGGGCGATGTCGGACCATCGCAGTCCTGCGAGCACGGATTTCGGCGCTTTTCGACCTGCATGAGCGAACATTGGTCATGAAGTCAGCACGGCCGCCTAGCCTTGACGACCGTCAGCTCACGCCGCAACCCGGAGGTGAGATCATCGCCACGGTGTCGTGGCCGGCCGTAACGAGCGAGACAGGGCTGCGTAGAGCTCGAAGCCTGGAACTATGTTCCGGCCCGACATGGCGCGAGCCTTACCGAGGCGTCGGACGCGGCAGCCGCCCGGTCCAGCTTGAACCCGCGATCGGGCGGGTTATGGGGTAGAAAGGCCTGGACCGAGCGCGGACGGGGTCCGCGACGTGGGGCGGAGACGAGGAGACGGATGACACAGCTCAGGATCACGGCCGGGCCTTTCACTTTCGCGGCCCGGCTCGAGCAGACTCTGGCACCCCGCACCTGCGCGGCCTTTGCGTCGCGGCTGCCCTTCGAGAGCCGGGTGGTGCACGTGCGCTGGAGTGGCGAGGCCGTCTGGATGCCTCTCGGCGACATGGACTTCGCGGTCGGATACGAGAACCATACGAGCTATCCCGCGCCGGGCCAGATCGTCCTTTATCCGGGCGGCATCAGCGAGACCGAGATCCTGCTGGCCTATGGCGGCGTTCGTTTCGCCTCCAAGATGGGCCAGCTCGCCGGCAATCACTTCATCACGGTCACGTCGGGCCATGACCAGCTGGCGGCGCTGGGCAAGATGGCCCTGTGGCAAGGCGCCCAGGACATCCTGTTCACTTCGGCGTGACGGCGGACCGCGACTGGACGTCCTGCTTCAAATGGCACGGCATCACGCGGCCGCGGGGTCCTGGCGGGCGCGGCGGACCCGGGCACCCGCTCACGCCTGTGCGATGAACTTCATCTTATGGGCCTTGTGAAGGTCGATGATGGCGGCGGCCGTTTCCTCGATGGAGCGCCGCGTCACGTCGATGCTGGGCCAGCCGTGCTGGGCGAAAAGGCGGCGCGATGTCGCGATCTCCTCGGCGACCGACATCCGATCGACATAGGGCGTTTCGCGATCGGCGGCGTTGAGCGACAGCAGCCGGTTCTGGCGGATCTGCACGATCCGCTCGGGCGAGGCCAGCAATCCCACGACGAGGGGGTGCCGCAGTCGTTCGACGCCGGGGGGTAGCGGAACACCCGGCACCAGCGGGATGTTGGCCGTCCTCACCCCGCGGTTGGCCAGATAGATGCTCGTGGGCGTCTTCGAGGTCCGGCTGACGCCGAGGAGCAGCACGTCGGCTTCTTCATAACCCCCGACCGACTGCCCGTCGTCGTGCAGCATCGTATAGTTCAGAGCGTCGATCCGCTTGAAATAGTCGGCGTTCAAGACGTGCTGGGCACCCGGCCGCGGCGTCGAGTTCGTGCCGAGATAGGAGCCGAACAGCGAGACGATCGGCTGCAGCACCGAAAGGCAGGGCGACCCGGCGTCGCGACACGCTTCCTCGAGCCGGGCGCTGAGGTCCTGGTCGACCAGCGTGAACAGGACGATGCCGGGGGCCGCCTCGATATCGGCGATGGCGCGGTCGAGCTGGGCGCGGGACCGCACCAGCGGATAGACATGCTCTATCGACGATACATCCTGGTACTGGGCCGCCACGGCGCGACTGGCGGCGATCAGCGTTTCGCCGGTCGAGTCCGAGACGAGGTGGAGGTGGAAATATTGCCGTCCCATGCTGGCGATCATCCCCAAGCTTCCGCCAGGCCGCCTTATCACAAGAAAGGCCAAGGCGGAGCAGCATGATGGATCCTGCATCCAAGCCCGGTTTTCCCGGGACCTGCCGGCGTCCTGTGGACGGTTTGCCGGAGGGCGAAGCCGGCCAGGCGCGCTGTGGACATCCTCGGAATCCGTTAACATTCTGTGCCGGCCGGGCCCGCAGCGGCGACAGTCTGTTGGCAGCAGGAACAACGGGGACAAGTTCCCAGGCGAGGCGAGGCCGCCAGTCGGCATGGCATTCGGGTCGTTAACGATTTGGGACCTGGGACGGTGGCACGGCGGCACCGCCGGGATCGGGACAACGGCCCGCCACAGCCGGACATGTTGTGCGTTCCGGGGGATGACGCTAATCAACCCCCTAAGAGACTCAGCAGATTCAAAGATTCTAAAGGATTCTTTTTGGAAGAGGTGTCGCGTCAGCCCGTCCCGGCCGAGACCGGGCTGTTCCTTCGGGTCCTCGATGGCGAGGTCGCGGCGAAGCCACCGCTTTGGCTGATGCGCCAGGCAGGGCGATACCTGCCCGAGTATCGGGAGATCCGGGCCACGGCGCCGAGCTTCCTCGACCTCTGCTACGATCCGAAACGCGCCGCGGAAGTGACGCTGCAGCCGATTCGGAGGTTCGGCTTCGATGCCGCGATCCTGTTCAGCGACATCCTGGTGGTCCCGGATGCGTTGGGGTTGCCGGTCTCATTCGACAGCGGGCACGGCCCCAGGCTGCGTCCCGTCGCCACGGCAGCGGATCTGGCCAAGCTGCGCGACGAGGTCGACATGGGCCGGTTGGCACCGGTGCTGGAGACTGTCGATCGCGTCAGGACCGCCCTCGATGCGGGAACTGCGCTGATCGGCTTTTGCGGGGCGCCGTTCACGGTGGCGAGCTACATGGTGGCGGGCCAGGGTACGCCGGACCAGGGACCGGCCCGCGACCTCGCCTACCGCGAACCCGACCTCTTCGCCGCCTTGATCGAGCGGATCGTCGCGGCTTCGGCCGCTTACCTGTCGGCGCAGCTCGACGCCGGAACCGACGCCGTGATGATCTTCGATAGCTGGGCCGGGGTGCTGCCCAGGCTCGAGTTTGAACGCTGGTCGCAAGCACCGATCGAACGGTTGGTGGCGGCGGTCAGGTCCCGCCATCCGGGGGCGCGGATCGTCGGCTTCCCACGGGTCTCGGGTGGGCAGCTGATCCGGGCGGCGGGGAGCGGCGTCACGGCGCTCGGGCTCGACACCATCGTCGATCCCGGCTGGGCCCACAGCGTGCTGCCGCCCCGCCTGCCCGTGCAGGGCAACCTCGATCCCAAGGCGCTGGTCACCGGCAGGCGGGCCCTCGACGAAGCCGTCGACGACATTCGCGCAGCCTTCCGAGGCCGCCCGCATGTCTTCAACCTCGGCCACGGCATCACACCCGATACGCCCATCGCGCACGTCGACCGGCTCGTCGCCCGCCTGCGCGCGTGAACGACGACCGGCAAAGCGCGACGTCCCACCTCCCGAGGACCACGAATGGACTACCTGTCCTGGCTCAAGGCTGCGCATATCCTGTCGATCATCGCCTGGATGGTCGGCATGCTCTACCTGCCACGCCTCATGGTCTATCACGCGACGGTCGGCCCGGGGACGCCGCAAGCCGAAACCTTCAAGGTGATGGAACGCCGCCTGTTGCGTGCCATCGTCACACCGGCCCTGCTGGCGGTCTGGATCACCGGACCCTGGTTGGCCTATGAGGAGGGGGCATTCCGAGACCACTGGCTGCATGGCAAACTGCTGCTCGTCGTGCTGCTGACGGGCGTGCACGGCATCCTGGCCGCCAACGTGCGGCGCTTCGCCAACGACGCCAACCGGAAATCGCCGACCTATTTCCGCGTCCTCAACGAGGTCCCGACCGTGCTGCTCATCGGCATCGTCATCCTCGTGGTGGTGAAGCCTTTCTGACGCGCCTGCCTGCTCAGTCGTGCCTCATAGAACGCGGGCAAGGTCTGCGGCCCCGAGCAGCACGCGAATCCGGCGACCGGCCGCTCGATTTCGGGTAGAGGTGGCGGCCGTGGGCTCGCATCGGCCCCGAGCGGCCGCAGGGGAGCCTGCTCGCATCCGGTGCGGGCGAAGGAACAGTCTTGAAACGCTACCTGAACTACCTCTGGCCGGTGATCGGGATCGGGGCCGTCGTCCTGTCGCTGTGGCTGCTGTTCCGGGAGCTTCGCGGCCTGTCGCTCGGCGACGTCGAGGGCGCTTTCGCGGCGATCCCGGCCGACCGGTGGTTCTTGGCTGTCCTGTCGACGCTGGTGGCCTATCTGGCGCTCGCCTGGTACGACCGGATCGCGCTCCAGCATCTAGGCTTCGCGCTGCCCTGGCGGTTCATATCGGCCGTCTCGTTCACGACCTATGCGCTCAGCCACAACATCGGCATGTCGATGTTCTCGGGCGCCATGGTGCGCTACCGGGCCTATTCGACCAAAGGCCTGACCATCGCCGACGTCGGCATTCTCGTCGCATTCTGCTCGTTCACCTTCGCGCTCGGCACGACGTTGCTCGGCGGCTTCGTCCTGCTCTACGAGCCCGAGATCATGCACGGGCTGTTCCAGGTTGAACCGGTCCTGGCGCGCATCGCCGGCGGCGTCATGCTCCTCGTCGGGGCGACCTATGTGGGCGGCTCGGCCCTGCATCTACGGCCGCTCACGATCGGCAGGTTCAAACTCGTGTACCCGCGCCTGCCGATCGCCATGCGCCAGTTGCTGGCCGGACCCCTCGAGCTGATGGGTGCTGCGGGCATCATCTGGTGCGCCATCCCGACCGAGTACAATCCGGGTTTCCTGATCGTGCTCGGCGTCTTCCTGGCCTCCTTCTCGGCGGCCCTGCTGAGCCACGCACCGGGGGGGCTCGGCGTGCTCGAACTCGTCTTCGTGAACGCCCTGCCGGACACGCCCAAGGCCGACGTCATTGCGGCCCTGCTGGTCTTTCGGCTTCTCTACCTCGTGATCCCGTTGCTGCTCGGCATCGTCGCCGTGGTGGCTTTCGAGCGCAGCCGCATGCTGCACAGGCCCGCCCTCGATTGATCGAGGGCGGGCCTACCCGGTCGCTCACGACCCCGGATTTGCCAACCGGAACCAGTTGGAATATCCCAATCGGGATATTCACATATTCGTAAAAGGATATCCGGTGCCGCTCTATATCCGCGACGATGAGGTGGCGGTCCTGGCGCGAGACCTGCAACGAGCGTCCGGCGCCCGCTCCGTGACGGAGGCCGTTCGCGCGGCGCTCCAACGCGAGCGGGCACGATTGCGCGACAGCTTGCCACCGAGTGCGCGGCTCGCCAAGGCCCTGGCGATCGCCGACCGCATCGGCCCCAGCCCGGCGCGACCGGCATGCTGATCGACGGATCCGCCATCGTGGCCATCCTGGCACGCCGGCCGGGGTCGGAAGAACTGCTGGCCCGGCTCGACGCCGCAACGCCGCCCTTCTTCACGACGCCGCTCGCGACCGTCGCGGCCGTGCGCGACTTGGCGGCCGTAAAGGCCGAGGCGACCGGGGCGGCACTCCTTCCCGACCTGTTGGACCAGGCCCGGGATGCCGTGGCGGCGTTCGGGATGGCGCTCGATTTGCGCGAGGTGCCGATCACGGCCGACCTCGGCCGGCGAGCCACGGAGCGCATGGTGGCCGGCGGCGAGGAGCCAGGGCGCTGCATCTCGGCCGCCTGCGCGACCGCCTATCGCGTCCCGCTCCTGGCCGCGTGACCCGAAGGCTGCGACGCGAGGCGCCGGAAGCCCGAACGCCGGGTCTGTCCGCCTGGGTTGCGGCCTAACGGCGCGCCGCATAGAAGGGCCGCTCGATGCCCTCAGGATAGGAAGCCCAAGACCATGCGTGTCTATTACGATCGGGATGCCGATCTCAATCTGATCAAGGGCAAGAAGGTCGCGGTGGTGGGCTACGGCAGCCAGGGCCATGCCCACGTCCTCAATCTGCGCGACAGCGGCGTCAAGGACGTGGTGGTGGCGCTGCGTCAGGGCTCGGCCTCCGCCAGAAAAGCCGAAGGCGAGGGGCTGAAGGTCCTCTCGGTCGCCGAAGCCGCGAAGTCGGCCGACGTCGTCATGATGCTGACGCCCGACGAGCTGCAGGCCGACATCTACGCGGCCGAACTCGCGCCCAACATGAAGGACGGCGCCGCGCTGCTCTTCGCCCACGGCCTCAACGTCCACTTCAACTTGATCGCGCCGCGTCCCGACATCGACGTGCTGATGGTGGCGCCGAAGGGACCCGGCCACACGGTGCGCTCCGAATACCAGAAGGGCGGCGGCGTGCCCTGCCTGATCGCCATCGCGCAGGACGCCTCGGGCAATGCCCACGACCTCGGCCTCTCCTACGCCAGCGCCATCGGGGGCGGGCGCGCCGGCATCATCGAGACGACCTTCAAGGAGGAATGCGAGACCGATCTCTTCGGCGAGCAGGCCGTCCTCTGCGGCGGCCTCGTCGAGCTGATCCGGGCCGGCTTCGAGACGCTGGTCGAGGCCGGCTACGCGCCCGAGATGGCCTATTTCGAGTGCCTGCACGAGGTGAAGCTGATCGTCGACCTCATCTACGAGGGCGGCATCGCCAACATGAACTACTCGATCTCCAACACGGCCGAATACGGCGAATACGTCAGCGGCCCGCGCATCATCACGCCCGAGACGAAAGCCGAGATGAAGCGCGTGCTCGGGGACATCCAGTCGGGCAGGTTCACCCGCGACTGGATGCTCGAGAACAAGGTCGCCCAGACCTCGTTCAAGGCGACCCGCGCCAAGAACAACGCTCACCAGATCGAGGAGGTCGGCGAGAAGCTGCGCGCCATGATGCCCTGGATCTCCAAGGGCAAGCTCGTCGACAAGGCCCGGAACTGAGGTAAGCCGCCCTTCTCGTGTGGGCGGGAAAAAGGGCCACCGCAGCGTGACCTTAGCTTGACGCCTCGAATTCGATGTAGAAGTGGCCGACAAGATGGCGGGTGGCCAAGGTGAACCCGCGCTCTTTGCTGGGTCGTATCTCGTCAACCGAGGCTGCGAGGGCGTCGGTCGGGTCGTAGACGAGCGTTTCGCCTTGGAAGCCGTCCGTGACCCACAGGGCTTTATCGCCCCAGTCGAAGCGAACCGGCACGGTGTTCCCGCCCTTCAGCGCTGCGATCTGCTGACGGTAGATGGGGTAGAACAGGGCGAGGTGGACATAGTCTCCGGCGCGAAGGCATGGGCCCAGCAGAGCGACGAAAGCGACAGTCTTCGTTGCGCTGACGGCCGCACGTCCCCATCGTGCCCGGACGAGCCAAACGATCATGGTGATCGTGGTCACTGCCAAATAGGTCACACCAGCGAGAGCAGACGCCAGCAGGAGCAACAACCCAACGGAGTGAATGTCGATCGAAGTAACAGTACCGACTGCAACAACGATCCCGAGCGCGACCCCGAGGTCGGCATAGGCCCGAAAAGCGGGCGACACGCGCTCTCTCCAAAGGGTACTCCTCCCTCCGGACATCGCGAACCATTCTCCCATCGTCCTCTCCAAGCGAAAGGTCTCGACCACCGCTCTCGGTGTCAGAGAACACCCTCGACGTCCGTCTGCCCAAAATCCCGTCCCACGTAGAGCAAGGGGCAGCCGAGGGTCTTCGCGAGGTCGTAAGCGAAGCAGTCCCCGAAGTTCAGGGCGGCGCCGTGCCGTCCCTTGCCCCATGCCTCATACGCGAGCGCGACCCGCCGCGCCGATGCGGACGTCACGGCCACGATCTCGAACGGCATGCCGTCGATCAGACGCGCCATTTCCGCGCCGATGTTTCGCCGGGCCGCAACGATGAGCGCCTCAGCCATGGTGCCGGCCGACAGAAGTGGATCCTCGGCGGTTTCCAGGGCCGCCGCACAGGCCTCGGCGTCCGATTCGTCGAGCAGGATTGCCATCAGCGCCGAAGTGTCCACCACGATCATCCCGGGAGACCGTCCTCGTCATAGAGCGCATCCTGGCTGCGCCCGGCGGCCGGCCCCGGGGATGCCTTGGCGGCCGCCGAGGCCCGCACCGCTTCGAGGAGCGCGCGGCGGGACCGACGGTCCGGCACGGCGCGGCAAGGGACCAGGCGCACGGCAGCCTGGCCATGGCGCGTCAAGATGATCTCGTCGCCCGCCTCCGCGCGGCGGACGAGATCCGTCAGCTGACCTTTGGCGTCGGTCACGGAGACCCGCATAGTTTCCCCCTCTGGACATCGGGTAGGACTCGCCCCAATCTAGTCCACTTAATGGTCCAGATCAACGCAGTCCGCGAGCCGATCCGAGCCCCGAGGAACGTCGCGCCATGAACATCCTGTCCATCCAGTCGCACGTCGCCTACGGTCACGTCGGCAATGCGGCCGCGACCTTTCCGATGCAGCGGATGGGTCATGAGGTCTGGCCCATCCACACGGTGCAGTTCTCGAACCACACGGGCTATGGGGCTTGGCGGGGCCAGGTGTTCGACGCCGGGCTGATCGGCGACTGCGTCGAGGGCATCGCCGAGCGCGGAGCGCTGGCGCGCTGCGATGGTGTGCTGTCGGGCTACATGGGCTCGGCCGACACGGGGGCCGCGATCCTCGATGCTGTCGCCCGCGTCCGCGCCGCCAATCCCCGGGCGCTCTACTGCTGCGATCCCGTGATCGGCGACGTCGGCCGCGGTGTGTTCGTGCGCCCCGGCATCGCCGAATTCATGCGCGACCGCGCCGTGCCGGCCGCCGACGTCGTCACGCCCAACCAGTTCGAGCTCGACCTCATCTGCGGCTTCGGTACGGGTACCGCCGCCGGCCTGCGCCAGGGCTTGGCGGCCTTGCACGCCAAGGGGCCGCGGGCCGTGCTGGTGACGTCCTACGTGGGCAGCGGGGCACTTGACGACACGGTCGACCTCGTGGCCTCGGACGGCGCGGCGGTCTGGCGCGTCAGGACCCCAAAGCTCCCGCTGTCGGTCAACGGCGCCGGCGACGCCATCGCGGCGCTGTTCCTGGTGACGCTGCTCGAGCGCCGCTCGGTGCCCGATGCCCTGTCGCATGCGGCCTCGGCGATCCACGGGCTGCTGCGGGCGACGCTCGCGGCGGGATCGCGGGAGCTGGCGCTGGTAGCGGCGCAGGACGAGTTCGTCAGCCCGAGCCGGGCCTTCGTTCCCGAGGCCTTTTAGCCCGGTCGCCGACCACGCCGGGCATTGACGCGGGACGAAAATCCCAAAGGGCGCGGCTCCCGGGGCTGCCCCTTTTTTTGCGCGCCGTCGGACCGGCCGCGTGCTAGAGCGCAGGCATGCGCCGCCGTTTCCACACCCTCGACGTCTTCACCGACCAGGCTCTGGCCGGCAATCCCCTGGCCGTGGTGCAGGATGCCGAGGACCTCGACACCGCGCGCATGCAGGCGATCGCGCGCGAGTTCAACCTGTCCGAGACCGTCTTCGTGCTGCCGCCGCGCGATCCCGTCAATTCGGCGCGCATCCGCATCTTCACGCCCGGCCGGGAACTGCCCTTCGCCGGGCACCCGACGGTCGGCACCGCCGTCCTGCTGGCGGAACTGCGGGCGCCCGAAATCGTGGTGCGCCAGGACCTCTCGGTCGTGATCGAGGAGGAGGTCGGCCTCGTGCATTGCACGGCACGGCGCGTGAAGGGCCGGTCGCGGGCGAGCTTCACCCTGCCGCGCCTGCCCGAGGAGGCCGGCGTTCCTCCGAACGCCGCCACCCTGGCCGCCGCGCTGTCGATCGGCCAGACCGATATTGGATTTGACGGGCATGCTCCCGTCGCGCTTTCGGCTGGCGTCCCCATCACCACCGTCCCGCTCGGCTCAATTGAGGCGGTCGACCGGGCCCGGCCCAACACGTCGCGCTGGCCGAACGACCTGCGCGTCTACGCATACACGCGTGACGGCGATGGCTTCTACGCGCGCATGTTCGCGGCCGGTCTCGGCATCTACGAGGATCCCGCCACGGGCTCCGCCGCCGCCGCCTTCGCGGGCGCCGTCATGCGCTTCGAGGCGCCGGCCGATGGCGACCACACCGTGCTGATCCGCCAGGGGGTCGCCATGGGGCGGCCGAGCCTCATCGTGCTGGGTCTGGAGGTTGCGGGCGGCGCACTCGCTTCCGCCTCGATCGGCGGCGGCGCCATCATCGTGTCCGAGGGTACGATCGACCTATGATGGGCGGCGAAGAGATCGTCGAAGTCGACGCCGTCGATTGCATCGTGGAGCGGAAGCCCTGGGGCTTCGCGGTCGAGCGGCGTGACGAGATCGCGGCCCATTGGGCCGAGGCGCTGCGGCGCAAGCCCAAGATGTTCGATGGCCGCGTGCTGCTGCAGCATCGCGGCACGGTCGAGCACGATGTGGACGGCAGCCGGGTGTTCCGGGGCGCCTATCTCGAGACCGATTTCAGCGCCTTCCTGGCCTGGCGTGACTTCGGCTTTCCGGAGGCGGGCGTGCGCAACGGTTTCGGCATGGCGGCCCTGTCGTCGGCCGACGACGCCTTCGTGCTCGGCGAGATGGCGGCCCATACGGCGAATGCGGGCCGCATCTATTTCCCGTCCGGCACACCCGACCCCGGCGACATCCGCGACGGCCGGGTCGATATCGAGGCCAGCGTGCGGCGCGAACTCGCCGAGGAGACGGGGCTGCGGACCGATGCGGTGAGTTTCGATCCCGGCTTCACCCTGGTCATGGACCGGGTGCGGGTCGGCTTCATGAAGCGGGTCCGCTCACCCGAAACCGCCCAGGCGCTGGTCGCCCGCATCCAAGCCTTTCTCGCCACCGATCGCGAGCCCGAACTGGCCCGCATGCACATCGTCCGGTCGCCGGCCGAGATCGGCCCCGCCGTGCAGTCCTCGGTCGCGACCTATCTCCGGGCGAAGATCGGGACCTGAAGCGTCAAGCGCCCTCTCACTCGACGCGGCCGGAAGATCGCCGTCCAGCAACCCTTCGCGTGGTGCGCATGCCAGTCCGGCCATGGCTTTGACGTGACGGTATGCGATGCCGATAATGAATGCCGTGCGGATCGGTGGGAGGTGCTGCGATGCGATCGACTGGGTCCGTGCCCATCACTCTCGGAGACCTTCAAGACCGCGTCGACGCTCGCGTTCGCTCCGGCCCCTATAAGTCGGTGAGTGAGGTCTTGCGTGCTGCGATTGGCGCCCTCGACCGCGAGGAACATCTGCTCGACGAAGCGCTCCGTCGCAAGGTCCAGGCCGCCCTGGACGATCCTCGGCCAAGTGTTCCCGCCGAACACGTTTTCTCCGAGTTGCGCGCTGACCATGACGAGCTGCTGAAGGCCGCTCGTCATGACTTATAGGCTTTCGGATCGGGGATAGCGCGGCGGCGTGCGGCACGCACCATGCACGGAACCGCAGGAGGCCGAGGCCATGTCGAACGACCCGCTGCTGCAGCCGTTCCGGCTGAAGCACCTCGACCTCCGCAACCGCTTCCTGTCGACCGCGCACGAGCCGGCCTATACCGAAGACGGACTGCCGAAGCAGCGCTACCGCCTCTATCATGCCGAGAAGGCCAAGGGCGGGATCGCCCTGACCATGATCGGCGGCTCGGCCGTGGTGGCGCCCGACAGTCCCCAGGCTTTCGGCAACATCCTGCTCTACAAGGACGAATGCATGCGCTGGCTCCGCGAACTCGCGGACGACGTCCACGGGCACGGTGCCGCCGTGATGATCCAGATCACCCATCTCGGACGGCGGACCAGCTGGAGCAAGGCCGACTGGCTGCCCGTGCTGGCGCCCTCGGGTGTCCGCGAGCCGGCCCACCGCGCCTTTCCCAAGGCCATCGAGGACTGGGACATCGCCCGCGTCGTCGGGGCTTACGCGGACGCGGCCGAGCGCGTGAAGGCGGCCGGGCTCGACGGGCTCGAACTCGAATGCTACGGCCACCTCGTCGACCAGTTCTGGTCCCCGGCCACCAACAAGCGCGACGACGTCTATGGTGGCAGCCTCGACAACCGCATGCGCGTCGGCCTGGAGGTGCTGCGCGCCATCCGCGACCGGGTCGGACCGGACTTCATCGTCGGGGCCCGCATGGTCTGCGACGAGGACTGGAGCCGGGGGCTCTCGCGGGAGGAGGGGCTGTCCATCGCGGAGACGCTGACGGCCTCGGGCCTCATCGATTTTGTCAACGTCATCCGGGGCCACATCGATACGGACGAGGGGCTGAGCCACGTCATTCCGAACATGGGCGCGCGCTCGGCGCCCCATCTCGATTTCGCCGGCGAGGTCCGTGCCGCCACCCGTCTGCCGACCTTCCACGCGGCCCGCATCCAGGACGTCGCCACGGCGCGCCACGCGATCGTCAGCGGCAAGCTCGACATGGTGGGCATGACGCGCGCCCACCTCGCCGACCCGCATATCGCCAACAAGGTGATGGACGGCCGCGAGCACCGGATCCGCCCCTGCGTGGGCATGGGCTACTGCATCGATTCCATCTATGCCGGCCAGGCCGTCTGTATCCACAATGCGGCCACCGGCCGCGAGGCCACGATCCCGCATGTCGTGCCGCCGAGCGAGGGTCCGCGCCGCCGGATCGTCGTGGTCGGGGCCGGGCCGGCCGGGCTCGAAGCCGCCAGGGTAGCGGGCGAGCGGGGCCACGCGGTCATGGTGTTCGAGGCGACCGGCGAGGCCGGTGGGCAGGTGCGCTTGACCGCCGCCCTGAAACGCCGCCGCGAGATCCTGGGGCTCGTCGATTGGCGGCTGAGCGAATGCGAGCGCCACGGCGTCGCGTTCCGCTATGATCATTACGCCGAGGCCGTCCTGGCCGAGGCGCCCGACATCGTGGTGGTGGCGACCGGCGGCCTGCCCGATACGGACTTCCTCGACGGCGGCCGGGAGCTCGCCACGACGAGTTGGGACATCCTGGCCGGCACGGTGCGGCCGGCCGCCAGCGTCATCCTGTACGACGACAACGGCGCTCATCCGGGCATGACGGCGGCCGAGTTCATTGCGCAGGCGGGCTCCGCGCTCGACGTGGTGACGCCCGAGCGGACGCTGGCCCCCGACGTCGGCGGGACCAGCTTCCCGGCCTATTTCGCGGCGTTGAACCGCGCCGGCACCGCCATCACGATCAACCTGCGCCTGGAGCGCCTGGCGCGGCGCGGCAACCGCATCGTCGCGACCTTCTTCGACGAATACGGCCGCCGACACCTCGAGAAGGAGGCCGACCAGGTCGTCGTCGAGCACGGCACGATGCCGCTCGACGACCTCTACTTCGCATTGAAGCCCGGCTCGGTGAACCTCGGCGAGGTCGATCATGCGGCACTCCTGTCGGGGCGTCCGCAGACGGTCGTGCGCAACCCCGGCGGCCGCTACCGCCTGTTCCGCATCGGCGACGCCGTCTCGAGCCGCAACATCCACGCGGCCGTCTTCGACGCCATTCGGCTCATGAAGGACGTCTGAGGTTTGCGCTCGAGCGCCGATGCTCCGGCTACGACGCTCGCCGCCACGCGACCGGCGCGGCTTGCCGTCTTGGGCGGCGGTCTCACCGGCGCCGCCCTGATAATTCATGCGGTCCGGGCG
>CAXUCF010000051.1:18768-22013 GCA_964249275.1 uncultured Lichenihabitans sp.
GCCGCGCCCCCGCCAACCCCCGCGCGGAGGGGCGCCGCCGGCCCGCTCGCGATCACGATCGGCGCGCCCGCGGCCGAGCTCGCCCGCGGCGCCGCCTATGGCACGACGGATCCGGTCCACCGCATCAACGTGCCGAGCCACCGCATGAGCCTCCTCGGGGACGACCCGGAGCATCTGACCCGCTGGCTCTTCGCCCACGGCGTGCTGCCCGATCCGGCCAGCACCGACGTCCGCGGCGAGCACTATGTCGCCCGCGCAGCTTTCGGGACCTATGTGGCCGATGTGCTGGCCGAGACCGTCGCAGCGGCGGCGCCACGCCTCGCATTCCGCCATCACCGCGCCCACGCCGTCGCGGTCACGGCGGCCGGCAGCGGCTGGGCGGTGGGCCTGAGCGATGGGCAAAGCCTCGACGCCGACGGGGTTGCGCTGTGCTGCGGCCACGCGGCGCCGGTCCTGCCCTGCGCCGTCGCCGACGCGGCCCTGCGCCATTCCGGCTTCGTGCGGAACCCTTGGATCGGGGACGCCTTCGCACCCATCGGGCTGCGCGATGCCGTGCTCCTGGTCGGAACCGGCCTGACCATGGCGGATGCAGTGGCGTCGCTGGCGCGGATCGGCCATGCCGGCCCCGTGACGGCGATCTCCCGCCGCGGGCTGCTGGCGCGCCCGCAAGGCCTGTTCCTCGACGGGTTCGACGCCTTTGCGGCCGCGCCGCCGCCCTCGACCGCCCTCGGCCTGCTTCGGCTGGTACGCCGCCGCATCCGCGATCTCGAAGCCGATGTCGGCTGGCAGCCCGTGGTCGACGCGCTGCGGCCCCGGATGGCCCCCATCTGGACGGGCCTGCCGCCCGAAGAGCAGCGGCGCGTGGTCCATCGCCTCCTGCCGTTCTGGGAGGTGCATCGCTTCCGGGCCGCGCCCCAGCCGCACGATCTCCTGCAAGAACAGCGCCTGGCCGGCCTCCTGACGGTCGAGCGGGCGGGTCTCGTGGGCCTCGATGCCGAGGGTGGCCGGCTCGTCGCGACCCTGCGCCGCCCCGGCAACACGACGGAGCGTCGGGCCTTCGACGCAGTGGTGCTCTGCACGGGGCCGGGCAACGCACTCGACACCGATCCTCTGGTGGTCGATCTCGTGGCCGCCGGCCTCGTCCGTCCCGATGCGGTCGGGCTCGGGCTCGCGGTCGATGCCGAGAGCCGGCTGCGCGACCGGCAGGGCGGCTTGCACGAGACGTTCCGGGCCTTCGGCCCCGTGACGCGCGGCAGCTTCGGCGAGATGACCGGAGAGCCCGACATCGTCAAGCACGTCGCGCGCATCGTGCCCGAACTGCTCGGGGCCTTGCAGAGCGGCTGACCGAGGCGCGGCTACGCGGGCCGGAGTGCGAGACGCCGTGCCATTCTGCGGCCTTGCAGGCTTCGCTCGTTCAAGGCGGCGAGCGTCTCGGGCCTGTGGACGATGGCCTCCGCGATCGCCACCGCGGCGGTGAGCTGGTCGTCGCTCATGTGGCACACGGCGGGACGTTTCACCCAATCGCTCCAGGGCACGCCGACTGCGGCGTCCAGGCAGACCCGCATGAAGCAATGGTCGAGCCCGATGGGCCAGCAGTGCTCTGCCGCCATGGCCGGCATCCGGCACCGCGTCAGCTCGAACCAGCGCTCGATCAGCGCGTCGCGTTCGGATCGGTGGCCTGTGTCGGGCATTGCGTACCTTGAGACTGGCGGCCTCGCCTTAGGGCATGGCGTCGGTCCGAAAGCCGAGATAGCGTCGTCACCCGGCCCCGCCATCTGGGTCGGACGTTTGCCGGCACAGATCGCGGGGATCGCCGCTTGAGGGACGGGCCATGAAGGACGATCCGCGCAGCCACGGGCTTTGGGAGCGCTCGGCGCCGCCGCCGCCCGCCACGGCGGCGCTCGAAGCCGATATCGTGGCCGATGTCGCGGTGATCGGGGCCGGCTTCACCGGGCTGTCGGCGGCGCTGCACCTGGCCGAGGCCGGCGCCGATGTCGCGGTGCTAGAAGGGGTCGAGATCGGCTTCGGCGGCTCGGGCCGCAACGCCGGGCTCGTCAACGCCGGCATGTGGGTCATGCCGGACGAACTGCCGGCGGCCCTCGGCCCCGTCTATGGCGCCCGCCTGCTGGCCCTGCTGGGCGACGCGCCCGCGGCCGTGTTCGAACTCGTGGCGCGTCATTCCATCCCGTGCGAGGCCGAACGCGTCGGCACGCTGCATTGCGCCGCGGGGGCGAAGGGCCTGGCCGAGGTGACCGAGCGCGGGCGGCAGTGGCGCGCGCGTGGCGCGCCGGTCGAGTTCATCGATGCCGCCGAGACCGCCCGCATGACGGGTGCGCGGGCCTATGCGGGCGCGCTGCTCGACCGGCGGGCCGGCACCATCCAGCCGCTCGCCTATGCCCGCGGTCTCGCCCGGGCGGCCGTCGCGGCGGGCGCCCGCATGTTCACGGCGAGCCCGGTGACGGGCGCCGAGGACCTCGGCGAGGCATGGCGGCTCCGCACCGCGGGCGGCAGCCTGCGGGCGTCCGCCGTCATCGTGGCCACCAACGCCTATACGGGCGGGCTGTGGCCGGAGATCCGCGCCGAACTCGTGCACCTGCCCTACTTCAACCTGGCGACGCCACCGCTCGGTGACAACCTCCGGGGCTCGATCCTGCCTGGGCGCCAGGGCGCCTGGGACACGCGCGAGATCCTGAGTTCGTTCCGCTTCGACGCGGCGGGGCGGCTCGTCTTCGGCAGCGTCGGCGCCCTGCGCGGCCCGGGCCGCCCGATCCACCGGGCCTGGGGCCGGCGCGCCCTCGGGCGGCTCTTCCCCCAGCTCGCCGGCATCGATTTCGAGCACGAATGGTACGGCATGATCGGCATGACGGCCAATAGCCTGCCGAAGTTCCACCGGCTCGGCCGCGAGGTCGTGGCGTTCAGCGGCTACAACGGCCGCGGCATCGCGCCCGGCACGGTGTTCGGCCGCTGCCTCGCCGACCTCGCGCTGGGGCGCATCGCCGAAGCCGACCTGCCGCTGCCCGTGACGGAACCCGAGGCGGTGCCCTATCGCGCGGTCCGCGAAGCCTATTACGAAGTGGGCGCCCAGGTGGCCCACCTGGCGGCCGCGCGGGTCTGACCCGGCGGGCACCGTAACAGAGAGAAGTTCCATGCTCGATCCCGACTCGACCATCGCGGCCGAAGCCCAGCGCATCCTCGAGCGGCTCGGCGTCGCGCGCGACCGCTTCGAGGCCGGCACGCTCGCGGTG
>CAXUCF010000052.1:0-7023 GCA_964249275.1 uncultured Lichenihabitans sp.
GCGCCGATGAAGGCGCCTTCGCCGCCGCCAACCATGCCGAGCCGGATGCGCCGGCCCCGCGTTTCGCTCCGTCCTTCGATCACGCTGTCCTCCCTGGTCCTGGCGACTCGATGGCGCAGGGCCTCTCCCCTGTTGCCGCCGTACGACGCTTCCGCCCATGGCGGAATGCGCCTCAGCCGAGCCCGAGCATGCGGCGGTTGCGCGCCGCGTCCGGTGCCGCGCCGGCAAAATCGTCGAAGGCCCGCTCGGTGACGCGGATGATGTGGGCCGCGATGAAGTCGGCACCTTCGCGAGCGCCATCCTCCGGGTGTTTCAGGCAGCACTCCCATTCCAGCACCGCCCAGCTATCGTACCCGTACTGCGCGAGCTTCGAGAAGATGCCGCCGAAGTCGACCTGCCCGTCGCCGGGCGAGCGGAACCGCGCCGCCCGCTCGATCCAGGGCTGGAAGCCGGAATAGAAGCCCTGGCGTCCCGTGGGGTTGAACTCGGCGTCCTTCACGTGGAACGCCCTGATGCGCTCGTGGTAGAGATCGATGAAGGCGAGGTAGTCGAGACCCTGCAGCAGGAAGTGCGACGGGTCGTAGTTGATGGCGCAGCGCCGATGCCCGCCGGCCGCGTCGAGGAACATTTCGAAGGTCGCGCCGTCGAAGACGTCCTCGCCCGGATGCAGCTCGAAGCAGAGGTCGCAGCCGGCCTCGTCATAGGCGTCGAAGATCGGCACCCAGCGCCGCGCCAGTTCGGCGAACGCGGTTTCGATCAACCCCGCCGGACGCTGCGGCCAGGGGTAGACGAAGGGCCAGGCCAGCGCGCCCGTGAAGGATACGCTGGCGGACAGGCCGAGGTGGCGCGAGGCGCGGGCCGCGAGCTTGAGTTGGTCGATGGCCCAGCCCTGTCGCGCCGTGGGGTTGCCGCGCACGGCCTCGGGCGCGAAACCGTCGAAGGCTGCGTCGAAGGCCGGGTTGACGGCCACGAGTTGGCCCTGGAGGTGGGTCGAGAGCTCGGTGATGGCCAGCCCGTGGCGGGCGGCCGTGCCGGCGACCTCGTCGCAGTAGGTCTTGGAATCGGCCGCGCGGGCGAGATCGAAGAGGCGCGCATCCCAGGTCGGGATCTGCACGCCCTTGTAGCCGAGATCCGCGGCCCAGCCGCAGATGGCGTCGAGAGACGAAAATGGGGCCGCGTCGCCCGCGAACTGCGCCAGGAACAGGCCGGGGCCTTTCAGGGTGGTGGGCATGGTGTGGTCTCCTCCCTCTCGATGGCTGACGATCGTTGCCGTCCGGGTGCCGCCCTGGGGGACGGGACGAGAGCCTGGCCCCGGACGCGACCCTCAACGAGCGACGATGGAGCGGCGCTCGCGTGTCCGGATGGCCTCGCAGGCCCACAGCATTCTAACATCGTGCCGCGCGGTCCTGCATAGGATGTCTACGCAGGATGGGCTATCCTGAGTTCCTCGGCACAGAATCACCGTGCGAGCCGCAGGTCATCTTTCGACGAGGAAGACACCGTCGTGAAGCCGAGGCTCGTTGCATCGCGGAGCGGAACTCCGGCCATGAGCTTGTCCCCGGAGAAGATCCCCGTTCGCGACCGCCACCTCAGGGAAGGCCAAAGATGATGTCCGAGCGCAATGCGCGACACCGCAGCCTGCTCGTCGCAGTCTGGGCCATGATGGGCGCCTCCTTCGCCGGGGAGGCCTTCGGCGCGGAGGCGGCCGCCACGCCGGACAAGTCGGGCTACAGCATCTTCAACCCGACGCCGGACAGCGCGCTGCGGAGCTTCTCGCCCGATCGCCCCCTGAACGCCGTGACGCCCTACACGGTGGACGCGGGGCGCCTGCAGGTCGAGAGCGACTTCCTGTTCTTCACGCAGTCGAGCGACCGCCTCACCACCACGCGCACGCTGGAGGCGCTCGATCCCGAGATCCGGCTCGGCCTCACGCAATACCTCGAATTCGACCTGCTCACCACGGGCCTGCTCACCGACCGGACCACGGCCAACGGCACCGGCCGCAGGCTGGAGCGCGACACCGGGACGGGACCCGTGACGCTGCGGGCGAGGTACAGCGTTTTCGGCGACGATGGCGGCACTTACGCGTTCTCGGTCCTGCCCTTCGTGACGGTCCCGAGCGGAGACCGGCATTTCAGCGATCCGAAGGTGGAAGGCGGGGTGCTGGCGCCGCTGAACATCTCGCTGCCGTCCGATTTCGGCCTGGTGCTGGAGACCGGGGTGCAGTCGCTGCACACCGGCGCGGGCAGCACATTCGCGAGCTTCACCAACCTCGCCAACCTGTCGCATGCCGTGCCCGGCGTCGACCACCTGACCGCGAGCATCGAGTTCACCTCGATCGTGAACGCCGACCGGTCCACACCCGACCTCTACACCTTCGAGACGGCCCTGGCCTATCTCGCGACCCCCACCACGCAGCTCGATCTCGGGGGCTTCATCGGCCTCAACCGCGCCGCGCCGGACTTCCAGGTCGCGGCCGGCATCTCGCACCGGTTCTGACGCCCGCGGCATGGGCTCGCGCGCTCACGCGGCCGCGATGCTCTTCCGCAGGCGGGCGATGGCGCCGGGGAGGCCGCGCACCCGCAGGATCCGGCCCGTGGCGTCGTAGTTCTCGGACAGCACGCGAGCGGTCTCGTAGATCTCGCCGAGCAGCCCCTGCTTCGCATAGGGCAGGACGAGTTGGTCCTCCACCATCGTGGCTTCGAAAAAGGTGACGATCGTCCGGCGCAGCGCAGCAACATCCTCGGTCGAGGTGGTGGAGAGAAGCATGGCCTCGGGGTGCTTGGCCTGGAGAGCCACGCGCTCGGCCTCGCCCACGCGATCGACCTTGTTCAGAAGCAGGCGCGACGGGACGAGGTCCGCGCCGATCTCGCGCAGCACGGAGCGGCTGACCTCGAGCTGCGCTTCGTAGGTCGGATCGGACGCGTCGACGACGAACAGCAGCAGTGACGCTTCGAGCGCCTCGGCGAGCGTGGACCGGAAGGAGGCGACCAGATCGTGCGGGAGTTTCTTGATGAAGCCGACGGTGTCCGACACGAGGATGCGCGGCATGGTCTCCGGCTGCAGCGCCCGCACCGTCGTGTCGAGCGTCGCGAAGAGCTTGTCGGCCACCAGCACTTCGCTGCCCGTGAGGGCCCGCATGAGCGTTGATTTGCCCGCGTTCGTATAGCCGACGAGCGCGACCCGGAGTTGGTCGCGACGCGCCGACCGACGCTGGTCGTCGTTCCGCTGGATCTCATCCAATTGTGCCGTCAGCTCGGCGCGGCGGTCGCGGATCCTGCGGCGGTCGAGGTCGCTGTCCGACTCCCCTGCCCTGGGACCGAGCTGCCGCCCGCCCCCCGCCGAGGATTCCCGCAATCCGGGGAGGAGATACTGCAGCCGCGCCAGCTCCACCTGCAGCTTTGCCGCACGACTCTGTGCGTGACGATGGAAGATCTCCACGATGACGCCGGTCCGATCGAGGATCCGGGCACCGGTGGCGCGCTCGAGGTTGCGCGCCTGGCTCGGCGAGATCTCGTGATCGACGATCACGTATTCCGGGCTCGGCGGCGCGTCCGGATCGTGCGAGGCCTCCTCGTCGTCGCGAGTCCTCGCGTTGGCGCCTTCGAAGCGCTCCCGGGCCTTCGAAAGGTGCTGGAAGGACCGTGATGCGACGACTCCGGTGCCGCGGGTCATTGTCGCGAGGTCTTCCAGCCGTCCCTTGCCCAGCACCGTCCTGCCGTCGACCGCTTCGCGCTTCTGCGTGATTGTGCCGACGACCTCGAAGCCGAGCGTCTTCACGAGCCGGCCCAGTTCTTCGAGGCTCGCCGCATGGGCAACGTCGCCGACGCTCGGGACCTGTATGCCGACGAGGATCGCCCGCGGCGCGGGCAGTTCGGTGTCCATGATCGACCGTAGCACGGCCGGCGTAGAAGTTCGATGGTCGTGGCCTGCGTCGTCCTGTGATCCGGCAGCAGCGGCCCTCTTGCGGCCGACCGGCGGCAGCGCGTCACACCGCTTTCGGAAGCAGCCGTGGCCCTGTCCGACCGTCGCACATCGGATCCGAACCGCCCCGGCATCGGCGGACGTGCTCCTCGCCTGCCGCGGTCGTCGCGAGGCACGCAAAAAAAGATCGATGATGCGCTGCAAAAGGGGTAGTGCGACCGTTCCGAATTGCTCATTCTGCCTGCGAGCCAACCGGACACAGCATCGATCTGGGTTGCTGCGCAACGCGGCACGAGGTGGGCTTCGAGAGAGAAACGTCGACCCGAGGCACGTTGTCGCCGGATTGCTGCGCTCCGCCGGTGATCGTCGTGGCGGTCGCGGGTGAACCGGGGGTAAGGGCATGGAGCCTGATCTGGAACTGGTCCAGGTGCGCGACGACCAATCGTTCAAGATCTGGTCGCATGGCTATCCGTATCGAACGGTTCGGTGGCACTTTCATCCGGAATACGAGCTGCACCTCGTCACATCGACCGAGGGCAACTGCTATATCGGGGACCATATCGGACCGTTTCGGACCGGCGATCTCGTCTTTGTCGGGCCGAACCTGCCGCACAACTGGATCAGCGACGTGCCCCAGGGCGTATCCGTGGAGGAGCGCTGCCTGGTGCTGCAGTTCACGGCCAGTCTCATCACGGGATGCATGACGACCTTTCCGGAACTGCGCTTCGTCGAGCCGCTCCTGAAAGAATCGTTCAGGGGCGTTCGCTTCCCTGCGGCCCTGACCGAACGCGTCCAGCCCCTGATGACCGCGTTGCTGCAAGCGCGGGACGGTCGCCGCATCGTCCTCTTCGTCGAGATCCTCGACATCATCGCCCGCTGCCAGGAACGGGTGCCGCTGGCCAGTGCCGCCTTCAGGGCCGATCCATCCGGTTACATGTCGGCAGCGATGAATGTGGTGGTGCAGCATATCGGCCAGAACTTCACCAAGGACCTGAACGAAGCGGAACTCGCCAGCTTTGCGCGCCAGAGTGTCAGTGCATTCTCCAGAAGCTTTCGGAAGCACACCGGCGTCAACTTCGTCCAATATGTGATTTCATTGCGGATCGAGTTGGCCTGCCAGCACCTGACGCAAAACGATTTGTCGGTTACCGAGATCTGCTACGAAGTGGGGTTCAATAACGTATCGAATTTCAATCGGCAGTTCCTGGCCGTTAAAGGCATGCCGCCATCGAAATTCCGCAGCCTCTACCGCAGCGGGATGCGGCTGGAATCAGCCGCCTGAGAGCCCCTCGAAGCCGGTTCCTGCGCGCGCGCCCGTCGGCAGTGGCCGCATCATGCGGAACACGCAAGAGAGTATCGGAACGACGCCTGAAATGTGGTAGTGCGCGTGTTCGACACCGTCTACACGGAGATTGCAAGAGTTGGCTCAAGCCGACCACGCCGACGCCCAGCGTCGAACAAGGGAGCGAACACCGGTGCATTTTCCGCCTTTCCTGACCTCTTAAATCTGCCGGCCCGCGAAACCGGTCTGCCCTGTTGCGGCATCACGCGAGCCTCGAGGCTCTACGGCGATGGCTTCCGCACGCCAATGCTTCGTGTACTGCTGGGCATACCCGCATCCTATTCCTGGCGCCTTGGGCCGAACAATAAAGGGAGAGTTCCTTCAATCCTTTCCTTCATATCGGTGCGCATATATGTTCCTCTCGGCTGTCTCCTCTGCAGACCAATCTGCAGACCAAGTCCCAGCGGGAGGGCATGACACTAAGGAACTTCCTCGCCTTATCGTTTTTTGAACGGAGAACACCTCAATGACACCAGTCGCATGGAACTCGACCGGAGCGGCGGCGCTCGCTTTATCCCTCCTGACTGGGACCGCCGCATCGGCCGCGGCTGTCTCGAACGTCAAGGTGGCATTCCTGATGCCCGATCAGGCATCGACGCGATACGAGCAGCACGACCGTCCCGGTTTCGTGGCGGAAATGAAGAAGCTCTGCCCGACCTGCGACGTCCTGTATCAGAACGCGGACGGCGACGCGTCGCGCCAGCAGCAGCAGTTCAACTCGGTAGTGTCGCAAGGCGCCAAGGCGATCATCATCGACCCCGTCGATTCGACGGCAGCCACGTCTCTCGTCAAACAGGCGCAGGCCCAGGGCATCAAGATCATCGCCTACGACCGGCCCGTCCCCTCCGCCAAGCCAGACTATTACGTGTCGTTCAACAACGAGGGGATCGGCAAGGCCATCGCGCAGTCGCTCGTCGAGCATCTGAAAGCCACGCAGGCGCCGACGACCGATGCCGGTGTCCTGGAGGTCAATGGCTCCCCCACCGATGCGGCTGCCGGGCTCATCAAGAAGGGTATCCACGAAGGCCTCGAAGGCAGCGGGTACACGGTGCTTGCCGAGTACGACACCCCGGAATGGGTGCCGGCGAAGGCCCAGCAATGGGTCAGCGGGCAGATCTCCCGCTTCGGCAAGAAGATCGTGGGTGTCGTTGCCGCGAACGATGGCACCGGCGGCGGCGCGGTCGCGGCTTTCAAGGCGGCGGGCGTGAACCCGGTGCCGCCGGTCACCGGCAACGACGCGACGATCGCCGGGCTTCAATTGATCATCGCGGGCGACGAGTACAACACCATCTCGAAGCCGAGCGAGATCGTCGCGGCCGCGGCCGCCGATATCGCGGTCGCCCTCCTGTCGGGCGAGACGCCCAAGGCCGACACGACCTTGTACGACACCCCGTCCAAGCTGTTCACGCCCGCGGTCGTCACGGCCGAGAATCTCAAACCCGAGATCATCGACAAGACTATCGACGGCAAGCCCATCCAGACAGCGGCGGAACTCTGCACCGGCCGTTATGCCGAAGGCTGCAAGAAGCTCGGCATCGCGCCCTGAACGCGGCCGTGCGGGCCTGGTGATCCCGACCGTCCGTTCCCGTCGCGTGGTGGACGGGCGGTCGCATCCATCGTGTCGTTCCCGACGAACCGGAAAAGGGGTTGCCCCGCGTGACAGACCGAATGCAGCGGCCCGAGCCCCAGGGCGACCTGGTTCTCAGCCTTCGCGGCATCTCCAAGCATTTCGGTGCAGTCTCGGCTCTGACCGACAT
>CAXUCF010000052.1:7033-21943 GCA_964249275.1 uncultured Lichenihabitans sp.
GTCCACTAACGCGCCGTTAGCTGGTGAGCCTGTTCTCAGTCTTCGTGGCATTTGCAAGCAGTTCGGCGCGGTCTCGGCTCTGACCGACATCGATCTCGACGTGCGGGCCGGTGAGGTCGTGGCGCTTGTGGGCGACAACGGCGCCGGGAAGTCGACCCTGGTCAAGATCCTCGCCGGCGTCTTCCAGCCGAGCGCCGGAACGATAGCGTTCCGCGGCGAGCCCGTGACCCTGGACGGTCCGAGTGCGTCGCTGGCGCTCGGGATCGCGACCGTCTTCCAAGACCTCGCCCTGTGCGAGAATCTGGATGTCGTGGCCAATATTTTCCTGGGCAAGGAGCTTCAGCCGCTGCAGCTCGACGAGGTCTCGATGGAGGTCCGCGCCTGGACGCTCCTGCGCGAACTGTCGGCCCGGATCCCGAGCGTCCGCGAGGCGGTCGCGTCGCTTTCGGGCGGCCAGCGCCAGACGGTCGCGATCGCCCGCTCGCTTCTTCTCGAGCCGAAGCTCATCCTGCTCGACGAGCCGACCGCGGCACTCGGGGTCGCGCAGACCGCCGAAGTGCTCAACCTGATCGAGCGGGTCCGCGACCGCGGCCTCGGCGTCGTTATGATCAGCCATAACATGGAGGACGTGCGCGCGGTTGCGGACCGCATCGTCGTGCTGCGGCTCGGACGCAACAACGGCGTCTTCTATCCCGACTCGTCGAACCAGGAGTTGGTCAGCGCCATCACCGGAGCTTCCGACAATTCCGTCTCCCGCCGCTCCAACCGGCGGCAAGCCCAGCAGGACCTCGCGCAGGGAGAGCGAACATGAGCGCCGAGATCGAAAAAGTCGCGCCCGCTGCGCCGCTGCTCGACCGCAGCGACGAACGGGTCAAACACGAGAAGGGGATCGGCGGCGCGATCCGCGCCTTTTTCGATCGCGTGCGATCGGGCGACCTCGGGTCACTGCCGGTCATCGTCGGTCTGGCGATCATCTGGACGGTGTTCCAGAGCCTCAATTCGATCTTTCTGTCGAGCAACAACCTCGTCAACCTCGTCTACGACTCGTCGACCGTAGGCGTGATCTCGCTCGGCATCGTCTGCATCCTGATGGTCGGCGAGATCGATCTGTCGGTCGGCTCGGTCAGCGGCTTCGCCTCGGCCATGGTCGGCGTGCTCTGGGTCAACCAGGGTTGGCCGGTCGCGCTCGCGGTGCTCGCCGCGATGGCGGTCGGCGCCGTCATCGGCTTCCTCTACGCCCTCCTGTTCAACCGCTTCGGCATGCCGAGCTTCGTCTCGACGCTCGCGGGTCTCCTCGCGATCCTCGGCTTGCAGCTTTACATCCTGGGCGATACGGGATCGATCAACCTGCCCTATGGCTCACCCGTGGTGAACTTCGGCCAGTCCCTGTTCATGCCCCACATCGTCGCCTACGTGATCGCGGCTTTGCCGGGCGTCATCGCACTCGCAGCAGGCATGCGAACCGCCGCCCGACGTCGGGAGGCCGGCCTGTCGTCGCAGTCCCCGGGCGGCCTGCTCTTTCGTGCGGTCACGATCACGGTCGTTCTCGAGGTGATCGTCTTCTACCTGAACCAGGACCGCGGCATTCCGTGGATGTTCGGGCTTTTCGTCGGTCTCGTGGTGGCCACGAATTACGCGCTGACACGGACCAAATGGGGACGCTCGATCACCGCGGTGGGCGGCAACCGGGAGGCGGCGCGCCGCTCCGGCATCAATGTCCGGCTGATCTATACGAGTGCCTTCATGCTCTGCTCGGTGCTGGCCGCCGTCGGCGGCGTGCTGTCTTCCGCCCGCCTCGCCTCGGCGAGTCAGCAGGCCGGCACCGGGGACGTCAATCTCGACGCGATCGCGGCGGCCGTCATCGGCGGGACGAGCCTCTTCGGCGGTCGGGGCAGCGCCTATTCGGCTCTCGTCGGCATCATCGTGATCCAGTCGATCGCGAGCGGGCTGACGCTGCTCGATCTGTCGTCCTCGCTGCGCTACATGATCACCGGCGGGGTGCTGGCGATCGCCGTGATCGTGGACTCGCTCGCGCGCCGGTCGCGGGTGTCTCACGGTCGCGCGTGAACAAGGCCTGGCCGACTAGGCACTGCCGCGATGTCGAGTTGTGGAGTGGCTGCGGCATCGCGCGGGATCTCGATCGCGGGCCAGCCCGCCTCCTTCATCGGCCGGGGCCGTCGACGAGCGGCGGGGCCGCCGGATCCCGGACGGACCGGTTCCGCCAGACGCCAGTGACGTCATCGCGCGAGGCTCGCTTCCGACAGGGGCCGATAGCGAGGGATGGTGCAGGGAGAACGATCATGAGTGCCAGCAATTCCCGCATGACGGCCGTGGTGTGCCACGGCCCCGAAGACTACCGGGTGGAAGAGGTCGAACGGCCGGCGCCCGGCCCGCGCGAGATCGTCATCAAGGTCACGGCCTGCGGCATCTGCGCGAGCGACTGCAAATGCTGGTCCGGCGCCAAGATGTTCTGGGGTTCCGACCCTTGGGTGAAGGCGCCGGTCATCCCCGGCCATGAGTTCTTCGGCGAGGTCGACGACCTCGGCGAGGGCGCGGCCGGGCATTTCGGCGTCAAGGCCGGCGACCGCGTCATCGCCGAGCAGATCGTGCCCTGCGAGCGCTGCCGCTATTGCCGCTCGGGCCGGTATTGGATGTGCGAGGTCCACAACATCTTCGGTTTCCAGCGACTGGTCGCCGACGGCGGCATGTCGGAATACATGAGGCTGCCGCCGACGGCCCGCGTGCATCGCATCCCGGCTTCGGTCTCGGTCGACGACGCCGCCATCATCGAGCCGCTCGCCTGCGCGATCCACACGGTGCAGCGCGGCGACGTGCAGCTCGATGACGTGCTGGTGATCGCCGGTGCCGGCCCAATCGGTCTCATGATGGTGCAGGTCGCCCACCTCAAGACGCCGAAGAAGCTCGTGGTGATCGACCCCGTGGCGGAGCGGCGCCAACTCGCCCTCGGCTTCGGCGCCGACGTGGTGATCGATCCCGTGAACGAGGACGCCGGCACGATCGTGCGGGGGTTGACGGAAGGTTACGGCTGCGACGTCTACATCGAGGCGACCGGCGCGCCCATCGGCGTCACGCAAGGGCTCGACCTCATCCGCAAGCTCGGCCGCTTCGTCGAGTTCTCGGTGTTCGGCAAGGAGACCTCGGTCGACTGGTCGATCATCGGCGACCGCAAGGAACTCGACGTGCGCGGCGCCCATCTCGGTCCCTATTGCTACCCGATCGCCATCGACCTCCTGGAGCGCGGCCTCGTCACCGCGAAGGGGATCGTCACCAATCGATACCCGCTCGAGGAATGGGACACGGCCATCAGGATCGCGAACTCGCTCGAGTCCATCAAGGTCCTGCTCAAGCCCGCGGCTTGACGAACTCAGACCTGCGGCTCGAGGCGCAGGAGCCCGCAAGCCCCGACGTACAGAGCCGAGGATCTTCGCCATGGACCACGTCATCGGGATCGATATCGGCACGCAGAGCACCAAGGCGTTGCTGGCCGCTGAGGACGGCGCCATTCTGGCGCAGGCGTCGAAGGGCTACGCGCCCGACACGCCGCGCCCGTCCTGGGCCGAGCAGTGGCCCGACGTGTGGCTCGATGCCGTCGAGCACTGCATCGCGGCCGTCATGCGGGCCGTCGGCCCGGACGGGAGCGCCGCAGTTGGGCCGGCTTCGGTCAAGGCTATCTGCGTGTCCAGCCTCTACGGCGGCTCGGGCATCCCGGTCGATCCCGACATGCGGCCGGTCCACCCCTGCCTGATCTGGATGGACCGGCGCGCCGAAGCGCAGGTGAAGTGGGTCCGCGACACCGTCGACCTCGAACGCCTCGGCGCCATCACGGGCAATGGTGTCGACAGCTATTACGGTTTCACCAAGATCCTGTGGCTGCGCGACAATCGCCCCGACTTGTGGGAGCGGATCAAGGTCTTCCTGCCCCCGAATGCTTACGTGATCCACGCCCTGACGGGCGAGGTCGCGGTCGACCATTCGTCGGCCGGAAACATCGGCGGGTTCTACGACATCGGTCTCCGGACGTGGTCGCGCGAGATGCTGGACGCCATGGGCGTGCCGCACCGCATGATGCCCGAGCGGCTCGTCGCCTCCACCGACGTCGTGGGCGGGCTCAGGCCCGAGGTGGCGGCGCGGCTCGGGCTCACGGCCGGCACACCCGTGGTGGCGGGCGGTGTCGATGCCGCGGTGGCCACCTACGCGGCCGGGGTCGTGAGCCCGGGCCAGCATGTCGCCATGATCGGCACCAGCATGTGCTGGGGCTACATCGCACCCCGCGCGGATGCGGCCCACGGCCTGATCGCCATGCCCTATGTGACGCGGGCCGACGACGATCTTTATGTCTTCGGCGGGGCCGCCACGGCGGGAGCCTGTGTGTCCTGGTATCGCGAGCAGTTCTGCCAGGCCGAAGTGGAGGCCGGCCGTCTCGCCGGCCGCGACCCCCATGCGATCCTCGAGGCAGGGGCCGCGGCGGTCGGCCCCGGCGCCGATGGCGTCGTGTTCCTGCCCTACCTCATGGGCGAGCGCTCGCCCGTCTGGGACGGGCAGGCGAGCGGCGCCTTCGTGGGCCTGAACCTATTCCACACCCGCGCCCACCTCTACCGTGCCGTGCTCGACGGCGTGACCCTGGCGCTGCGCCACAACATGGAAGCGGGCGCCCGGGGTGCCGTATCGCTCGACTCCCGGCTCGTCGTCGTCGGCGGCGCCGCCCGGTCGGACCTGTGGATGCAAATCATCGCCGACGTCACCGGCTATCCGGTCTGGACGATCCGCGAGGATGTCGAGGCGGCGCTCGGAGCCGCGCGTCTGGCGGCCGTCGGGATCGGGCTGATCGACCGCGATGCGGAGGACAAATGGATCACGCTGGTCCAGCGCGCCGCGCCCGCCCCTGCCCGCAAGGCGCGCTACGACGCCGTCTTCTCGGTTTATACATCGCTGTATCCGGCGCTGCGCCATTCAATGCACGCCCTGGCAGACCTGCGCGGGCCCGTGCCGCTATGAGGGGGACATCGATGGCGCTGCTGCAGGACGGCACCCTTTATCGACTCGCTCCTGTTACGGCTGGCATTGCCGAGTAGGCAACCGACGTCTGGCGGGCCGGGTCGCCGACCTCGAGGCGCGGTTCGGGACCAGCCGCTTGCGCGGTGAACCGTGCATCGCCGCGAGGAGGCGCGGTTCGCGCTTCATCTGCAACACCAGCCCGATCGGGCACTCGAACTGGGCGCCAGGTGGACGTGCAGCGCGAGCCGGCCGACGCGCGCATCCTGCTCGAAGCCGCCGCCGCGGGCATCCCGAGGCTGCGGACCCGATGCGCGGCTGACTGCTCGACAACGGCGTCGAGGCCCTTCGTCTCGCGGCACTTGCCGGGATCGACCCGGCTGTCCAAAACGGCGAGAAGCCGTGACACGCGTTCTTCCGGCCACGCTAGCCCGCCTGTCCGCCCCGAGGGTGTCAGCAATCAAACGGAGCCATCAGCGATGCCGAACATCCTTCAGCGCGTCATGGACGACGGATGCACCGACGTTCGGGGCAAGGTCGTCGCGATCTACGCCGTGCTCGTCGGTGCCAACCTCGCGGCCTGGGTTTGGGCGCTGGTCGCATTCCAACACTACCCGATACTGCTGGGCACGGCGCTACTGGCCTACAGCTTCGGCTTGCGCCACGCGGTCGACGCCGACCACATCGCCGCCATCGACAACGTCACCCGCAAGCTGATGCAGGACGGCAACCGCCCCGTGGCGGTCGGCTTTTTCTTCTCGCTGGGCCATTCTACGGTCGTGGTGCTGGCGTCCGTCGCGATCGCCCTCACCGCTACGGCGTTCAAGGACCAGTTCGACGCTTTCAAGGCCGTTGGCGGCGTGCTCGGCACGCTGGTCTCGGCCGGTTTCCTGTTCGCCATCGCGGTGATGAACATCCTGGTGCTGCGGACCGTCTGGCGCACCTTCCGGCACGTCAAGGCCGGCGGCCGCTACGTCGAGGAGGACATGGGCCATCTACTGGCCGGCGGCGGAATTCTGTCACGGCTGTTCCGTCCGGTCTTCGCGATGCTGAGCCGGTCCTGGCACATGTACCCGCTCGGCCTGCTGTTCGGTCTGGGCTTCGACACCGCGACCGAGGTCGGCCTGCTCGGCATCTCGGCCGCGCAGGCGACGAACGGGCTGCCGATCTGGTCGATCCTGGTGTTTCCGGCGCTCTTCACCGCCGGCATGTCACTTGTCGACACCACCGACGGCGTCCTGGTGCTCGGCACTTACGGCTGGGCGTTCCTCAAGCCGATCCGCAAGCTCTACTACAACATGACCATCACGGCCGTTTCGATCGTCGTCGCCCTCTTGGTCGGCGGGATCGAGGCGCTGGGCCTGATTGGCGACCAACTCGAACTTAAGGGCGGGTTCTGGGAATCAGTCGGCTCGCTGAACGACAATTTCGGGAGTATCGGCTTCGTCATCATCGGCGTGTTCGTCGCGAGTTGGCTGGTTTCGGCCGTGATCTACCGGCTCAAAGGGTATGACCAACTCGGCGTCGATGCCTGAAACGAAAACGCGACAGGCTCGTCGGCTACGGATCCGGGTCTGGGTCTTCTGGCTGCTTCTGCTCCTGTGCCCTGCCGCCTGGGCGCATAGCAACAGCACGAGCTACCTCACAGTCATAACCGCCGGTGCCGATCTGCAGGTGCAATGGGAAATTGCGCTGCGCGACCTTGACGATGCGATCGGGCTCGAGCCGACCGGCGTGATCACGTGGTGCATCCTGCGTGCGCACGCCCCGGCGATCGAAGCCTCCGCGTTGCCGCGGCTCACGCTATCTCCGGGCAGCGCGACGTGCCCGCCGGGGCCGGTCGAGTTGCTCGCCGACGAGCGGGCCGGGACCGGCTATGCCGTGCTTCGCTTCACGGCGCGCTGTGCGGCGCCACTGCGCCAGTTGAGCATCGATTACGCCTTGATGTTCGACTTCCACCCTGGCGCGACCGACCGACCGGCATCGTCCCGCGAGCGTAGCGCTCCGGTTCAGTGCGGATGGGGCGCGCCGCCGCATGCTTGGCTGGATCCTGATGCAGAAAAACCGATTTTCGGTTGCTTTGCTCGAACCCCAGGCTATGTTCTCTGTTACGCTGGGTTGAACGCGATGCGGAGAGCTCAAATGATACTAAGTCGTACACCTGGGCTCCGGCCGGGACGCAGCCTTTCGGCGCAGCGCCAGGCACACCCGTGCAATGAACGCGCGGGACGTCAGACGGGGAAGCGCATCATGCTCGCCGCGACGTTGTTGGTCGCGGCAACGGCCGTTCAACCGCGTGCCTATGCCTCGAGCCACCGGGAAGCGCCGATGATCGCGGGCATGCCGCGCCTCGATGCTTCGGACTTCTTCTTTTTCCGGAGCTACGAGCCGGGTCGGGCAGGCTTTGTGACGATGATCGCCGATTACGTGCCGTTGCAGGATCCGGCCGGCGGACCCAATTTCTTCAACATGGAACATAACGGCTACTACGACATCAACGTCGATTCCAATGCGACCGGGCAGCCGTATTACACGTTCCGCTTCCGTTTCAAGGAGGTTTCGCCAAGTCTCAGCGTGCCGGTGGGAGGCGTCAACGTCCCTATCGCGCTGATCAATGATGGGCAGATTGTCCATGGAGACCACAAGGCGCAGAACTCGGTCGAGTTCTACACAATCTCGCTCGTCACTTACGACGCAAGCGGCGTCGGGACGGAAACTCAGCTGCAGTCGGCGAGCGGACAAACCAGCTTTCAGAAGCCGGTCGACAACATCGGTGACAAATCGGTTCCGAATTATGCCGAATACGCACGAGCCTACACCTACGAGATCGCGGTGCCCAACTGCGGCCTAGGCCGTGTCTTCGTGGGCCAGCGCAAGGACCCGTTCGTGGTCAATCTCGGCGAAACCTTCGATCTCGTGAACTACGCCCATCCGATCGGCGAGCAATTTGCCGCTTCGGCCAAGGACGATCTCGCGGCCAAGAATGTGACGTCGCTCGTCATGGAGGTTCCGACCGCCTGTCTCACGAATCCGGGCAACCCGGTTCTTGGCGCCTGGACCACCTCCTCCCTCGGGACCCCGGCACCGAACGGACAGATGACCTATCAGCAGGTCTCCCGTCTCGCCAATCCGCTGGTCAACGAACTGGTGATCGGACTCAAGGACAAGGACAAGTTCAACATGTCCCTGCCCGCAAATGACGCACAGTTCGCGATCTACGTGACCAATCCGACCGTGCCGGCATTGATCCAAGCGCTGTTCCCGGGAGTCACGGCACCGACCAAGTTCCCACGCGCCGACCTCGAGGCCGTGTTCCTGACCGGCATCAAGGGCTTGAACCAGCACTACAATACGGTTCCCTCGGAGGAGATGCGCCTCAATACGAACACTCCGATTACACCCTACGGCGCACAGAACCGGCTCGGCGTCATCGCCGGTGACAAATCCGGTTACCCCAACGGACGTCGTCCGGGGGACGATGTGGTGGACATCACCTTGCGGGTCGCCATGGGCAAGCTCTACACTCTCGGGCTCTACGGCAATCCTTCGGATGCGCCATCCGGTGCGCTCGAATTCACCGACGGCGCCTTCACCGACTCGACACATTTCCTGCAGACCTTCCCCTACGTGATGCCGCCGCTGTCGCCTTCGCCGCAGAGCGGGGGGCAGGTACCTGTGTCGGTCCACGAGCCGCAGTGAAAGCGACCATGCCGGTATGGTTTTGCGATCCAATCTGACGAAGCGTGGCACGGGGCTCTCCCCATGCCGTTTCATATCCAAACGAAACCTCCTCGGCCTTTGTCTCGCCGGGTACCTCTCGACCGCAACACTGGCGCAGGCGACGCCATTCACCCCCGCCGAGGACGGCCTCGTGCTCGAGCGGGTGCCGGGCGCACGCGACGCCTCCGGTCAAGCCCTGCGGGACATGAATGCCCTGCTGGCTCAGAACCGCCGCGACATCGGGCTTGCCGAGAGGGTGGCGCGGCTCGATATCGAACAGGCGCGAAAGCTCGGAGATCCGCGCTTCCTCGGCCGCGCCGAAGCCGCCCTGGCGCCCTGGCCGTTAGCCCCGGACACACCCGCCCCAGTGCTTCTGCTGCGCGCCTTGATCCTGCAGAGCAACCACGACTTCGACGCCAGCATCGCAGCGTTGCGGCGGGTCGCCAGCGCCGAGCCCAACTCGGCGCAGGCCTGGCTGACGCTGGCCGCCGTGCATCAGGCGCAGGCCGACTACAAGGCGGCGCTGGCCGATTGCGGCCAGGTCGCCAGCATCACACTGGGCCTTGCACCAGACATCTGCACGGCGTCTATCATGTCGCTCACCGGCCACGCACCGCTCGCGTTGCGCGCCATCACCATTTCCCTCGCGCAGAACGCCGACGAGACGCGTGCCAACCCGTCCTTGGGCGTATGGGCCGAGACGGCGGTGGCTGAAACAGCCGAACGGCTCGGCGATCCTTCGACCGAACAGCGCTACCGCGACGCGCTGGAGATCGACGGCACCGACCCCTACCTGCTCGGCGCCTGGTCCGACTGGCTGCTAGATCAGAACCGGCCGCAGGAGGTGATCGCGCTGCTGCAGGACCTCACCCGTATCGATCCGCTCCTGTTGCGCCTGGCGCTTGCCGAGCAGGCGACAGGCGACCGACGCCTGCCGGGCCACATCGCCGATCTCGCGGCCCGCTTCGAGACCAGCCGCTTGCGCGGCGAAACCGTGCACCGCCGTGAGGAAGCGCGGTTCGTACTCCATCTGCAACACCAGCCCGATCGGGCGCTCGACTTGGCGCGCGCCAACTGGAACGTACAGCGCGAGCCGGCCGACGCACGGATCCTGCTGGAAGCCGCGAACGCCGCCGGGAACCCCGCAGCCGCCGACCCTGTCCGGGCCTGGCTGCACGACAACGGCGTCGAGGATGACCGGTTAACGACGTTGGCCATGAAACGTGAGAGCTCGGCATCGTTCCTGCAATCGCACCCGGACGGCCCGGCGCCCGCAAACAACTGAATGCGCCTTCTCAGCAGACGTATCGAACTTGGCTTCGCTCGTCGCTTACGATCACCACGATGACTTGGGCGAAGCAGGCAATGTTTCGTATGATCCTCATGGCCGTGGCTGCGCTGCTGCTTCCACCGGCGTCGCACGCCTTCGCCCACAGTGCCAGCAGCTCGTACCTGCGCGTTCAGGTGGAGGCCGAGGCACTCGCGGTGCAGTGGTCCATCGCGCTGCGCGACCTCGACTACGCGATCGGCCTCGACGACGACGGTAACGGCGCCATCACCTGGGGCGAACTGCGACGGAAGCGCGAGGCATTGGAGGCCTATGCGCTCGCGCGCCTGGCCCTACGGGCCGACGACACCCTCTGCACCCCGGGTCCGGTGACGATGCTGGCCGATCAGTTGGGCGACGGCGGCTACGCGGTTTTGCGCTTCACCGCCGAATGCGGCCATGTGCCCTCCAGCGTGTCGGTGCGCTACGGTCTGATGTTCGAACTCGACCCGATGCATCGCGGGCTGCTGAACGTGATCGTTTCGGGGGTGCCGCATGTCGCCGCGCTCTCGCCTGATCGGCCGGAAGCACGGTTCGACGTCATGCCCGGCTACGAGGAAACCCTGCGCAGCTTTTTCGCGACGGGTGTGAACCACCTGCTCACGGGCATCGACCACATGCTGTTCGTCACCATGCTGTTGGTGCCGGCCATGTTCCGCCGCCGCGCCCATAGCCATGGCACGGACGCGGCGCTGGTGCCGGTTTCGCGGTTTCGCGGCATGTTCATCGAGTCGGTGAAGGTGCTGAGCGCATTCACCTTGGCGCACGGCACGACGCTGACCCTGTCGGTCCTGCATATCATCAGTATTCCCGAACGGCTCAGTGAAGCCGGCATAGCATTGACCATTCTGATCACCGCGCTCGACAACATCTTTCATTTCATTCCCGGCCGGCGCTGGCCGCTCGCCTTCGTGTTCGGCTTGGTCCATGGGCTAGGCTTCGCAACGGCCCTGGGGCCGCTCTCGCTGCCGCCGATTGCACTCGGCATCGCCCTCTTGTCTTTCAATCTGGGGCTCGAGGCCGCGCAGGTCGGCATCGCTGCCGTCGTGCTGCCGATCGGCTTCGCTTTGCGCAACACCGCCCTCTATCCGCGCCAGATTATGCCGGGCATCTCAGGTGCGGTAGCGCTCGTAGCCATGGCTTGGCTCACGGACAGGGTCTTCGACCTCGGCATGATGCCGTTCTGACAGCGCCGGGCAGCGAACCGAGCGTCCACATCGCCATCGCCAACACGGCGAGGGGCTATCGGCACCCACGAGAACAACTGCTTCAGAAGTCATGGCGCTCAGAGAGGCAAAGCCGCAACGAACTGAAGCGGATATTCCCGTGGGGACCTTATGGATCTCGGGCGGCTTCGCGGCAGCAGACCAGCGGACCCGGTCCGCCTGGGGCGCTGGACCGGTCTGGTAACTGTTTCCTTCCCTGCTACAAACACGCCATGGTGGCGATCAAGACTCACGAGGCCGAGCGCTTCCTCGGGCGCGACATCGGCAGCTATGCGGCCTTCCTGGTCCATGGTCCCGACGTCGGACTCGTCAGCGAGCGCGTGCGCCGGATCGTGGCGGCGCTGGTCGACGATCCGGCCGACCCGTTCCAGCTTGTCCGGCTCACGGACGACGATCTCGCGGGCGACCCAGCGCGCCTCGCCGACGAGGCCCGGACGATGCCGCTGTTCGGCGGCCGGCGCGCCGTGCTGGTCGACGGCGGCGGCGCCAAGAAGGTCGAGGCCGCGGTCGACCTGCTCCTGTCGGTGCCGAACGCCTGTCCGGTGGTGATCGCGGCAGCCGGGCCGCTGAAGAAGGACTCGGGCCTGCGCAGAAGCATCGAACGCAGCAGGACCGCGGCCGCCATCGAGTGCTATCCTGACGACGAGCGCGACCTCGCGCGCCTCGTCGACGCCGAAGCAGCCGCCGTCGGCATGACGATCGACCCGGGAGCCAGGACCCAGCTCGTGTCGCTGCTGGGGTCGGACCGCCTCGCGAGCCGCTCCGAGATCGCCAAGCTCCTGCTCTACGCGCACGGCGCTACGGTGATCACGGCCGATCATGTCGTCGAGGCCGTGGCCGATGCTTCCGCCCAGGCCAACGACGACGCCATCGACGCCGCATTCGCGGGCGACATGGCAGGGCTCGATGGCGCCCTCGCCAAGCTGCATCTGGGGCCGGTCGAGGCCGGACTGCTGCTCGGCGCGGCCTTGCGGCACGCCAACGCGCTGCACCGCGCCATGCTGGCGGGACCTGCCGCCGAAGCGCCGTTCCGCTTCGGCCCGCCGCGTCGCAGGGCGGCGATCGAACGGCAGATGGCGGCGCTCGGCAGCGACATGCTGGCCCGCACCATCGTGCGGCTCGGCGAAAGCCTCGGGCTCGTGCGCCGTGAACCGCGGCTGGCCGTCGACCATGCGGCCCGCGCCTTGTGGACGGTCGCCATGTCGGCACGCCCGCGCGCTGGCCGCCCCTGAGCGGACCGGCATAGCGAGAGCCACGGCGGATCTCGCTTCCCGAAGCATGGCCGCCCGGCCGGATCTGTTCTAGACAGGCCGTCATGAGGTTCCGCGTGACGCTTCTCGTCCTGATGACCCTGGTCGCGCCATCGGCGGCGCGGGCCGAGGATCAGGCCGATTACGCCTTTGCACAGCATCCAGGCGCCGTCGTGCCGGCCGATGCCGTCCTGACCGAGGCGGACGGCCACCGCCTGCGGCTCGGCGATCTCTACGGCAGGCGGCCGATCATCCTGGCGCTGGGCTACTTCCACTGCCCGAGCCTCTGCTCGGTCGTGCGCGACGACATGCTCGAGGCCCTGTCCCACGCCGGGATCAGGGCCGGCGCCGATTACGAACTCGCGATCCTGAGCATCGACCCGGCGGAGACCCGGGCCGACGCATCGGCCGCCGAGGCCGCCGACGCGGAGCGTTATCCCGTCGCGGCCGGTCGCGAGAAAGACGCGCCGACCGGTTGGCACTTCCTGGTCGGCGACGCGGGCGCGGTCGGGGCGGTGGCGGCGGCGGTGGGCTTCAGGAGCCGCTACGACGTGCATCTGAAGCAGTTCCTGCATCCTGCCGGCCTCGTGGTGCTGACGCCGGAGGGACGGGTGTCGGGTTATGTGCTCGGCGCGGGCTATCACGCAGGCGACCTGCGCGGCGCCGTCACGATCGCCTCGACCGGCGGCATCGCCAGGGCGGCCCTTCCGTTGCTGCTGATCTGCTTTCATTTCGATGCGGCGACGGGTCGCTACACGCTGGCCGTCATGAAGCTATTACGCTTGGCCGGCATCGTCACAGTCGCGATGATCGGCACGGTGCTGCTGCTTGCCTTTCGCCGTGAGCGGCGCAAGACTGAGACTTAGGTCGCGCGGCGGCTTTCGTTGGGCCTACAAGGGCAAGCCGGCATGGTGCCAAGCTCGATCGGCGATTCGTCAGCCAAGGCCGCAGCATGAGGCCGCCGCGGCGGCGCCAGTTGTTCGCACCGGGGGCCGACGCGGTATTCCGGCTGGCCCTGCTGGTCTGCGTCGCGGGCCTTGTCGGGGTCTTGTTCGCAGCCTCGGCATTCTCGAGTTCCAACTACGTCACCGGTGTCGGCCTCGCGCGGGAGCAGCCCGTTCCGTTCAGCCACAAGCATCACGCGGCCGAACTCGGCATCGACTGCCGCTACTGCCACGAACAGGCCGAATATCTGGAGACGGCCGGCATTCCGCCGACCTGGACCTGCATGACCTGCCATTCGCAGATCTGGACCAATTCCGCGATGCTGGCGCCCGTACGCGAAAGCCTCGCCCGCAACATGCCGCTGGTGTGGACCAGGCTCAACGAATTGCCCTCCTATGTCTATTACAACCATTCCATCCACATCCAGAAAGGCATCGGCTGCACGTCCTGTCACGGTGCGGTCGATTCGATGCAGCTGACCTATCGGGCCAACGCCTTCCAGATGGAGTTCTGCCTGGACTGCCATCGCCATCCCGAGCGTTTCGTCCGCCGGCAGGGGGAAGTCTGGAACATGAATTGGACGCCGCCCCCCGATCAGGACAAGGTCGGGCCGCAGCTCGTGGCCGAATACCACATCGCCGGGCCCGGACGGCTCTCCGATTGCTCGATCTGTCACCGCTGATGCCGGACCCCCACGACATCGCCGATCTCCGCTCGCGCCTCGCCGACGGCTCCGGCCCGGCCCTGTGGCGCAGCCTCGAGGCCGTGGCCGAGACACCGGCCTTCCGGGACTTCCTGGCGAAGGAGTTCCCGTCCGCCTCCAAGCTCGCCGACGGTCCCGATCGCCGGCAGTTCTTCCGGCTTATGGCGGCTTCCTTCGCCATGGCGGGCCTTTCGGCCTGTTCGGACCAGGGCAACCCGCGCAATCACGAGATCCCCTACGTGCGCAACCCGGAACGCATCGAGCCCAGCGCACCGCTCACCTATACGTCGACCACCCTGCTCGAGGGCTATGGCAATGGCGCCACGGTCACGACCTTCGACGGCCGTCCACTGAAGATCGAGGGAAATGCCAGCCATCCCTGGAGCCGCGGCGGCTCCGATATCTTCGCCCAGGCTTCGATCCTCGACCTCTACGACCCGTTGCGCTCGCAGGCGGTACGCTACCTCGACCGCATTTCGTCCTGGGAGGACTTCCGCGGCGCCATGGTGGGGCGCTTCGCCGCCATCAAGGCGCAGGGCGGCGAGGGCCTGCGGCTGCTCACCGGCCCGGTCACCTCGCCGACCCTGCTGGCGCAGATCGGCGCCCTGAAGCAGGTCTACCCCAAGCTCAGGTGGCACGGCCATGCGCCGGTCGGCGGGGCCGCGGGCGGGGGGGGCGGGGGCGGGGGGGGGGGGGAGCCGCGGGCGCGCGGGCCGGGGGGCACGG